>DASZUO010000147.1:0-17257 GCA_035547575.1 Amycolatopsis sp. | reverse complement strand
GAGTGACCACCGCAACGCCGACGACTCGGCTGATGGCCGCGTGATCGGACTTGGTCGGGCCCGGCTGGGCGTGCGCCTCATCGGGCCGTTGAGCGTGGGTCTCGTCGCGCCTCATTGGGCGTGCGCGTCGTCAGCGCAAGTGGGCATACGTCTCGCCAGGCGTCACCGGGCATGCGTCTCGCCACGCCCGGTGGGCGTAAGCCTCGTCGATTGCCGCTGCGGCAAGGCTTGTCCGTCTGGGGTGGACGGTCGGCTTCGGCTGGGGCGTGTGCCGCGGCGGAAGCGGGAGGCTTGCGTCAGTCGAGGTCGTCGTGGCGCATCAACTGGCGGCCGGCCTCCGTGATGGAGCCCGAGAGTGACGGGTAGACCGAGAAGGTCAGAGCGAGGTGTTCCACGGTCAGCTGGTTCTGCACGGCGAGGGCGATCGGCAGGATCAGCTCGCTCGCGGGGGGGGCGACCACGACACCGCCGACAACCACACCGGTCGCCGGGCGGCAGAACAGCTTCACGAAACCGCGGCGGAGGCCCTCCATTTTCGCGCGGGCGTTGGTGGCCAGCGGCAGCATGATCGTGCGCGCAGGCACCTCCCCCGAGTCGATCGCCTGCTGCGAGATGCCGACGGTGGCGATCTCCGGGTGGGTGAAGACGTTGGCAGCGACGGTCTTGAGCTTGATCGGCGCGACGCCCTCCCCCAGCGCGTGCCACATCGCGATGCGGCCCTGCATGCTGGCGACCGAGGCGAGCATGAGCACACCCGTGCAGTCGCCCGCCGCGTACACGCCGGGCACACTCGTGCGCGACACCCGGTCGACGGTGATGAAGCCGCCCGGCCCGGCCTCGATGCCGACGCGTTCCAAGCCGATGTCCTGCGTGTTCGGAACCGAACCGACGGTCATCAGCGCGTGGCTGGCCTCGATAGTGCGGCCGTCGGTGAGGTGCACGGCCACACCCTTCTCGGTGCGCTCGACTTTGTCGGCACGCGCGTGCTTCGCCACGGCGGTGCCACGCTGGGAGAAGACCTCCTCAAGCACCGCGGCCGCGTCGGCGTCCTCATGTGGCAGGACGCGATCGCGACTGGACACAACGGTGACCTTGACTCCCATCTCGGTGTAGGCGGACGCGAACTCGGCGCCCGTGACGCCGGAACCGATCACGGCGAGATGCTCGGGCAGTTCACGCAGGTCGTAGAGCTGGCGCCAGTCGAGGATGCGCTCGCCGTCGGGCACCGCACCGGGCAACACGCGCGGCGTGGCGCCAGTGGCGATCAGCACAACGTCGGCGTCGAGCACCTCAGGTTCGCCCGACCGGGGCGTGACGGCGACCTTGTGGGCGGCGAGACCGGGCTCTTCGTCCGCGAACTCCGCTTCGCCGATGATCACGCGCACACCTTCGCGCTGGACCCTGGCACGGATGTCGGCGGACTGCGCGAGCGCCAGGCCCTTGACGCGGCCCTGTACCGTGCGCAGATCGATGCTCGTGTCCGCCATGTCGGTGACGATGCCCAGCTCACCGAGGCCGTGCATGCTCGCGCGAGCGCCCGAGGACGCGATGAACGTTTTGGACGGAACACAGTCGTAGAGGACGCACGCCCCGCCGAGCCCATCCCGTTCGACGATCGTGACGTCGGCGCCGTGCTGAGCGGCCACCAGCGCCGCCTCGTAGCCGGCCGGGCCCCCGCCCATGATCACGATCCTGGTCACGTCATCCTCCTACTCATGGCGGTCGTGTCCACCTTAAGAGGGCACACGTGGAGTACATCCGGTCGGGGGAGCACCGGGTCGCTAGGCTGTGGTCGTGCCGTTGTATGCCGCTTACGGGTCCAACATGGAGCCCGCTCAAATGATGGAGCGCGCCCCGCATTCGCCGATGGCGGGCACCGGCTGGCTCGAGGGCTGGCGCCTGACGTTCGGCGGCGAGGACATCGGGTGGGAAGGTGCGCTGGCGACCATCGTCGAGGACCCCGGCTCGCGCGTATTCGTGGTGCTCTACGACGTGATCCCGCTCGACGAGGCTCAACTCGATCGCTGGGAGGGCGGCGAACTCGGGCTGCACAACAAGATCCGGCTGCGTGCGCAGACCATGGACGGGTCGGTGCTCGCGTGGCTGTATGTGCTCGACGCCTATGAGGGCGGGCTGCCCTCGGCCAGCTATCTGGGCGTGCTCGCGGATGCGGCCGAGGCGGCGGGCGCACCGACGGATTACGTCGACGACCTGCGTACGCGCCCGTGCCGCGGCATCGCGACATAAGAGTTTCGGTGAGCGCCGCTCGGCGCTGCGGTTATCCCCAGGCTGGTTCATTCCTCCAGCATGGACCCATTGGTACCGGCGCCGCGAGCAGGAAAAACCCAATCTGTGGATAAGTCGATGGTTGTGGATAACTCGGCCGACCGGGTGGGTGGCGAGCGGGCGCGGCGGTGGCGCCGGGGGTGGCGTGGCGGGACCTTGGTGCGGGCCGGAGCGGTGGGATAGCGAGGCGTTGCTGGTCGCGAGGCCGCGCCGGGTCGGCAGGTCACGCCGGGTCGGGCGGCGATGGCCAGTGGGAGGCCGCGCCGAGTCGGGACGCCACGCCGGGTCGGGCGGCGATGGCAAGTCGGGAGGCCGCGCCGGGTCACAAGGCGACGGCGGGTCGTGAGACGACGGCAAGTCGCGTGCGACACCTATCGGAGGCCACTCGAGGTCACGAGGCGACGGCAAGGCATGCGACGGCGGGTCACGAGGCGGCGGCAGTCACGCGACGGCAAGTCGCAAGGCCACGCCAGGTCACAAGGCCACGCCACGTCACAAGGCCACGCCACGTCACAAGACGACGCCACGTAACGAGACGGCGGCGGGGTTGAAGGTCGCCGGGGGTGCCGATTGCCGGAGCCATGGCTGAAGTGCCAGCTCAGTGGCGGGTTGCCGGTGCGGAGGCAGCAGTCGAGCGGTGACGAACGGGGACGCGCGAGTCTGCGAGGCTCTCGGGTGAGCGCGGTGTTGCCACATGGTGAGGACGCGACCGACCCCGGTGTCGGGCGCGCCGAGGCCGCGGGCCGCGGCGGGCAATGGTCCGGTCCGTCACCGGGCCGAACAGATCAGCAACCTCGCCACCACACACCTGCGCGGAGGGAGCGGCAAGGGCGAACGCCAGGCAGCCAGCAGGTCGGCCGAACAGCCGGCCGACAGAACAAGTCGACCGAACAGTCGACCGACTGAAGAGCCGGACCGAAACAGCCAGCCGACCGAACAGACCGACCGAAACAACCAGCCGACCGAACAGACCGACCAGAACAGTCGACCGACCGAACAGACCGACCAGACAGCCAGCCGACCGAACAGACCGACCAGAACAGTCGACCGACCGAACAGACCGACCAGAACAGTCGACCGACCGAACAGACAGACCGGACAGCCAGCCGACGGAACAGGTCGACCGGACAGCAAGCCGACTGAAACAGCCGGCCGCCACGGGCAACCAGCCGACGGGGACAGCCGTACCCTCAGCCCGCCAACGACGCCAGGGCCGTATGGACCATCACCCGGATCCCGACGGCCAGAGCTTGTTCGTCGAGTTCGAAGGTTGGGCGGTGCAGGTCACGCATCTCGCCGTCGCCCGGCCAGACGCCCAGCCGGGCGAAGGCGCCTGGCACTTGTTCCAGGTACCAGGCGAAGTCCTCGCCGCCCGAGGACTGTTCCGTGCCCGTCAACGCGTTCTCGCCAAGGGCCGCCTCCACGCCGGCCTGCAGCAGGGCCGTGCTGTTGGCGTCGCCGACCACGGGGGGCACGCCGCGGCGGTAGTCCAGCTCGAAACCGACTCCGGTCGGGGCCAGCAGCGACTGCACCGACGACGCGACCAGCGGCTCCAGGGCCGTCCACACCTCGTGATCGGCCGTCCGGAGGGTGCCGCGCAGGACGCCGTCCTGCGGCACGGCGTTCGCGGCCTGGCCGGCATGCACGGCCCCCCAGACGAGCACCGTGCCCGAGCGCGGATCGACCCGGCGCGACAGCAGGGACGGCAGCGACGTGATGACCACGCCGAGCGCGTGCACCAGATCCGCGGTGAGGTGCGGTCGCGACGTGTGCCCGCCGGGCGACGTCAGCCGCAACTCGATCAGGTCCGCCGCCGAGGTCAGGGGGCCGACACGAGACCCGACCTTGCCGACCTGCAGTCGCGGGTCGCAGTGCAGCCCGAAGATCCGGTCCACACCCTCGAGCCCGCCGGCCGTGATCACATCCAGCGCACCGCCGGGCATGACCTCCTCGGCGGGCTGGAAGATCAGCCGGACGCGGCCCGGCAACTCGGGCGCGGAAGCCAGCGCGACCGCGGCGCCCAGCAGGATCGCGGTGTGCGCATCGTGCCCGCATGCGTGCGCGGCGCCTTCCACCGTGGACGAATAGGGCAAGCCGGTCGCCTCGGTCAGTGGGAGCGCGTCGATGTCGGCGCGCAGCGCGACACACCTCGAACCGGTGCCGACGTCACAGATCACTCCGGTCCCGCCGGGGAGCACCGACGGCTCGAGCCCGGCCGACCGCAACACCGAGCAAATCAACTCTGTCGTCGCGAATTCGTGCCGCGAGAGCTCCGGGTTGGCGTGGATGTGACGGCGCCAGGCGACCACGTCGGCCCCGCCGCGTTCAAGGGACTGGTCCAGCCAGCACGGCCCTCTGCCCGCACCGAGGTCGGTCACAGGAGCCATGCTGACGCCATCCGCGGTAATCAGCGCGTCCGACACCCCGAACGAGGCATGGCGCCCGTCGCGGTCGCCGGGAAGCTCCCGCCGTGAGTCGAGCACGGTCACACCCAACCTCCGTTTTTAAAAGCGTGTAACCCATTTGCCGCAATCCTGCACCATGCAGCGCGCAAGTGGACACTTCGGAGGGTGACCTGGGGACGGCCGGTAGTGGATCTGCGTTGAACGGCAGAGGGCACTTCGGCCTAGCTGTAGCGCCCGGTCCGCTTACTTACCTTTCGCCTGGTCGGAGGACTTCTTACGCCTCTTCTTGCGAACGCTGCGACCCCACAGGACGATCACCGCGAGTATCGCGGCGAGTACTCCTACGACGATTTTGCTCTTCGTCTTCGCCGCGTTGGCGCGATCGTTGTCGGCGGGGTCGATGCGCGGACCGGGCGGCGCCGTGGTCTGCTCGGCGACCGGGCCGGCCTGCGCGAGGAGCACCACTGACGCGGCGGGCGCGGCGGCGGCGACCGCCGTGGGGACGGTCAGCGCGACCAGCACCCCCAGCATGAGTCCCGCCAGCACAGCACGAACCTTCGTCACGACATCGCCTCCCTCGAACACCAGGGCACAGTGTGCCTGGTGCGGTAGCGAGAAGTCACGCTCCGAAAGCGTCGAGAATACGTTGCGCCGCCAAAGTGGCGGTCAGCTCGCCGTCGCGGACCGCCTGTTCGACCTCCGGCACGACCTTGCGCACACCCGGATGCTCGGCCAGGCTGCCCAGCAACTGGTCGCGCACCATCGCCCAGGTCCAGTCGACCTGCTGCTGCTTGCGCTTGCGCTCGAGCTCGCCGGACTCGGCCAGCTGCGCGCGGTGCCGCTCGATCTGCTGCCACACCGTGTCCAGCCCGATGTCGGTCAGTCCGCTGCAGGTCAGCACTGGTGGCGTCCACGCGGCGTCCGGTCCGTAGATCATCCGCAGGGCCCCGGCCAGCTCCCGCGCGGCCCGCTTGGCCTCGCGTTCGTGCTCGCCGTCGGCCTTGTTGACCGCGATGACGTCGGCGAGTTCCAGCACGCCCTTCTTGATGCCCTGTAACTGGTCGCCGGTGCGCGCGAGGGTCAGGAAGAGAAAGCAGTCGACCATGTTCGCGACGGTCACTTCGGACTGCCCGACGCCGACGGTCTCGACCAGCACGACGTCGTAGCCGGCCGCCTCCATCAGCACGATCGTCTCGCGAGTGGCACGGGCGACGCCGCCGAGCGTGCCGGACGTGGGCGACGGGCGGATGAACGCCGCCGGGTCGACCGACAGGCGCGCCATCCGGGTCTTGTCGCCGAGGATGCTGCCGCCGGTCCGGGTGGACGACGGGTCGACGGCGAGCACCGCGACCCGGCTCCCGGCTTCGGTCAGGTCCGTGCCGAGCTGGTCGATGAATGTCGACTTGCCGACCCCGGGTACGCCGGTGATGCCGACCCGCCGGGCGCCACCGGAGTGCGGCAGCAGCTCGACCAGCAGCTCCTGCGCCTGCTTTCGGTGATCCGCGCGGTTGGACTCGACGAGCGTGATCGCGCGCGACAGAGTGCCGCGATCGCCCGCGAGCACGCCCTTGGCGTACGCCTCGACGTCAACGGCGCGAGCCACTCAGGCCTGCTCCAGCTGATCCAGCAGGCCCAGCGCCGCGTCGGCGATCACCGTGCCCGGCCCGAAGATCGCGGCCGCGCCGGACGCGCGCAGCTCGTCGTAGTCCTGCGGCGGGATGACCCCGCCGACCACGATCTTGATGTCCGAGCGGTCGAGCTTCTGCAGTTCCTCCCGCAGCGCGGGGACCAGCGCCAGGTGCCCGGCGGCCAGCGAGGACACACCGACGATGTGCACGTCGGCCTCGACGGCCTGACGCGCGACCTCGGCCGGGGTGGAGAACAGCGGGCCCACGTCGACGTCGAAGCCCAGGTCGGCGAACGCGGTCGCGATCACCTTCTGGCCCCGGTCGTGCCCGTCCTGCCCCATCTTGGCGACCAGGATGCGCGGCCGGCGGCCTTCGTCCTCGGCGAACTTCTCGACGCGCTCGCGTGCCTTGTCCACGTTCTGGGATTTCCCGACCTCGTCCCGGTACACGCCCGAGATCGTACGAATCTGGCTGGCATGCCGCCCCCAGACCTTCTCCAGCGCGCCGGAGATCTCGCCGACGGTGGCTTTCGCGCGGGCGGCGTCGACGGCGAGTTCCAGCAGGTTGCCGTCGCCGTCGGCGGCCGCGGTGAGCCGCCGCAGCGCGTCCTGGGTGGCGTCCTCGTCGCGCTCCTCGCGCAGCCGCCGCAGTTTCTCCAGCTGCTGCGCGCGGACGCCGGCGTTGTCGACCTTGAGCACGTCGATCTGCTCGTCCTCGGTGACCCGGTACTTGTTCACGCCGATCACTGGCTGCCGCCCGGAGTCGATACGCGCCTGTGTGCGCGCCGCGGCCTCCTCGATGCGCAGCTTCGGGATGCCGGCGTCGATGGCGCGCGCCATGCCGCCCGCGGAATCGACCTCGCTGATGTGGCCCCACGCCTTGCGCGCGAGGTCGTAGGTGAGCCGCTCGACGAACGCGCTGCCGCCCCACGGGTCGATGACCCGGTTGTTGCCGGTTTCCTGTTGCAGCAGCAGCTGGGTGTTGCGGGCGATGCGGGCCGAGAAGTCGGTGGGCAGCGCGAGCGCCTCGTCGAGGGCGTTGGTGTGCAGCGACTGCGTGTGCCCCTGGGTCGCCGCCATCGCCTCGACGCACGTGCGGACGACGTTGTTGTAGACATCCTGCGCGGTCAGCGACCAACCCGAGGTCTGGCAGTGCGTGCGCAGCGACAGCGATTTGTCCGATTTCGGCTCGAACTGCTTCACCAGCTTCGCCCAGAGCAGCCGGGCGGCGCGCATCTTGGCGACTTCCATGAAGAAGTTCATGCCGATGGCCCAGAAGAACGACAGCCGCGGCGCGAACTTGTCGATGTCCAGGCCCGCGTCGAGCCCGGCGCGGATGTATTCGACGCCGTCCGCGAGCGTGTAGGCCAGTTCGAGGTCGGCCGTGGCTCCGGCTTCCTGCATGTGGTAACCGGAGATCGAGATCGAGTTGAACCGCGGCATCCGCTGCGAGGTGTAGCCGAAGATGTCGGAGATGATCCGCATCGACGGCTGCGGCGGGTAGATGTAGGTGTTGCGGACCATGAACTCTTTGAGGATGTCGTTCTGGATGGTCCCGGCCAGCTGTTCGGGCTGCACGCCCTGCTCTTCGGCCGCCACGATGTAGAGCGCCAGCACCGGCAGCACGGCGCCGTTCATGGTCATCGACACGCTCATCTTGTCCAGCGGGATGCCGTCGAAGAGTTGCCGCATGTCGTAGATCGAGTCGATCGCCACGCCCGCCATGCCGACGTCACCGGACACGCGCGGGTGGTCCGAGTCATAGCCGCGGTGGGTTGCCAGGTCGAACGCGACGGAAAGCCCTTTCTGGCCCGCGGCCAGGTTTCGCCGGTAGAAGGCATTGGACTCGTCGGCGGTCGAGAACCCGGCGTACTGCCGGATGGTCCACGGCTGGTTGACGTACATCGTCGGGTACGGGCCGCGCAGGAACGGCGCGATGCCCGGATAAGTGTTCAGGAAGTCCACATCGGACAGGTCTTCGGAGCTGTATACGGGTTTGACGCCGATGCCCTCGGGCGTCTCCCAGACCAGCGCGTCCGCGCCCTTGCCCGTGCTCGCGTGCAGCGCCTCGGCCCAGTCGCTCTGGCTGCCGGGGTCGGGGATGCCGAGTTCGACGTCGGAGAAGTCGGGGATGGCCATCACTTCACTCCCAGCGTTTCGAGTGTGCTGGTCAGCACGGCGAGCGCGTCGCAACCGGTGTAGGCGAAGCCGGTGATCCCACGGTAGGACTCGTCCGGCTTGCCCGCGAGGAGCACCGCTTTCGCGCCGGCTTCGGCGAGGCCCGCGGCGACGTCGTTGGCCTGCTCGGCGTAGGCCTTGTCGGTGCCGCACAGGCACGCGACCTCCGCGCCGCTCTCCCGGAACGCGGCGACCGGGTCGTCGACCGCGCCGGGGTTGACGGGCTCGACGCCGCCCGCCTGGAACAGGTTCGACGCGAACATCGCGCGGGCGGTGTGCGCGGCGACCGGACCGAGGGTGGCGAGGAAGACCTTGGGCCGCGCCCCATGCGAGGCCAGGTGCGCGTCGGACCGGTCGCGCAGCTGCTCGAAGCCCTGCGCGTAACGGATCCGCGGCAGCCCGCCGCCGTCAGCCACCGGCGGCGCGGATTCGCGCTCGATCCGCCGTTCGGCGAGGTCGGGGAACTCGCTGACCCCGGTTATCGGGTCCTTGCGAGTGGCCAGGCGCTTCGCGCGCTGCTCCCACGTCCGCGCGAGGCGGTCGCGGACGAAGCCGGAGTCGAGCGCGGCCTCGATCCCGCCCTGCCGCTCGAGTTCGGTGAACTCGCGCCAGGCGGCGTTGGCGAGCGCGTCGGTGAGGTTCTCGACGTACCAGGAGCCGCCCGACGGGTCGATGACGCCGGAGAGCCGGGACTCCTCCAGCAGGATCGCCTGCGTGTTGCGCGCGACGCGGCGCGAGAACGCGTCCGGCAGCCCGATCGCGGCGTCGAACGGCAGCACCGTGACCGCGTCGGCGCCGGCGACTCCCGCGGCGAAGCAGGCGACGGTGTTGCGGAGCATGTTCACCCACGGGTCACGCTGGGTCAGCATGGCGGTCGAGGTCACGGCGTGCTGCTTCATCCCCTGCGGCGCGGCACCCGACACCTCCGTCACGCGCGCCCACAACCGGCGCGCGGCGCGCAGTTTCGCGATGGTGAGGAACTGGTCCGCGGTGGCCGCGAAGCGGAACTCGAGCCGCGCGGCGGCGTCCTCGACGCTCAGACCCGCGCCGGTCAGCGCACGCAGGTACGCGACGCCCGCGGCGATGGCAGCGCCCAGTTCCTGGGCGTCCGAACCACCGGCCTCGTGGTAGGGCAGGCCGTCGGCGACGATCGCACGCAGCTTCGGGTGCTTCGCCGCGAGGCGGGCCGCCAGCGCGGCGGCGGGTACGACATCGTGGGCGGTACCGGTGCGGGCACGCAGGCTGATCGGGTCCGCACCGAGGGTGCCGATGACCTCGCTGTCGGGGATGTTCTTCTCGGCGAGCACCTCGAGCAGCGCGTTCGCGGCGGCCTCGTAGTCGGCGCCGGCATCGAGTACGACCGGCGCGAGGTCGAGGTACACCTCGTTGAAAGCGTCAGCGAGCGCGGACAGGGGCAGGGCATTGCCACCGACGCGCAGCCACAGCGACGAGACGCCGTTTTCCAGGTCTGCGAGCACGTTCCGGTTGGTGACGGCCGGATCGGAGTGCGCGTGCAGGGCTCGCGCGTCCCAGCCGGTGCCGACCGCGCCCTCCGGGCGGGTGCCGCGCACGAACGGCGCGAGGCCGGGGAACCCCGACGGCGGGGCCGTGTCGTCGGCCGTGTAGAGCGGTTGGATCTCGATGCCGTCGTAGGTCTTGGTGGCCAGCAGGCTCTCGGGCGCGCCGTCGAAGCCCTCCGGCAGCTTGCCACTCTTCTGGAGGACCCCCGCGACCAGCTTCTGCCAGTCGGCCCGTTGTGGCGCGTCGAACTCGGCGGCTAGCGCGAGCTCGTCGGGCGCCGTTGTCCCAGCCTGAGTCATACTTCCTGATGTTAGGGGCCACACAACACCCCCGGGTGTGAGCCTGCTCGCGGTTCACCCCACCGGCATCCGCCACAATGTCCAGGTGCCGACCGACAGCGAGGAGCCACGCGTCATAGCCGGACGCTACCGGCTGCGTTCCGTGCTGGGCTCCGGGTCGATGGGCACCGTCTGGTCGGCTTATGACGAGTTCCTGCAACGCCCCGTAGCGGTCAAGGAAATCCGCCTGCCGCCGGGGGTAACCGCAGGTCAGGCCGATGAGCTGCGCGAACGCACGCTGCGCGAGGCCAGGGCCATCGCCGTGCTGTCTCACCCGAACGTGATCGTGCTGCACGACGTGGCGCGCCAGGACGGCGAGCCGTTCGTCGTCATGGAGCTGCTGGCGTCGCACAGCCTCGCCGAGCTGATCCGGGAGCACGGACCACTCACAGTGGAACAGGCCGCCGCGGTGGGTGACGCGGTCGCCGCCGCGTTGGAGGCCGCGCACGCCGCCGGGATCACGCACCGTGACGTCAAGCCGGGCAACGTGCTCGTCGCCGAGGACGGCCGCATCAAGCTCACGGACTTCGGCATCGCCCGCAACGTCTCCGAGGCGACGATGACGCGCACCGGGATGACGCTCGGCTCACCCGCCTACATCGCGCCGGAGATCGCGTCCGGCCGGGCGGTCACGCCGGGCGCGGACCTGTGGGGCCTCGGCGCGACGCTGTTCAACGCGACGGAGGGGCACCCGCCCTACGACGCCGACGGCGATCCGCTGGAGACCATCGGCAAGGTCGTCAAAGGTGAGGTGCCGCAGCCGACCCCCGGTCCGCTGGCGTCGGTCATCAGCGGGCTGATGGCCAAGGAGCCGCGCGACCGGATGCCGCTGCACCAGGTTCGGCAGCAGCTGTATCCGCTGCTCACGAAGGCTCCGCGGGTGCTGTTCGGGCCCGAGATGTTCCGCCAGGCCAGCGGCCGCCGCGCCGAGGCGACCGACACGCGGGAGATCGCGCCGGCCACGCCGGCGCTGGCGGTGGCCCCGCCGGAGCGCCCGGCGGAGGTCAGCCAGCAGCTCGCGGTCGATCCCGGTCCGCTGCCGTTCACCGCGACCGCGGAGACCCCGGCACCGGTGCCGAAGAGCCGCACCGCCCGTGCGACAGCGGTGCTCGCCGCGGTCGCCGTCCTGTTGTTCCTCGTCTCGGCCGCGGGCGGGTTCGTCGCGGCGCGGGTGATCGGGGCCGAACCGGTCACACCCCCGCAGCAGGGCAACCCGTCGGCGCCACCCGAACCCGCGCCGACGAAGTTCGAGCGCCGCACCGCCGACGCGTCGAACGTCAAGGGCGGGCAGGGCGCGGCGTTCTCCGTCGAGGTACCCGCCGACTGGACGCGGTTCACCGGCTCCGGCCTCGGCGACAACCTGCCACCGTCCACTTTGGTCGAATGGGTCTCGCCGGACGGGTCCCAGATGTTCGCGGTGGACCACATCGCCGGGTACTTCCCGGCATACACGATCGACCAGTACACCAAGGGCCTGGCGACCAACCGCGGCACCGGCGCGTTCACCCCGGTCAGCACGAAACCGCTGGCCAACGGGCGGGACGGCGTCGAGATGATCTACCGGACGTTCGACCGGGGCAGCAGCCCCAAGGCGAACCAGATCAGCCGCACCACGTTCGCGCAGATCTTCCGCGTCAACAGCGGTCTGTGGGCGATCAGCGTGACGGTGCCGACGGAGCAGGAGAACAAGGCCAAGACCGAGTTCTACGAGCGCATCGCGCCGACGTTCACGATCACCGGGTGACCTAGGCTCACCGCATGACCGAACAGGACCTCGCCGGCGCCGCGGCGGCGACGATCGCCGAGCGCACTGGATTTCCGAAGCACGACATCGCTGTCGTGCTCGGGTCCGGGTGGCGGCCCGCGGCCGACGTCTTCGGCACTCCGGACGCGGAGATCCCGCTCGCCGAGGTGCCGGGTTTCGAGCAGCCCACCGCGGTCGGCCAGGGCGGCACCGTGCGCTCGCTGGACGTCGACGGCAAGCGCACGCTCGTGTTGCTCGGCCGCACCCATCTCTACGAGGGCAAGGGCATCGGCCGCGTCGTGCACAACGTGCGCACGGCCGCGGCGGCCGGAGTGCGGTCGGTGCTGCTCACCAACGCCGCGGGCGGCCTGCGCGAGGGGTTCGAGGTCGGTCAGCCGGTGCTGATCTGCGACCACCTCAACATGACCGCCACGTCACCGATCACCGGCGCGAACTTCGTCGACCTCGTCGACCTGTACTCGCACCGGCTGCGCGACCTCGCCCGCGAGATCGATCCGAGCCTCGAGGAGGGCGTCTACGCGGGTCTGCCCGGCCCGCACTTCGAGACGCCGGCCGAGATCCGGATGCTGCGGACCCTCGGCGCGGACCTGGTCGGCATGTCCACGGTGCTGGAGGCGATCGCGGCGCGGGCCGCCGGGATCGAGGTGTTCGGGCTGTCGCTCGTCACGAACCTCGCCGCCGGCATGACCGGCGAGCCGCTCAGCCACGTGGAGGTCCTCGAGGCGGGACGGGCATCCGCGCAGCGCATGGGAACTCTGCTCCGAAAGCTGGTGGCCTGCGCCTAGCACCGGGCGCCGTAGGCTGTGCGGGTGAGCGAGGATCGGCTGACGCCTGATTTGCGGGATCGCGCTTTCCGGTGGATCGCCGCCGACGTCGACCCCGAGGCGCGCACCGAACTGCAGCGGGTGGTCGCGGACGCGATGGCCGGCACGCCCGGCGCGGTAGCCGATCTGCGAGACCGGATGAGCGGCCCGTTGCGGTTCGGCACCGCGGGGCTGCGCGGTCCGGTCCGCGCAGGACCGAACGGGATGAACACGGCCGTAGTGGTGCAGACCACTGCGGCCGTCGCGGCTTGGCTGACGCGGCACGGCGAGGCTTCGCGGATCGTCGTGGTCGGTCGCGACGCACGGCACGGATCGGAGCGGTTCGCGAACGCGGCCGCCGAGGTGCTCTTCGCGACGGGATTCGACGCCCAGTTGCTGCCGGGCCCGTTGCCGACGCCGGTGCTCGCGTTCGCCGTGCGGCACCTGAACGCGGCGGCCGGCATTCAGATCACCGCGTCGCACAATCCGTCCGCCGACAACGGCTACAAGCTGTACGACTCGAGCGGCGCGCAGATCGTGCCACCCGCCGACGGCGAGATCGAGGCCGCGATCGCGCACGTGCCCGGAGCGGTGAGCCTGCCCCGGACGCTCGGAGTGCCGGTGCTCGGCGACGAAATCGTGACGGCCTATCTGGAGCGGGTCGTGGCGATCCCGCGCGGCACGGCGCGCAGGCTCCGCGTTGCCGCGACCGCACTGCACGGGGTCGGCGCCGACCTGCTGCGCCGGGCGCTGGCCGCGGCGGGGTTCACCGATATGCACCTGGTCGCCGAGCAGTCCGAGCCCGATCCGGACTTTCCCACGGTGTCCTTCCCGAACCCCGAAGAGCCAGGCGCCACGGACCTGCTGTTGGCACTGGCGTCCGAAGTGGACGCCGATCTCGCGATCGCCCTCGATCCGGATGCCGACAGGTGCGCGCTGGGCGTGCGGGAGCACGACGGTTCCTGGCGGATGCTGCGTGGCGACGAGACCGGGGTCCTGCTGGGCGGGTACGTCCTCGACACCAACGATCGGGAGAACCCGCTGGTGGCGACCACGATCGTGTCGTCGTCGATGCTGCGCGAGATCGCCGCGGCGCATGGTGCCCGCTACGCCGAGACGTTGACCGGGTTCAAGTGGCTCGCGCGTGCCGGCGAGGGGTTGATCTTCGCCTACGAGGAGGCGCTGGGGCTGTGCGTGAATCCGGATTCCGTGCGGGACAAGGACGGGATCGCAGCGGCTGTGCTGGCGTGTGATTTCGTCGCGACGCTGAAGGAGTCCGGCCGGTCGCCGCTGGATGTGCTGGACGAGTTGTCGGTCCGGTTCGGGGTGCACCTGACTGATCAGTTGTCTTTGCGGGTCACGGACTTGAGCGAGCGGTCGAAGCTGATGGGTGCCCTGCGCGCGTCTCCGCCTGGCCGATTGGCCGGCATCGAGGTGAGCATCGAGGATCTGTTGCCCGAGACCGACGCGTTGCGGATCAGGGGCGCGGGTCTTCGGGTGGTGATCCGGCCGTCGGGCACGGAGCCGAAGCTCAAGGCGTATCTGGAGGTGACGGAGCCGCCGACGGATGCGCTGGCGCAGGCCCGGGACGCCGCGAAGGAACGGCTGTCCGCGCTGCGAGCGGATGTCGAGACGTTACTGGCCGTGCCGCGGGACTAGTTGTCAGGCAAAAGAAAAAGAGTAATTGTCAAGACCTGTGGATGAAGATCTTTAGGCAGGGGCTGTGGCCGAGTGCTGTCCGGCGGCGTGTTCGAGGTTTTCGGTCATCTGCTGCAGGACGCGGACGGTTGCGTGGTAGTCGTCTTCGGTCATGCCGGTGAGGATGGTGGAGCGGATGGCGTGCACCTTCTCTTCGACTGCGGCGTGTCCGGCCTGGCCGGCTGGCGTGAGTGTGTAGCGCCCGGTGTCGTCTTGGGTGAGCCAGCCGCGGCGGGTCAGTTCGCTGGTCGTTTTGTCGAGGGTGATCGCGCCAGGGCCCCAGAAGGGGCGCATCGTGTTGGTCAGCGCGGCTGTGTCTTGCGGTGATTTGCGCAGGGCGTTCATGGTCTGCCAGTGCCGTCGGGTCAGCTCTTCGGCGGCGAGGACGCGGTCGAACGCCGCCTCGATGAGACGGTCGAGGTGCTTGAGCCAGTAGCCGATAGGCCGTTCCATCTCCATGTTCCTTCCATGTAGATGTTCTTTAGCAAGTAACTGTAGGAGAGCATATACTGGGTTGCCATGGGACGTGATGGGGATGAGCACATCGAGGCGGTGGAACGCGCCATGGTGGCTCTGCGCCGCAGCCAGAGCCGGCGCACCCTCGCCCGTCTTGCCGCACGCCAGCCGGCCGGCTCTGGCGGCGATCGCGGGACGGCGGCGACCGCCGCGTCGGGGGGCGGTGTCGAGGTGCTGGACGCCGTCGAGGAAGCCGAGGAAGCGGTCAGACCGGCGACCGTCACCAGTGTGGCCATCGCGCTGGGAATCGACCAGCCACGTGCCAGCAAGCTGGTCGCCGCGGCCGTGACGGCGGGGCTGGTGCGGCGCGAGGCCGATCAGGCCGATGGCCGCCGTGCCCTGCTGGTGCGAACGCCGGCTGGGCGGCGCCTGTCAGCGGAGGTTCATGCCTTCCGGCGACAGGTCGCCGACCAGGCCATGGCCGACTGGCCAGTTGGCGACCGTGCTGAGTTTGCCCGCCTGCTCACCAGGTTCGTGGAATCGCTGGGCGCGGTAACCCGCTGAAGCGTCCTTTCAGGCTGCTTCGGACTGGTCTTGTTTCCCGCCGGACCGCTCGATGAGCTTGCCGCCGGTGAAGGTGGCGCCGGCGCGGACGAGGGCGACGAGGTGTGGTGCGTTCACGGCGCGCCAGCGGGCCTGTGCTGACTCGATCAGCTTGAACGCCATGGCCAGTCCGGCCGCGCGTGAGCCGGGGCCCTTGGTGACTTTGGTGCGGTGGCGCACGGTGGCGAAGGTGGACTCGATCGGGTTGGTGGTGCGCAGGTGGATCCAGTGCTCGGCCGGGTAGTCGTAGAACGCGAGCAGCTCCTCGACGTCGTCGGTGATCTTGGCGACGGCCTTGGGGAACTTCGCGCCGTAGGCAGCGTCGAATGCCTTCACGGCGTCGAGGGCGTGGCGGCGGTCTTCGGCGTTCCAGATGTCGGCGAGGGCCTTCTTCGCGCCGGGGTGCGCGGACTTGGGCAGTGCCGCCAGCACGTTGGCGATCTTGTGGAACCAGCAGCGCTGCTCCCGAGTCTCGGGAAAGACTTCCCGCAGCGCGCCCCAGAACCCGAGCGCACCATCTCCGGCGGCCAGCACCGGGGCACGCATCCCGCGACGCTTACAGTCCCGCAGCAGATCCGCCCACGACTCAATGGACTCGCGGTAGCCGTCGGCCAGCGCGACCAACTCTTTGCGGCCGTCAGCGCGCACGCCGATCATCACCAGCAGGCACAGTTTCTGCTCCTCCAGGCGGATGTTGACGTGGATCCCGTCCGCCCACAGATACACAAAGTCCACATCGGACAGATCCCCGGCGGCGAACGCGCGTTGCTCGGCCTGCCACTGCTCGGTCAGCTTCGTCACCACCGAGCTCGACAAACCCTTCGCCGAGCCGAGGAACTGACCCATGGCGGGCACGAAGTCCCCGGAGGACAGACCGTGCAGGTACAGCAGCGGCAGCACCTCGGTGATCTTCGGGGTCTTGCGCGCCCACGGCGGCAGGATCGCCGAGGCGAACCGCTGCCGCTCACCGGTCTTCGGGTCGACCCGCTTGTCGTTGACCCGCGGCATCGTCACCTCCACCGCGCCGGCTGTGGTCGTCACCTGCCGCGGTTGGTGGTAGCCGTTGCGCACCACCAGCCGGTGACCGTGCTCGTCGCGCTCCCCGGCGAACCGGGCCAGGTAAGCGTCCACCTCCGCCTGCACCGCCTCGGCCAGCATCCGCTGCGCACCCTGGCGCACCAACTCGTCGATCAACGACACCGAACCAGACGAACCTGGACGGTCATCACCCGCTGCCGGGTCGGGCACTACGCTGAGCATGGGGCCGTACCTTCCCAACCGACGCGCCAACGTCGGCCTGCTTGAGAACCAGTAACTAGATCACCGGGAAGGTACGCCCCTTCCCAGCCGATCCACAGGTTTCAAGCATTGCTCAAAGAAAAGCCCCAGGGCTTCGAGAGAATTCGAGATTCTCGACCGAAGCCCTGGGGCTTTTGAGTTTTGTTCGGCGGTGTCCTACTCTCCCACATCCTGGCGGGTGCAGTACCATCGGCGCTGGCGGGCTTAGCTTCCGGGTTCGGGATGGGTCCGGGCGTTTCCCCGCCGCTATAACCACCGAAACACTATCAAACACACAC
>DASZUO010000146.1:0-8307 GCA_035547575.1 Amycolatopsis sp. | reverse complement strand
ACGATCTCGTGGTGGGGCTGCTGCCCGAGGCTCTTCCCGAAACGCTGGACCGGATCCAGCTCCGGTCGTCCCGGCTCACCGCGGTCGTGCCGGTGGAGGACCCCTTCGCGCAGGCGGGCGCGGTCAGCCTGGCGCAGCTGGCGATGCGGCCCCTCATCACCTGGCCCCGTGCGTATCAGCCCGGGGTGTACGACGCCATCGAAGCCGCCCTCGACGACGCGGTGAAGTCGTGGTCGCTGGTCGCCACGGCGTCGCATTTCGAGGGCATCGTGTCCCGTGTCATGTCGGGCCAGGGTTGCGCGCTGGTGCCGTCGACTTCGGTGGAGGAGCCGGAAGTCCTTGGCATTGCCTGTCTGCCGGTGAGCGACGATGTGCACTTCATCGAGTACGCCGCCTGGAACCGGCAGCCTGCCCACGACGTGCTCACCGAGTTCGTGGCGACACTGGCGCAAGAGTGCTCCGGGCAGCTCTGACCCGGGGCGGATCGTCCGCGATCAATCGGCAACAACTCCGATCAATCGCCCTGCCTGCCGGCGTTAGATTCGCGGTGTGGTCCCGGCAGCGGACGGCCGGGGGCCGGAAGGAGGGTTCCGGGTGGGCGAATTCGACGGACGGGTCGTGTTCATCACGGGCGGTGCCCGTGGCCAGGGGCGGTCCCACGCGCTCGCCTTCGCGGAGGCGGGTGCCGACGTCGCCCTGTGCGACTCGCTGCAGGACGTCGCCAGCGTGCCCTACCCGCTCGCGGTCGAGGCCGATCTCAAGGAGACCGTGTCCGGTGTCGAGGCTTTCGGCAGGCGGTGTATCGCGCTCAACGCCGACGTCCGGGACACGAAGCGACTGGGCGACGCGGTGGAGACGGCGGTGCGTGAGCTCGGGAAGATCGACATCCTGATCGCGAACGCGGGAATCCTCAGTTTCGGCGCGGTGGAGGAGATAACCGACGCGCAGTGGGACGACATGATCGCGACGAACCTGACCGGGGTGTTCAAGGCGATGCGGGCCGTCGTGCCCCACATGAAGCGCCAGGGATACGGCCGGATCATCGCCACCTCCTCGATGGGCGGGCGGTTCGGCAACCCACATCTCGGTCACTACGTCGCCAGCAAGTTCGGCGTCGTCGGCCTGGTGAAGACGCTCGCACTCGAACTGGCCGGGGACAACATCACGGTCAATGCCGTGTGTCCGTCCAATGTGAACTCTCCGATGGTCAACAACCGGGCTACCTACCGGCTGTTCCGGCCGGACCTCGAAGAACCGACGGCGGCTGACATCCGTGAACCCCTGATCGCCACGAACAAGATTCCCGTTCCCTGGGTCGATCCATCGGACGTGTCGCACGCCATGCTCACGCTGGCCAGCGAACGTAGCTGGTACATGACCGGCTCGACGGTCGACGTCGGGTGCGGCACGACGGCCACCATGCCATGAGCGACGCCGCGACAACCAGCGCGTCCGTGCAACCGGCCGGCCTGCCCGTCATCCCCGGTTTCGCCTGGGGACGCGTGGCCGGCGGCCTGCTGTTCACGTCGGGCCACGTCTCCATCGACAGCCAGGGCGTCCTCGTCGGCGAGGGCGATCCGGCGGCGCAGGCGGCACAGTGTCTGAAGAACCTCACGGCCACACTCGTCGCCGCCGGCAGCGGTCCCGCCGACATCGTCAAGCTGACCTGTTTCGTGGTCAGTCCCGACGCCTACCGGGCCTTGGCGGCCGCCCGGAAGGCGCTGTTCCCGGACACCGTCCCGGCAAGCTCGACAGTGCTCGTGGCCGGGCTGCTCGACCCCGGTTACCTGATGGAGATCGAAGCTGTCGCCTTCACCGAGGAAGGACGTGCGCATGTTTGACCTGACGAGCCAGTTCTCACCACTGGCCGACGCGGGAGATCCGCCGTATTTCCACAAGAATCCCCCGCACATCAACTTCGACTTCGACCAGGGCACGCCCGATCCGGCGACGTTTCCCACCGAGGACCTGACCCGGCTGGCCGCGCGGGTCATCGCGGAGGACGGGCCGGAGTGCCTCAACTACATGGATCCCCGGTACGGCTACGGGGACATCGCGATGGGCTGGTCACCTCTGCGCGAGCAGATCGCGAACCTTCTCGAGGAGCGTGACGGGCAGCGGCCGGACCACGACGGGATCATCGTCACGGGCGGCTCGGTGCAGGGAATCGCGTTGGCGGGCAACGCGTTTCTGTCGGCGGGCGACGCGGCCTTCGTCGAGGCGGCGACCTTCCCGTTCGCGCTCCGGTACTTCGCGCAGACGGGCGCGACGGTCCTCCCGGTCACCGTCGACGAGCAGGGCATGGACGTCGACCGGCTGGCCGACGCGATCGAGCAGGCCGCCCGCGACGGGCTACGACCGAAGATGGTCTATACCATTCCAACGTTCCAGCTCCCGACCGGGACCGAGCTGTCGCTGGAGCGGCGGCACGCGCTGCTCGCGCTCGCCGACACCCACGATCTCGTCATCCTGGAAGACAACATCTACGCGGCGCTTCGGTACGAGGGCGAGCCGCTGCCCACGCTGCGAAGCCTCGACACCGAGGGTCACGTGCTCCAGTCGGACAGCTTCGCGAAGACCGTGGCCCCCGGCACCCGCCTGGGCTGGGTTACCGGCCCCAAGGACGGCATCCTCGGCCTCGCCAAAGTGCGCCAGGATCTCGGCGCGAACCAGTGGATCAGCAAGATCATGACACGCTACCTGGCAGAAGGGCTGCTGCCACCGCAGGTCGCGCGTGCGGTCGACCGCTATCGTCCCAAGCGGGACGTGACCGCCGACGCGCTCACCGAGCACTGCGGCCGATGGGTCTCCTACCGGCTGCCCCACGGCGGTTTCTACTTCTGGCTCGAACTCGCCGACGGACTCGACTGGGAACAGGTCGCGCGGCAGATGTTCGACCGCGGCATCGCGATGCGGCCCGGCGAGATGTTCATGGGCCAGACGGCGGGCCGGAGCCATCTCCGGATGGCGTTCGCGCACATGCCCGAGGACTCGATCAGGAAGGGCCTGATGGAGTTCGGCGCCGTCCTCGACACGAGCGCGAAACCGTCCTGAAGCACCTGCCGGGCCGAGCGAAAGGAACGAGCGACATGGGCCGCGTCGAGGGAAAGGTCGCGCTGATCTCGGGTGGCGCGCGCGGGCAGGGCCGGTCACACGCGATCCGGCTCGCCGAAGAGGGAGCGGACATCGTCGTGTTCGACATCTGCGAGCAGATCGACACGGTCGCCTACCTGTCAGGTCGACGTCGATGGTGTCCTGCCGGGTTTCCGCGGTCATCTCCTAGGTCAGCACGCGGCCTCCGGTTTTCCCCACCAGGTCGGCCGTCTCCCGCAGGTCTTCCGGGGTGGCCATGGCGTAGGCGACCAACACCGTCCGCGCACCGATGAAAGCGGTGATCGACCGAGGCGCGGGCGGCTCCGTTGTCATCATTCGCGTCAATACCATCCACCCCACCGGCGTCGACACCCACATGGCGCTCAACCAGGGCACCTACGAACTGTTCTGCCCGGATCTGGCGCATCCCACGAGAGACGACGTCGAGCCGGTCTTCCGGGCACACAACGTGCTCCCGGTTCCGTGGGTGGACCCGCGCGACAGTCGGCGCCGGCTGCACGCAGAAGTACCCGGGAACGTAGCAGGACCCCTCTCGCACCCGGCGATGGCTATGATGGCGGTCCGAACGGCGCCACAGCACAGATACGAGCGACGAATGGTGACCTACAAGTCCAGCGAGGGCGTCGGGGAGCTCCTCCTCTCCAGGCCGCCGGTGAACGCGCTCACGCTCAACGACCTACGTGAGCTGATCCGCATCCTGAACGACGCGGAGGGCGAAGAGGATCTGCTCGTGCTCAAGATCCGTGCCGAGGGACAGGGCTTCAGCGCCGGACTGGACCAAAAGGAAATGCAGCGCGCCGCCGCGCACGAACAGTTCCTGGAATACGGACTCGTGACGCGGCGGTTCCTGAAGGCACTCACGGATTTCCCGTTGCCCGTGGTGTCGGTGGTCCGCGGATTCTGCATGGGCCTCGGCACCGCGATCGTCGCCGCATCGGACCTCGTGGTCGCGAGCACCGACGCCACATTCGGCCTCCCCGAGGAGGCATGGTCCGTCGCGTACCTGGCCCGGATCGTGCCGCCCGCGAAACTGCGCGAGATGACGATGCTCGGCAACCCCATCACGGCCGCCCAGCTGCACAGCTACGGCTCGCTCGCCCGCCTCGTCCCGGACCGGGACTGCGACGACGCCACCGACGCGCTGATCGCCACGCTGTCCCGCAAGTCCGCGCGTTCCCTGCGAGCAGGCAAACGAAAACTCCAACTGGTCGGCAACATCGACCACGACCGGGCCTTCTGGCTCGAACAAGGTGTGATGTGGTCCGACGAGTCCTGGCGCGAGTGACCGTCACCGCCGCATCGGGTCCGACTGGTCGAGTTGCGCGAGACCCTCGTAGAGCAGGTGCGACTCGAGGGAGTCGGAAAGCGCTTTCTTCAGGGTCTGCGTCATGAGGAGGCGGGAGGCCCGGAGCAGGGAGTCGGGCTTCTCGGCGAGCGTGCGCGCCAGCTCCATCGCCCGGTCGCGCACCTGCGCCTTCGGCACGACCTCGTTGACCAGGCCCCAGTCGCGGGCCTGGACCGCGTCGAGCCGCTGTGCGGTCAGGTGCAGATAGCGCGCCCGGTTCACCCCCATCAGGAGTTCGAGGACGATGTTCATGCCGTCGCCGGGGGCAAGATGGCCGTGCTGGATGTGGGCGGCGTCCTCGAAGACGGCGTCCTCGGACGCGACGACGATGTCGCAAAGTAGCGCGAGCTCCATGTGCCGGTAGGCGGGTCCGTTGACCGCGGCGATCATCGGGACCTCGATCTCCAGCTCGTGCAGCAGCATCTGCTTGGCCTCGCGCATGATCCGCAACCAGTCGGCCGCCGGCATGCTCCGCGTGACCGAGCGCGTCACCGGGCTGGCCTCGGGGCCGGAGAAGACGTCCCCCGTCCCGGTCAGCACGACGACGCGGTTGTCACGGTCCTCGCCGATGTCGCGGAACAGGTACGGGAGCTCGGCGTGGGCGTCGACGCCCCACCGGAATTCCCGGCCGGCCGTCTGCAGGCGCATCACCAGGACGCCGTCGTGCCGTTCCAGCGTCGCGCAGTCGTAGTCGTCCCGGTAGTCGTCGAAGGTCCGCTTCTTCACGCTGTCCTCCATTTCCGCCCGCACCGTCGCGTCGAGTATCGCCGAGGCGCCACCGACGAGGTTCGTCCGGTCGGCGTAGCGGTGGTTGGTTCCGGAGCCGAGCGACGGCGCGAGAACGCGCCGCGGCTCAATTGAGGAGGTCCACCACCGTGGACGGGCCGCTGACGTCCCCGAACTGGCCCACCACCGCGGTCACGTGCTGTCGCCAGAATTGTTCCGCGCGTTCGGGCTTGGCGGTTTCCAGCAGGCGGCACAGCTTCTCGTTGGCCCGGATGGACAGCTCGGCGTTGCGGCGGGACTCGATCTGATCGTGTTCGGTGAGCGGCATCCGAGCGGCCAGGTGCTGCTCGATGATGTCCGAGACCAGGCTCATCATCACGTCGAGCGTCTGGTTCCCCGCGAGCTGGACGATCTTGCGGTGGAACTCGAACGCCTCGTTGTTGAACAGCCGCGGCGAGTCGACCACGTCCGCGGCCTTCTTGTTCTGCTCCCCCAACACGCCGAGGCAATCCTCGAGGTCCGGCGACTCGGCCAGCCACCGGACGCAGGCCGGTTCGATCGCGATGCGGGCTCGCTCGATGTCGGTCAGCGTGGTGTGGCGCAACTGCAGCAGGAGCCCGACATGCCTGGCCGCCACGCGCGGGTCCGGTGCGAGCACGCGCGCACCGCCGTGCGTGCCCCGCTTGACGGTGATCAACCCCTCGGATTCCAGGATCCGGTAGGTCTCCCGCAACACGTTCCGGGAGACGCCGTAGTGCGCCATCAGCTCCTGCTCGCTCGGCATGCTCTCGCCTTCGACCAGCTCACCGCGGACGACCTGCGCGCGAATCCGGCCGGCCAGCACTTCAGCCGTTTTGGGGACGCGTAACGGAAAGTGGTCCACGGGCTCTCCTCCTCGCCGACCCGGCCGACATCCATTAAATCAGTGCACTGAAGATCTTGATTATCTATTAGCTTACCAACTAGCGTGATAGAGCACGCGGCACACGGAGGTGAGCGTGGAGTTCGGGTGGAGTGCGGACCAGGTCCGGTTCCGGCGGGAGCTGGCCGAACTGGCGGAGGCCGAGGTGCCGCCGGACTGGTACATGAGCAACGAGCAGGGCGACCAGGAGCATGCCGCACTGGCGCGCCGGTTCGTCCCGATGCTCGCGGAACGGGGCTGGCTCGCGCCGCACTGGCCGGCCGACTGGGGCGGCCGTGGGGACTGGTGGATGCAGGTCATCCTCGGTGAGGAGCTGTGGTCGCGCGGCGAACCGCGCGCGAACCAGTACATGAACATCAACTGGATCGCCCCGATCCTGTTCGCCGCGGGCACCGAGGAGCAGCGCGAGCAACACCTCGGCCGCATCCTGCGCGGGGAAAGCTCGTGGTGCCAGGGTTTTTCCGAACCCGAGGCCGGTACCGACCTGGCGTCGCTGCGCTGCCGCGCGGACCGCGACGGCGACACCTACGTGGTGAACGGGCAGAAGATCTGGACCTCCTACGCGGACATCGCCGACTACTGCTTCCTGCTCGTGCGCACCTCGACCGAGACGGACCGGCACGACGGGATCTCGATCCTGCTCGTCGACATGGACACACCCGGCATCGAGGTCCGTGACATCCCGGCGATGGGCGGCATCCCGGACCTCATCCACGAGATGTTCTTCGACAACGTCCGGGTCCCGGTCGCGAACCGGCTGGGTCCTGAGGGCGAGGGCTGGGCGCTGATCCGCAAGGCACTTTCCTTCGAGCGCACCGGAATTCCGCGCGCCAACGCCTGCGGCGTGCTGGTCGACCGGGTCGCGGAATGGCTGCGTGCCCGTGGCGAGCTGGATGATCCGGACACCGTTGCCCGGCTCGGGCAGGCCCGCGCCGCGGTCGAGGCGGGCAAGATGCTCGCCTATCGCGCGGTCGACGAGCGCCAGAAGGACATCGAGAACTCGGCCGCGCCGAACATCAGCCGCGCCGCCGCGGTGCAGACCGAACGGGTCGTGATGGAGATCCTCGGCGAGATCATGGGTGCCGAGGGCATGGTGCACGGTTCCTTCGCCGACCGGCAACTGATCGGCGGCATCGCCTCCGGGATCGCGTCCGGCGCCTACGACGTGCAACTGGACCTCATCGGCCGCACCGGTCTCGACCTCGGGAGGTCATGACATGGACTTCGCCCTCGACGACGAGCAACGCGACCTGGCGGACGCGCTGGACACGCTGCTGTCCCGGCACGCCGGGCCGGAGCGCGCGCAAGACCTGCTGCGCCGGGAAACCAGCGACACCGACGTCATGAAACGCCTGGACGAGGGCGGTTTCCTCAACGCAGGCCCTGGCGGGGTGTGCTCGCTGGAACGCGCGCTGCTGGTGGAGGCGGCGAGCCGGCATGCGGCGCTCGCCCCGGTCGCCGCGCGCGCACTGGTGGCGGCCGAGGTGTTGCCGGGCGACCTCCCGCTCAACATCGCACTGGCCTGGGCGGGCCCGGACGCGCCGGTGCGCTTCGGCGCCCAGGCCGACCTCGTGATGTCGATCGAGGGCGACACCACCCGGGTCTTCCGGCCCGAATCCGTCGTGAGCGTCGGCGGGACGCGGCAGGAAGGGTATCCGCTCGGCCGGGTTTCCGGCCCCACGGTGGCGGAACTGGACGCCGAAACCACGGCGCGGGTCCGTGCCTGGTGGCAGGTCGCGATCGCGACGGAACTGGCGGGCTGCCTGGACGCGGTGCTCACCAAGTCGGTCTCCTACGTGCGGGAACGGACCCAGTTCGGCAAGCCGCTCGCGTCGAAACAGGCCGTTCAGCACCGGCTCGCGGAGACGGCGATCGGGCTGGAGGGCAGCCGATGGCTGGCCCGCCGTGCTGCCTTCGCCAAGGCACCGGCGGAGTTGGCCGCCGCGGCCACGGCGTATGCGTGCCGGGCGGCGGGCAACGCGTTCATGCACGTGCACCAGGTGCACGGGGCGATCGGCATCACCGACGAGTACCGGCTGACCGTCTGGACCGTGCGGATGATGATGCTGCGCCGGGAGCTCGGCGGGGTCACGGCGCACGAACGCGCGCTCGGCATGGCCCGATACGTCCACTGAGGACACCCATGGTGCGCCGGCACGGAGGTAGGAGTTGACCACGCGATTCCGCGACGACCCGACAA
>DASZUO010000145.1:0-24779 GCA_035547575.1 Amycolatopsis sp. | reverse complement strand
AGTTGCGCGGGCACGTCGGCGGCATCGCGGACGGCGTTGGGCAGCCAGCCGGTTCCGAGCCGCATCGCGCGCGCCACCGCGACCTCGCTGTTGCCACCGACGTAGACCGGCACCTCCCCGGCGGGCTTTGGCCAGGAGAAGATCGGGTCGAAGTCCACGTGCTTGCCGTGGAACTCCGCCTCGTCCTGCGTCCAGATCGTGCGCAGCGCCTGGATCTGCTCGTCCAGCAGCGCACCTCGCGTCCGCGGGTCGGTGCCGTGGTTACGCATCTCTTCGCGGTTCCACCCGACGCCGACCCCGTAGATCACCCGGCCGTCCGACACGAGATCGAGGCTCGCGACGGACTTCGCCGTGTGGATCACGTCGCGCTGGATCAGCAGGCTGATCCCGGTGCCCAGCCGCAGCCGCTCGGTGACGGCGGCCGCCGCGGCGAGCGTGACGAACGGGTCGGCCGCCCGGAAGTAGGGCCGCGACAACCCGTTGCCGGGATGCGGTGTGTCGCGGCTGACCGGGATGTGCGAATGCTCGGCGACGAACAACGCGTCGAAGCCCCGTTCCTCGGCCGCCCTGGCCAGCGGCGCGGCGGCGATGCCCTCGTCGGTGACGAAGGCCGATATGCTGAGTTTCACAGCCTGGCCACCAGGTCGGCGGCGTCGTCGAGCCACGTCAGCGTCTCGGCCTCGGGCAGCGTCGGCAGCAGAAGCGTCACCCGGTCCGCGCCGCCCTCGGCATAGCCCTCGAGCCGCTCGGGGCTGCGGCTGCCGGCGAAGATCGTGAACGGCACGTCGGTGCGGCCGTGCTCGGCCAGCCGCGTGCGGGTCGCCCGAAGCTCCTCGGCGGTGGTCTGTCCCCGCGGGAGCCAGCCGTCGCCGTATTTGACCAGCCGGTCGAGCGCGGCCGGGCTCTCCCCGCCGATGTAGATCGGCGGGTGCGGCCGCTGCACGGGTTTGGGCCAGGCGAAGATCGGGTCGAAGTCCACGTGCTTGCCGTGGAACTCGGCCTCGTCCTGCGTCCAGATCGCCTTGAGCGCCTGCAACTGCTCGTCCATCAGCGCGCCCCGCGTGCGCGGATCGGTGCCGTGGTTGCGCATTTCCTCGCGGTTCCAGCCGGTCCCGACGCCGAAGATCACGCGGCCGCCGGACGCCAGGTCCAGGCTCGCGACCTCCTTCGCGGTGTGGATCACGTCGCGCTGGATCAGCAGCGCGATACCCGTGCCGAGCAGCAGGTTCTCGGTCACCGACGCGACCGCGGCCAGGGTCACGAACGGATCCAGGGTCCGGTAGTACTGCCGCGGCAGCTCACTGCCGCCGGGGTACGGCGATTCCCGGCTGGCCGGGATGTGTGAATGCTCGGCCAGGAACAGCGAGTCGAAACCGCGCTCCTCCAGTGCCCTGCCCAGCGCTGCCGGCCGGATTCCCTCGTCGGTCACGAACGTGGCGATGCCGAATTTCATATCGTCCGGCAACTCTCGCCGTACAGTGCGTATTCCCTTGACACGGCTCCGCGTGCGCGGGCACGGTCGCAAGGGTGAGCGTTCCTCTCGATTTCGACCAGCTGTACCAGGGAAACCCGGCGGTCCGGCGCGACGGGTTCGTGCCGTGGGACATCGGCGAGCCGCAGCCGCTGCTCGTCGAGGTGGAGGCCGCGGGCGAGGTGCGCGGGGAGGTGCTCGACGCCGGGTGCGGCCTCGCCGACAACACCCTGTTCCTCGCCGAGCGCGGCTACCGCGTCACCGGCATCGACGCCGCGCCGACGGCGATCGAGCGCGCCCGCACCAAGGCCGGCGACCGGGGTCTGACGGCGGAATTCGCCGTGGCCGACGCCACCCGGCTGGACGGCTTCACCGCCCGCTTCGACACCGTCATCGACAGCGCGCTCTACCACTGCCTCGACGACGAGCAGCAGCACGCGTACGCCGCCGCACTGCACCGCGCGTGCCGCCCCGGCGCGACGCTGCACCTGTTCTGCCGCTCGGACCTGCTCGGCGACCTGCCCGGCCCGCGGGCGCTCGGCGAGGACAACGTGTGCGCCACGTTCGGCGACGGCTGGCGCCGCACCCGTCTGCGACGCCGCTCGTACACGACGGCGTTCAGCAGGCAGATGCTGATCCGCGCGGCCGCCGAAGCCGGCACGCGGGTCGACGCGGAACGCCTTCCGCTCGACGACCGCGGTCGCTACCTCATGCCCGTCTGGCAGCTCACCGCGATCCGCGAACCCTAGACGTTGCGCCGGTACTGACCGCCCACCTCGAAGAACGCGTCGGTGATCTGGCCCAGTGAGCACACGCGGGCCGCGTCCATCAGCACGCCGAACAGGTTCTCGTCGCGGGTGGCGGCTTCGCGGAGCGCTTTGAGCGCCTGCTCGGCGTCGGTGGCGTGCCGCTGCTGGAAGCCGGCGAGCCGGTCGAGCTGCGACTGCTTCTCGTCCTCGGTGGCGCGGGCGAGTTCCACCTCGACCTCGTCATCCTCGGGGTGCGGGTTGCGGAACGTGTTCACGCCGATGATCAGCAGCGATCCGTCGTGCTTGAGCCGCTCGTACAGCATCGACTCGTCCTGGATCTTGCCGCGCTGGTACCCGGTCTCCATCGCGCCGAGCACGCCGCCGCGCTCGGAGATCCGGTCGAACTCGGTGAGCACGGCCTCCTCGACCAGGTCGGTCAGCTCGTCGATGATGAACGAGCCCTGCAGCGGGTTCTCGTTCTTCGACAGGCCCCACTCCTTGTGGATGATCATCTGGATGGCCATCGCGCGGCGCACCGAATGCTCGCTCGGCGTGGTGATCGCCTCGTCGAACGCGTTGGTGTGCAAGGAGTTCGCGTTGTCGTACAGCGCGCACAGGGCCTGCAGCGTTGTACGGATGTCGTTGAAGCTCATCTCCTGCGCGTGCAGCGAGCGGCCGGAGGTCTGCACGTGGTACTTGAGCTTCTGGGACCGCTCGTTGGCGCCGTAGCGCTCCTTCATCGCGGTGGCCCAGATCCGCCGCGCGACCCGGCCCAGCACCGAGTACTCGGCGTCCATCCCGTTGGAGAAGAAGAACGAGAGGTTCGGCGCGAAGTCGTCGATGTCCATCCCGCGCGCGAGATAGGACTCGACGTAGGTGAACCCGTTGGCCAGCGTGAACGCCAGTTGCGAGATCGGGTTCGCCCCGGCCTCGGCGATGTGGTAGCCCGAGATCGACACCGAGTAGAAGTTACGGACCCCGTGCTCGATGAACCACTCCTGGATGTCGGCCATCATCCGCAGGCTGAACTCGGTGGAGAAGATGCAGGTGTTCTGCCCCTGGTCCTCCTTGAGGATGTCGGCCTGCACGGTGCCGCGCACGTTGCGCAGCGTCCACTCGCGCAGGTCCTCGGCTTCCTCCGGGGTCGGTTCGCGGCCGTGCTCGGCGCGGAACGCGTCCAGCTTCTGGTCGATCGCGGTGTTGAGGAAGAACGCGAGGATCGTCGGCGCGGGGCCGTTGATCGTCATCGACACCGACGTGGACGGCGCGGTGAGGTCGAACCCGTCGTAGAGGACCTTCATGTCCTCCAGCGTCGCGATGGACACGCCCGACGTGCCGACCTTGCCGTAGATGTCAGGCCGGGTGTCGGGGTCACGGCCGTAGAGCGTCACCGAGTCGAACGCGGTCGACAGGCGCTTGGCCTCCGACTCGGCCGACAGGTACTTGAACCGGCGGTTGGTGCGGAACGCGTCGCCCTCACCCGCGAACATGCGCGCTGGGTCCTCCCCATCCCGCTTGAACGGGAAAACCCCGGCGGTGTAGGGAAAGAAGCCCGGCAGGTTCTCCCGGCGCAGGAACGAGACCAGCTCGCCGTTCTCGGTGTAGCGCGGCAACGCCACCCGTGGGATCCTGCTGCCGGACAAGGTCTCCCGTGTCAGCTGCGTGCGCAGTTCCTTGTCCCGCACCCGGAAGACGAGTTCCTCGCCGCGGTATTCCTCGGCGGTCCGCTGCCACTCCGCCAGCAGCCGCCTGGTCTCACTGTCCACACGCGACTCGGCATCGGTGAGCAGCTCGCTGATCGCCTCGGTGTCCGCGCCCACGCGCTCCAGCGCCGCCTTCGCGGCCGCCAGCTGGTCACGCTCGCGCACCGCCTCGACCTGCTCGCGGGTGTGCTCGTGGTAGCCGCGCACGGTGTCCGAGATGTCGGCGAGATAGCGGGTGCGGGTCGTCGGGATGATCGTGGACGCGCCCGTGGACACCTTGCTCCCGACGTGCGGCAGCGTGCCCGGCGAGGCCGGAAGTCCCCGCTCGGCAAGCGCATCCCGCAAGTACTCGTACAGCGCCGTGACGCCGTCGTCGTTGAACTTCGCGGCGCTGGTCCCGAAAACGGGCATGTCCTCGGGTGCGGCGCCGAACGCCTCGCGGTTGCGCACCAGCTGGCGCGCCACGTCCCGGCGCGCGTCCTCCGCGCCGCGCCGCTCGAACTTGTTGATCGCGACCGCGTCGGCGAAGTCGAGCATGTCGATCTTCTCCAGCTGTGACGCGGCGCCGAACTCCGGTGTCATCACGTACAGCGAGTAGTCGACGTGGTCGATGACGCCCGCGTCGCCCTGCCCGATGCCGGGCGTCTCGACGATCACCAGGTCGTAACCCGCGGCCTTGCACGCGGCGATCGCCTCGTCCAGGCCCTCGGGGATCTCGCCCGACTTCGTGCGCGTCGCCATCGACCGGAAGTACACCGACGAGCCGTCGAGCGAGTTCATCCGGATCCGGTCGCCCAGCAGCGCCCCGCCGCCACGGCGCCGCGTCGGGTCGACGGCGAGCACGGCGATGCGCAGCTTGTCCTGCTGGTCCAGCCGGAAGCGGCGGATCAGCTCGTCGGTGAGCGAGGACTTGCCGGAGCCGCCGGTGCCGGTGATGCCCAGCACGGGGACCGTCCGCGCCTTCGCGGCCTCGCGGATCGCCGCGTGCCACTCGTCGCCGAGCGAACCGGCTTGCAGCTGGGTGATCGTCCGCGACAGGGCCCGCACATCGCCGGAGAGCAGGTCGTCGGGCGTGCCGACGGTCTCGGCGGCCAGGTCGTAGTCGCAGGCCTCGATCATCGAGTTGATCATGCCCGGCAGGCCCATCTCGAGGCCGTCGTCGGGGGAGAAGATGTGCGCGACACCCCGCGAGTGCAGCAGTTCGATCTCCTCGCGGACGATGACGCCGCCCCCGCCGCCGTAGACCTTGATGTGACCGGCACCCCGCTCGCGCAGCAACTCGACGAGGTAGGAGAAGTACTCGACGTGGCCGCCCTGGTAGGCGCTGATCGCGACGCCCTGGGCGTCCTCGGCGATCGCGGCCGTGGCGACCTCGTCCACCGAGCGGTTGTGCCCCAGGTGCACGACCTCGGCCCCCTGCGCCTGCAGGATCCGGCGCATGATGTTGATCGACGCGTCGTGACCGTCGAACAAGCTCGACGCGGTGACGAACCGGACCGGGTTCACGGCCTTGTGCAGCGCAGCGCTCATACGTCCAAAATACTCGGACTTCCTACTATCTCAACTCCGAGTGTCGCCGTGGTCACAACAGAACCCGGCTTGCCGTGGGTGACACGCGGGAGCAGGCTGACCGTGCTGCCCGGCCCGGCGCCGCATCCGCGCCTGGACACCGGGGCACAACTGTGGGTCGCACGCCTGATCCGCGGCGAGTGACGAGGGGAGGCGACATGTCCGGCGAGCGACGCCCCTGGTTCGGTCCGAAGCGCATCGGCTGGGGCATCCGGCCACAGACATGGCAAGGCTGGCTGGTGCTGATTGTGGTGGTGGTGGCACTCGTGGTGGTGTTCAAGGTCCTGTGAGCGGGCATGCCACAGCGACGCGTGTTCCGGTGCGACCGGAACCGCCGCGGGCAGCGCCCGTGCCGCTCAGTGCGCGTTGGCTCCGCGCATCGAGATCCACTGGCGCATCGCGTACTCGACCAGCGTGATCAGCGTCTGCTTGGTCGACTCGCGGTCACGCGCGTCGCAGCGCACCATCGGCACGCTCGAATCGATCGCGAGCGCCTCGCGGACGTCGTTGAGGTCGTGGTGCAGCACACCGTCGAAGGTGTTCACCCCGATGATGTACGGCAGCCGACGGTCCTCGAAGAAGTCCACCGGCGCGAACGAGTCCGCGAGCCGCCTCGTGTCCGCGAGCACCACCGCACCGATGGCACCCCGCACCAGGTCGTCCCACATGAACCAGAACCGCTGCTGACCCGGGGTGCCGAACAGGTACAGGATCAGGTCGGTGTCCAGCGACACGCGGCCGAAGTCCATGGCCACCGTGGTGGTCGCCTTGTTCGGGGTAGCGTCGAGGTTGTCGATGCCCCGGCTGGCGTCGGTCATCATCGCCTCGGTGGTGAGCGGCACGATCTCCGACACCGACCCGACAAAGGTGGTCTTTCCTGCCCCGAACCCACCGGCGACCACGATCTTCGCCGAGGTCATGGTCTGCGGCGCGGCCTGCCGCGGTGCTTTAAAGCCGACGGAGTCCACTCAACACCCTTTCCATCAACATGAGATGCGCCTCGGCGTCGTCGTTGCCGGACACGGTCCTGTGTACGGTGACCAGGCCAGCGTCGGCAGCGTCACTGATCAGCACCCTGGCCACGCCGATCGGGATCCGCAGCACCGCCGCGAGCTCCGCGACCGAACGCGGTGTCCTGCATTCTTCCATGATCGAGCGATGCTCGAACTGCACTGCCGCGTCCGCGTCCAAGCGGGCTGCGACACCGTCTTTCATGGAGACCAGTGTCTCCAGTTCCAGCGCGTAGCTGGCCTTCGTCCGCCCGCCCGTGAGCGCGTACGGGCGCACGACCGCCGTCTCCTCGTCGAAGCCCCCCACCTCGGCCTGGTCGGGCATCGTCGGGCCGCCGTTGGACACGGCGGGCTCGAACAGCCCGGTGCCCTGGTGCGGCTCGAAGAAGTCCGGCGAGCCGGGTGGCGGCGGGGGTTCCGCGGCCGGAGGCGCTTGCGGCGCGGGCGGGACCGCCTGCGCCTGCTCCTCGGACTGCTCCGGGTCGACGGCCACCGGTTCGGCCTGCTTGGCCTTCTTGCGTTTCCGGCGGGCTCGCCCCGAGTCCAAGGTAAAGCCGTTGAGGACGTCCGCGAAGGTCGCGTCGTCGTCATCGGCGGGTGGGGAGCCGCTTCCGGTTCCCGTTGTCATCGCGGCATCATCCCACCGGTTCGCCGATCAGTGCACCACCGGCACCCTGCAACTGGGCGCGCATTTCGGGAGTGAGGATCTGGCCGACCCGGTCGACGAGCATGGTCATCTCGTAGGCGACCTGACCGATGTCGCAGTTCGGCGCGGCCAGCACCGCGAGGCACGAGCCGTCGCTGATCGACATCAGCACCATGATGCCGAGTTCCATCTCCACGACGGTCTCGTTGACCGCGCCGGCCTCGAAGCAGCGCGCGGCGCCCTGCGTGAGGCTGACCAGGCCCGAGGCGACCGCCGCGAGCTGGTCGGCGCGGTCCAGCGGCAGCCGGTTCGACGCGGTCAGCAGGAGGCCGTCGGCTGACACGACCACAGCGTGCGCCACACCCGGCACACGCTCGGCGAAGTCATTGACCAGCCATCCGAACTGGTTCTGTTGTGGCTGCGGCGAGGTCATTCACCCTCCATGGTTTCTTGTTCGGAGTCGGCAGCCTGAACAGACCGGTGCCGTCCACGCCTGACACCTTGCTGGAAGCTGTTCAGCCTGCCTCGCACATCCTGCGGGTCACGCTGGGCACGGGGGCCCGACGCGCCCACGGAAGACGCACTGCCCGGTAGCAGTTGCTCGCCACGGCGGCGGCGCGGAAGTCCGGCCGCCGTGAACGCCGACGGAGCCGTCTGGGAGACCGCCTCGACGGTCCGCCAGCTTTCATCCGTGGCGAATGACCATGCCGTTTCCTCGGCCGCCGTTGGCGGCGGTTCGGACGGCCGCGGCAGCGGCGCCTCGTCCGGCTGCCACAGGAAGGCACCCGAGGTCTCACCCACCGGCTGGCGGCGGGCACCGGCCGCACCCGGCTGGCGCTGGGGCAGGCCGGAGTCGCGTTGGGGCAGGCCGGAGTCCGGACCGCGCTGCGGGACGCCGGTCTCGGTCGAGGAGCGCGGGCGACGCTGCGGCAGGCCGCTCTCGTGCAGCGGCTCGTCCTGCTGCTCCGGAGTGGCCGGGCCGGCGTCCTGGGTAAGCGCCGCGTCGGCGGGTTGCCGCTGCGGCAGCCCGGTCTGACGCTGCGGCAACCCCGGGTCGCGCTGCGGGAGGCCCGCACCGGCCTGGCGCTGGGGCAAGCCGGCGTCCGGCCGGCGCTCCCCGGTCTGTGCCACCTGCGGCTGCGGAATGCCCGGATCCCGCTGGGGCAGGCCCGCGGGCGTCTGGCGCTGCGGCAGACCGCTCTCACCGGCCCCGCCTTCCTCCCCGGACTGGCGCTGCGGGAGATCACCGGCGGCAGGCGGCTGAGCCTGCGCCGGCCAGGGCTGCGGCTGGGCACGTCGCTGCGGAAGCGGCGAGGGCCGGCGCTGCTCCTGCGCCGCCGTACCCGAAGCCTCTGTCTCCTGCGCCGCCTGCGCTGTGCTGGCCGAAGCCACTGCGTCCTGACCGGCCGGAGCAGCCGTGTCCGGAGCCGCCGTGTCCTGGGCTTCCTGCGCCGAGCCGGGATCGGAGGTCTGGTCCTTGGCATGCTTCGCCCGGTGCACGCCCTGCTGGAAGCTGCTCAGCCGCCCGCGGACGTCGGCGGCATTGCGGGACGGCAGTGGCGAAGGCGCGGGCGCGGATTCCTCGGTGGCACCGGTGGGCACCGGGAACGGGCTGCCCGACGCCGCACTGCCCGGCATCAACTGCTCGCCACGACGCCGCCGCGGGAGGCCGGCCTCCGTGTAACTCGTCGGCTCGTGTTGTGACAGTTGCTGGACCGTGCGCCAGCTCTCGTCGGCTGCGAAGTCCCATCCCGTGGTGGCCTTCGGCTCGGCTGCCTCGGCTGCCTCCGCCGTCTCGGGCTCCGCATCGGGTGCGGGCTCCTGCTCGGCGGCGGGCTCCTTCCCGGCGGCCGGGGCGGGTTCGTCGCTGCGGAACCACGCCGAGAGCGTCTCGTCGAAGATCGGGGTGGTCTCGCGCGTCGGCGGGTCCGCGGCGGGCTCGGGCGCGGGCTCGGCCGCGGCCGCGCTCCACCACTCCGTCAGCGCACCGACGCTGACGTTCGCCTCGAACAGCGCCTTCCCGGACGGCAGCTCCCCACCGATCTCCGCTTCGGGCTCGGGTTCGGGCTGCGGCTCGGGCTCGTACGACGGCGGCGGGGTACCCTCCGCCGGCGGGATCGGGCTGAACAGCGCCGTGCCCGAGATCTCGACATCCGCGGGCGGCCGCGACGGCAGCACACCCGAATGCCCGTTCTGCGTCCAGTCGGCGGGTGCGGCGGCGCCGTCGCCGAGGGTGCCGGACGTGCTGCCCGCGAAGCCGGCCAGCGCACCGGCCCGGTTGACGCCGTTGATCCCGCGGCGCGGCAGCGCACCGGCCTCGGACCGCGGCTGCGGCCGCGTCGTCTCGGGCAGGTCCATCACGAGGTCCGCGGGCACGGACACGGTGGCGCGCACGCCGACGATGTCCTTGCCGCCGTGCAGCGTGACGCCGATGTTGTGCCGCCCGGCGAGGCGGCCGACCACGAACAGGCCCATCCGGCGCGACGTGGCGAGGTCGACGCTCGCGGCCTCGGTCAGCCGGGCGTTGGCCTCGGCGACCTCGGCCTCGTTCATGCCGATGCCCTTGTCCATGATGTCGATCAGCAGGCGGCGCCCGTCCGAGACCCGCGTCGCCACGGTCACCTGCGTCTCGGGCGCGGAGAACGCCGTGGCGTTGTCCAGCAGTTCCGCGATGAGGCGCATCAGGTCGCTCGCGGCATACCCGACGATGCGCGCGTTCGGCGGCGTCTGCACGACCACCCGCTGGTACTGCTCGATCTCCGACACAGCGGCGCGTAGCACGTCGCCCGTGGTGACCGGCTGGCCCGACCGGCGGCCGGGCTCGGCTCCGGAGAGGACCATCAGGTTCTCGTTGTTGCGTCGCATCCGGGTCGCGAGGTGGTCCAGCTGGAACAGCGTCGCCAGCTGGTCGGCGTCCTCCTCGTCCCGCTCCAGCCGCTCGATCAGCTGCAACTGCCGCTGCACCAGGCTCTGGCTGCGCCGCGAGAGGTTGATGAACACGCTCGAATAGCCCGTCCGCATCGCGGCCTGCTCGATCGCGAGCCGCAGCGCCTGGCTGTGTACCGCGTCGAACGCCTTGGCCACCTCGCCGATCTCGTCGGCCGTGCCGACCACGAGGGGACCTACCTCGGCGCTCTGCTCGCGGCCCTCCTGGATGTTCGCGACGGCGGCGGGCAGCTGCCGGTCGGCGACGTCGAGCGCGCTGGTCCGCAGCACTCGCAGCGAGCGCAGCAGCTGGCGGCTGATCAGGAACACCACCGCCGCGGTGACCACGAGCGCGACGAACAGCAGTACCGCCAGGATGCCGGCGTCACTGCCCGAACTCGACACGAGGCCGGCGGACTGCGTGCCGAGCTGGTCGCCCATCCGCCCGCTGACCGAGCGCAGGCCGTTGACGACCGCGGCGGAGGCCGAATTCCACTGCTGGGCCGGGATCGCCGACAGCGCATCGCCCGCGGACGTGCTCTGCGTGGCCAGCACGCTGTTGACGAGCCGGGTCCGCGTGTCGAAGTCGGCGCCCTTGACGGACCGGTCGAAGTCCTGTGCCTGCGCGGTGCCGGCGGAGGCACGGAAGTCCTCGAGCCGGTCGGCGAGCCGGATCTCGCCGGTGCGCAGCAGGTTGAGCTGCGTCGGCGGCAGCACGCCGCGCGCGATGCCGTAGGAGACCAGGACCTGGGAGGTGGAGACCTCCTCCTTCGCGACGGCCAGGTCGTGCAGCGCGTTCGCGGTGCCCGACAGCGCGTCGTCGCCGATGCCCGCGACGAGCGAGGTGTCGAGGGTGAGCAACGCGCCGGTCATCGCGGAGTAGCCGTCCAACGCCTGCAGCGAGTCCAGTCGCCCGGCCGCGATCTGCCGGCGCACGTCGCCGAGCCGGGCCAGCGCGTTGGTGCCGGCGGTGGCCGGCGCGCTGACGCCGGAGTCGACCTCGGTGACGCGGCTGATGTCACCCGCGAGCGGCTGCAGCGCCTTGTCGGTGGCGGCGCGCGCGGCATCCAGTTGCGGCGAGCTGCCGACGGTGCCCTGGGTGAGCAGGTTCGTGGTCTCGGTGCGCTCGGTCTGCAACGCGTCGGCAAGTGTCCGCACGTCCGCGCTGAGCGTGACCAGCCGGTCGATGCGCTGGTAGTCGTTGGAGCGGCCGAGCTGGTTGCTGATCGTGATGCCGCCGAGCACGAGCGCGATGACGATGGGCACCAGCGTCACCGCGGCGAGCTTGACCGAGATCTTCCAGTCGCGCCACTGAGCGAGGCCGCGCCACTTCGACGGCCGCCGCGGCTGCTGACCTAGGAGCTGTCCAACAGGCACTTGGCCCTGTCCTGCATCGGTCACGAAAGTGACTCCCTGTCCGGCGTCTGAAGTGCGCGACCACGGTTACCGCGCAGCGGCCGCGTGCGGGCGGCCCCGCGCCACCCGGCTCTGTCCCGCCTTGACCGCATGCTTCTCCTCGTCACGAGTGCGACCGCGATGTCCGTTCGGGTGTGCCCGCCCCCGGCAGGCCCCGGCTTTCCACGCACCACGTGACTCGCCGACCGTGCATCTGCTCATGCATCATGCGGTGTGCAGGATGCCCGGAACAAGATCGGTAACCTTTCGTCACAGCGAGTCAACGTAGCCAGGGAAGCGTACACCAATCAGGCGGATCTCGATGCAACCCAGTAAATGGCCGCCGACCTGCGGAAATACAGCTCGTAACATGGGGTTGACACGGACATTGACGGCACTCCTCCACGATCATTCGATTCGGTGACGGACCTGGTCAGCCCGCGTCTCCGCGCTGTCACCCACTTAGCCCAGGGATCGCCGGGACCAGGGGGCAAACGTCTACTGACCGTACCGCCCCATCAGGGGTTACAGAAGAATAACGCCCGATCTCGTGGCTTTTCCCGAACCCCCTTCAGGCGGCGCTTCCCGCGCTATTGAGCGCTCCGGGCGGCACTTTTCCGCCTCACGCTACGAATACGCCGATGGGAACCGTTAGCCGAATTCAGCGACCCCTATTCGGGGGGCGATCACCTGAGGTCACAGACACCGGGGCCGGACACACCTCACGTACCCCGTTCAGCGCATTACCGCTGCTAGAAGGCCGATCGACGCTCACGCTGAGCTGGCGGGCTGCCCGCATGGGCGCTCCCGGCCGGCCCTAGCATGTGCGCCCCGAAGGTTCCCTGCCATTTCCGGGAGGCATCCGATGCAGCACGCCGCCCAGACATCCACCACACGGAACGCGGCCGAGGAGACCGGCGAAATACCGGCACTGTTCGGCGACGGCGACGAGGGGCACGTGCCCCAGCGACCCGCCGGGCCGGACTACCCGGCCATCCAGGACAGCGCCGCGTTCGGCGAACTGCGCGGACGATTCCGCCGGTTCGCCTTTCCGATGACCGCGTTGTTCGTCGTCTGGTACCTGGTTTACGTTCTGCTCGCCGCGTTCGCGCCTGCATTCATGAGCATCCGGCTCGTCGGAAGCGTCAACGTCGCGATCGTCATGGGCATTCTGCAATTCGTTTCCACCGCCGCCATCACCGTCGCCTACCTGCGATACGCCAAGCGGCGCATCGACCCGCAGGTGGAACAAGTGCGACGGCAGGCAGAAGCGTAGGTTCAAACATGGTCAACATCCTCGCGGCCGGCGAGAACACCGATGTCAACCCGGTGCTCAACACGCTGGTGTTCGCGATCTTCGTGGCAATCACCCTCTACGTCGTCTACCGCGCGAGCAGCGGGAAATCGTCCCGGTCGGACTATTACGCCGCGAGCAGCGCCTTCACCGGAAGACAGAACGGGATCGCGCTCTCCGGCGACTTTCTCTCGGCGGCTTCGTTTCTCGGAATCGCCGGCGCGATCGCCATCAACGGCTACGACGGATTCCTCTACTCGATCGGATTCCTCGTGGCATGGCTGGTGGATCTGCTGCTGGTCGCGGAACTTCTGCGCAACACCGGCCGGTTCACGATGGGCGACGTGCTGAGCTTCCGCATGCGGCAGCGCCCGGTGCGCGCCGCCGCGGCCACGTCGACGCTGGTGATCTCGCTGTTCTACATGCTCGCGCAGATGGCGGGCGCCGGTTCGCTGATCGCGTTGCTGCTCAACGTGCACAGCCGTTGGGGCCAGTCGCTCGTGATCGCCGTCGTCGGCCTGGTCATGATCTTCTACGTGCTGGTCGGCGGCATGAAGGGCACCACGTGGGTGCAGATCATCAAGGCCGCCATCCTGATCGGCAGTGTCGTGCTGATGACCGTGTTCCTGTTCGGCAAGTTCGGCTTCAGCCTGTCCAACCTGCTCGACTCGGCCGCCTACCGCAGCCCGCTGGGCCACCACCTGCTCGAACCGGGCGCGCAATACGGCAAGTCCACGACCACCAAGCTCGACTTCGTGTCGCTCGGCATCGCGCTCATCCTGGGCACCGCCGGCCTGCCGCACGTGATGATGCGCTTCTACACCGTGCCGAACTCGCAGGAAGCCCGCCGCTCGGTGGTCTGGGCGACCGCGTGCGTGTTCGTGTTCTACCTGTGCACGCTCGTGATCGGCTTCGGCGCGACCGCGCTGGTCGGTGCCGGCGAGATCAAGGCCGCTCCCGGCGGCGAGAACTCGGCCGCGCCGCTGCTGGCGCTGCACATCGGCGGCACCGTGCTGCTGGGCATCGTCGCCGCCGTCGCGTTCGCGACCATCCTCGCGGTGGTCGCCGGCCTGACGATCACCGCGTCCGCGTCGTTCGCCCACGACGTCTACGCGAACGTGTTCAGGCGCGGCGAGGCCGATCCCGCCGACGAGGTGCGCGTGGCGCGCCGCACGGCGCTGGCCATCGGCGTGCTGGCGATCCTCGGCGGCATCCTCGCCAACGGCCAGAACGTCGCGTTCCTGGTGGGGCTGGCGTTCGCGGTCGCGGCCTCGGCGAACCTGTCGACGCTGCTGTACTCGCTGTTCTGGAAGCGCTTCAACACCACCGGAACGCTGTGGGGCATCTACGGCGGCCTTGTCAGTTCGGTGGTGCTGGTGATCTTCTCGCCGGTCGTGTCGGGCGCCGCGAACTCGATCTTCAAGAGCGTGGACTTCCACTGGTTCCCGCTGACCAACCCCGGCCTGGTGTCGATCCCGATCTCGTTCCTGTGCGGGTTCGTCGGTACCCTCATCGGCAAGGACAAGGCGGACCCGGCCAAGCACGCCGAGATGGAGGTCCGTTCGCTGACCGGCATCACGCCTGGACACTGAGGGATGTGAGTCACGAACGAATCCGCCGCTTCCTGGACGAGCACGCGCCACCGACGCCCTGCCTGGTGATCGACCCGAGCGTGGTGACCGCGCGGGCGGGCGAGCTCGCCACCGGGTTCGCCGGCTCGCACCTGCGGTACGCGGTGAAGGCGAATCCGGAACCCGCCGTGCTGTGCGCGGTGCTGGCGGCCGGCGGCGGGTTCGACGTGGCGAGCCCCGCGGAGATCGACGCGTGCCTCGCCGCCGGTGCCCGGCCGGAGTCGCTGTCCTACGGCAACACGATCAAGAAGGCCGCCGACATCGCGTACGCGACCTCGCGGGGCGTCCGGGAATTCACGACCGACACCGGAACCGACCTGGAGCACCTCGCCGAGCACGCGCCGGGGGCGGCGGTGTCGGTGCGGATGCTGGTCGACGGCCCGGCGTCGGCCACCCCGTTCGGCCGCAAGTTCGGGTGCGCCCCGGACGAGGCGGCTGGGTTGCTGCGCCGCGCGGCCGACCTGGGCCTGGACCCGGCGGGCGTGGCCTTCCACGTCGGCTCCCAGCAGCCCGACCCTGGCGCGTGGGACCACGGGATCGCGGCGGCGGCGAAGGTGTTCGCCGAGGTCGGCGGGCTGCGGCGGCTGAACATCGGCGGCGGGTTCGGCATCGGCTACCGCTCGCCGGTCCCCTCGCTGCCCGAGTACGCCACGGCGATCCGGCGTAGCCTGGCGGCGCATTTCCCGGCGATGCCGGAGATCGCGCTCGAACCGGGCCGGGCCGTGGTTGCCGAGTCCGGCCTGATTCGCACCGAGGTCGTGCTGGTCGCGCGGCGCGGCGAGCGCCGCTGGGTCTACCTGGACATCGGGCGCTACAACGGACTCGCCGAGACCGAGAACGAGGCGATCCAGTACCGGCTCGCGGCGGGCGAGGGACCGCGGGGGCCTGTCGTCCTCGCGGGGCCGACATGCGATGGTGACGACGTGCTGTACCAACGAACGCCGTACGAGCTGCCGCTGGCGCTGCGCGCGGGCGACACGCTCGACATCCTCGACGCCGGCGCCTACACGGCCAGCTACTCGTCGGTGTCCTTCAACGGCATCCCACCGCTGCGGACGTACTGCCTTGACTGAGGTCGGTGCCTTCGCCGGGCTGCACGTGCTCGCGGAACTCGACGGCATCGAGCCCCGCCTGCTCGACGATCCGGAGTTCCTGCGGGAAGCGCTGCGCTCGGCGCTCACGGAGGCGGGTGCGACGGTGTGCGAGCTGGTGGCGCACCGGTTCGCGCCGCACGGGGCCACCGTGCTGGCCCTGCTGGCCGAGTCCCATGCCTCGATCCACACCTACCCCGAACTGGGTGCCGCGTTCGCCGACGTGTTCACCTGCGGCGACCGGGCCGACCCGGAGCACGCGGTCCGGCTGCTCGCCCGCGCACTGGGCACGGACTCGGTGCGCACGAGCACCACCAAGCGGGGCAACGGCGCCCGGCCCGCCGAACCCGTGGGCGCCGGGCTGACCCGCTCCTGGGACGTGCACGAGGTGCTGTTCCGGACCCGCACGCAGTTCCAGGACCTGCTGATCGGGCGCACCGCGCAAGGGATCTCGCTGTTCTGTGACGACGAACGCCAGAGCACGGAGGCGACGCAGCTCACCTACCACGAGGCGCTGATGGTGCCCGCGATGCTGCTCGCGGAACAGGTGCGGCGGGTGCTGATCATCGGATCGAGCGAGGGCGTCGGCAGCCGGCTGGCCGTGGCGCAGGGCGCGTCGGAGGTCGATCACGTCGACATCGACCGTGCCGCGGTGCGGGCGTGCGCCGAGCATCTGCCCTACGGCTACACCCCCGCGGAACTCGCCGCCGCCGAGCGCGGCGACGGCCCGGTGCGGGTGCACTACCGCGACGGCTGGGAGTTCCTGGCCGGCGCCGAACCGGGCTACGACGTGGTCGTGATCGACCTGCCGGACGAGAACGACGACCCGGCGGCGCAGCACAACCGCCTGTACGGCGCGGAGTTCCTGCGCCGGTGCGCGGGCCTGCTCGCGCCCGGCGGTGTCGTGTCCAGCCAGGCGGGCTGCCCGACGATGTGGCGGGACGCCACCCTCATCGCGGCGTGGCGGCGGTTCGGCGCGGAGTTCGGCACCACCGTCTACTACGGCTCGGCCGAGCACGAGTGGGCCTTCGTCTCTGGGCGCCCCGACGTGGTGGACGACCCGGTGGACGCCATGGTCCGCAGGCTGGCCGCGGCGCCCTACCAGCCGGCGACGCTGGACGCGGCGAGCCTGCACGCGTCGACGGTGCCGCCGCTGCGCGTCAGAGCTTGCGGCCCGACTCGACCCGGTGCGTGACCGACCGCTCCGCGACGAACGACATCAGCGGGATCGTGCCGGCGAGCAGCACCAGGACGGTGCCCTTGATCGACCAGCGCGACTTGAGCGCGAGGTCGACCGCGAACACCAGATACACCATGTAGAACAGACCGTGCGTGACCCCTGCCCAGCTCATCATGCCGGGCGAGTCGAACCCGTACTTGAGGATGAACGCGGCGGTCAGGCACAGCAGGGCGATACCGGTGGCGTAGGCCAGCACCCGGTAGCGCAGCAGCGGGCCCCGCAACGGAATCGCGACCTTCGTCGCGCCCTCGCGTTCTTCCGTGCTCACCATTCGCGCTCTCTTTCTAGCGGTTGTCCTGGTCTCGCGCGTTCAGCTCCGCGAGATAGCGGTTGTAGGCGGCCAGCTCGTCGTCGTCCTCGTCGACGACGATCCGCGCGGGCCGCGGCTTCGGCACCTCGGCGACCGGCTTGCGGCCCCACTCGGCGCGACTCGCCGGCTCGGCGGCCGCCTTGTCCGCCTCGGCGTTGGCGCGGTGCAGCTTCGTGATGCGCCACACCATGAACGCCGGGAACAGCCCGAACAGCGGCCACTGCAGCACATAGCCCAGGTTCTGGAACGTGCCGGACGCGGATTCGAACCGGTTCCACTGCCACCAGGCCAGCCCGCAGCACCCGATCAGGCAAATCAGGCAGAGGATCCCGATCGAGATCCGGCGTGGCGTGAGGAACCCGGATGGCACGCCATCGACGCTAGCACCCACACCCTAAGAGACCTTGACGACCTGGGCGGCCTTGGCGTAGGAGTCCGCGAGGCCGAACACCTTCTGCGCGTATTCGACCGAATTGTTGTAGGAGAGGATCCCCGACCACCAACCCTGTGCGGCGGCCATGTCCCGGCCTCCCGCACACAGGTACTTCGCCGCGGCGAGCGCGGCCGCGTCGATCTGCTGCGGGTTGTAGCCGCCGCCCCACCTGGCCCAGGTGCTGGGGATGAACTGCATGGGGCCCACGGCGCGGTCGAAGCTCGGGTCGCCGTCGAAGCGGCCGCCGTCGGTGTCCGGGATCGCCTGCACCCCGGCCGCCCCGTCGAGCGGCACGCCGATGATCGGCCTCGACGGGACACCGTTGGCCTGCAGGACCGCGCCGCCGTACTGCCCGTGGTTCGACTCGATGCGGCCGATGCCGGCGAGCGTCGCCCAGGAGATCCGGCACTTCGGCTGGGCGTCCCGGAGTTCGAGTTCGGCGTTGCCGTACGCGAGGAGCGCCCTCGCGGGGATGCCGGTCACATCGGAGACCTGGTCGGCCCACTTGCCGAGCAGGTTCCCACCGGTCTGCTGCTGCGGCCGGGTGTCCGGCTGTTGCGTGTCGGTGACCGGCGCGCCCTGCGCGGTGGCGCCGACCGGGGCACTCGACCCCGGCTGCACGTCCGCCGCCGGCACCTGCAGCGCGGGGATCTCGGTGGTGGTCGGGCCGGCCGTGGGAGTGCTGACCCGGCTGGTCACCCAGACTCCCGCGCCGGCCAGCGCCAGCACCGCGACCACGATGCCGAGGCGGCCGAGCGCCGCCATGCCCGCCTTGCGCCGCTTCGGCGTAGGAGGTTCGGCAGACGCCGGGGTGTCGTCCTCGGCCACGGGCACTTCGGCGGCGTCCTGCTCGACTTGCTCTGTGCCCAAGACCCAGCCCCTCCGGCGACGACGTTCACCCGAACAACGACGGCGGGCGGGCTTACGTTACGAGACGGTCTAGCCGGCGCGCTGCTGGCGGGCGAGACGTGCGACACACCAGGCGGGGGCGCTGCCCCGGCGCAGGTGCTGCAGCACGGTCATCGGGCCGAGGCGGCGCGACAGGTCGGACGGCGTGAGGCCGGCGGCGCGGTAGTCGAGCGCGCGCTGGTCCAGCGGACTGATCCCGGCGTCCCACCAGGCTGCGGCCTCGGCCACGTCGCCGATCATCTGCCACCAGCCTGCGGCGGCGACCAGCAGGTCGTGCGGCACATCGGGGAGGCGCTCGCGCATGGCGTCGAGGTAGTCCGGGTCGGCGGAGGACACCGGCGCCCAGCCGCGAGCGCCGCCACGGGCGCGCTGGCCGGGAATGCCTGGTGGCTGCTGCGGTACGTCGGCGAGCCAGGCGGACGCGATACGGCCGATCTCCCGCTCCTCGGCCGTCTGCTCGTGTTCGCGCTCGGCTGCCCACTGCGCAATGACCGCATCAACTCCAGGATCTCCGGTCATCCCTGCCTCCTTGTGCCCCAACTGACAAGTTTTGACTTCGAACCACGATGATCGAGTGATCGAACGTGCCAGAACCTGCTGGTCACGCAATGTGAGCACCGTAGGGGGAATTCGCGCCGCTGCGCCAGACCCTTATTCCGAGGAATTCGATGACCAGCAGTTTAATCCCCCCAATCCACCCAGATGGTCGAATCGAGCATCCCAAAACGCAAAACGGTAACTTTGCGTAGCGGCCTTGGTGGCGCACACAACACCGTCCGGCGCCTCCGTTCGAGGTGCCGGACAGGTGCGGTGTGGGGTCAGGAGAACAGTTGGCGCACGAACGTCACGATGGCCTCGGCGCCGTCCTTCAGCCAGCCGAGCACGTTGTGCACGACGTCGGCGGACTGGGTCGGCTTGGTGATCAGGAAGAACAGCACGAGCGCGACGACGGCGACGATGAGGATCTTCTTCGCGTTCGCCGACATGCGCTCCATCCGTCCCCTCAGCGGGCCTGGCCGGCCCACATGCCACAGGAATACCCGTCATCCTGCCCGGCACGTGGGCGTTTCGGCAGAACTTCACCCGACCGGCTGCTCGCGGCCACGCTCCGTGCCCGGCTGGCAGGCCCCACCACCCTAACCGCGATACCGGCCCGGCCACGTATGACACGCAGAGTCGCCCGCCCGCGGTGTTCACAGCGTGCGGGAGATGATCTCCTTCATGATCTCGCTGGTGCCACCGAAGATCCGGTTGATCCGGACGTCGGTCCAGGCCCGCGCGACCGGGTACTCCGTCATGTAGCCGTAGCCGCCGAACAGCTGCAGGCACTCGTCGGCCACCTTGTTGACGCGCTCGGTGGTCCACAGCTTGGCCATCGCGGCGCCCTGTACGTCCAGTTCGCCCTCGAGGTGCCGTTCGATGCACCGGTCGAGGAACGCCCGCGCGACGGCGGCTTCGGTCGCGGCCTCGGCGAGCTTGAACTTGGTGTTCTGGAAGGTGAAGATCGGGCGCCCGAACGCCTGGCGCTCCTTGGTGTAGGCGATGGTCGCCTCGATCAGCGCCTCCATCGCGGCCACCGCGGTCACGGCGATGATGAGCCGCTCCTGCGGCAACTGCTGCATCATCTGGATGAAGCCCATGCCCTCCTGGCCGCCGAGCAGATTGGCGGCGGGCACCCGCACGTCGTCGAAGAACAACTCGGCGGTGTCCTGTCCCTTGAGGCCGATCTTGTCCAGCAACCGCCCGCGGCGGAAGCCGGGCGTGCCGGCCGGCACGCCGATCAGCGAGACTCCCTGCGCGCCCGCGTCGGGATCGGTCTTGACCGCGACCACGACGAGGTCGGCGAGGCCGCCGTTGGTGATGAAGGTCTTGGCGCCGTTGATGACGTAGTGGTCGCCGTCGCGGACCGCGCGAGTCTGGATGCCCTGCAGGTCCGACCCGGTGCCCGGCTCGGTCATGCCGATCGCGCCGATCATCTCGCCGCTGGCGAACTTGGGCAGCCACTCCCGCTTCTTCTCTTCGCCGGCGTAGGCCAGCAGGTAGTGCGCGACGATTCCGTTGTGCACCGTGACGCCCCAGGCGGTGTCCCCGGAACGCGCCTGCTCCTCGTAGAGCACGGCCTCGTGCGCGAAGGTGCCGCCGCCACCGCCGTACTCCTCCGGTATCGACAGCGCGAGCAGGCCCACCTCACCCGCTTTGGTCCAGACCTCACGGTCGATGTGCTTCTGCTCGGCCCAGCGCCCGGCGTTCGGCGTGAGCTCCTTCTGACAGAAACTCCGCGCCAGATCCCGGAAATCGTCCAGTTCCCCGGCCCAGGCGCTCTTCTGGGTTTGCAGCGGCACGGCGCGGCCTCCTAGAAAACATTACGAGCGGAAGGTAAGTTCTGGCCGGAATGTACATCCGGGAGACCGCCATGGCCAGAGGGCACCGCACACAGGCCGAGCGCAGGGAGCAGACCAGGGCGGCCATGCTCGACGCGACCGTCGACTGCCTGGTCGAACTCGGCTATGGGCGATCGTCGATCCAGGAGATCTGCGCGCGGGCGGGGGTGTCGAAGGGCGCCGCCCAGCACCATTTCGCCGGCAAGGCGGACCTGATGGCCGCGGCCGTCGAGCACCTGACGCAGAAGAGACTCGACGCGCTCGCGGAATCGCTCGGCTCGCTGCCTCGCGGTGTCGACGCCATCCCGGCCGCGGTCGACCTGCTGTGGGCCGGCTATTCGGGCACGCTGGCCACCGCTTCCACCGAACTGTGGATCGCGGCCCGTACCGACGCGGCACTGCGCGCGGCGATCCGGCCGGTCGACCGCGCGATGGGCCGCACCGTGCTCACGCACATCCGGCGGATCGCGTCCGAGCTGCCCGCCGACGAGGTCGAGACCCTGTTCTGGCTCACCGTGAACCTCGCCCGCGGCCTCGCGCTCGACGCCGAACTCGGCGGTGCCCCCGCCCGCCGCAAGCAGCTGCTGGAGGAGTGGAAGCGCATCGCGACGCGCCACGCGAGTTGAGTCCGCAACCCCGGCAGGCGATGCTTGGGGTCGACCGGCTGGTCTTGGCTGGGGAACACTGAACAGGGCTGCGCCGGCCGTCGCAGGAGAAGGCGAAGGAGTGCCCGATGAGCACAGGACCGTTTTCCCAGCCGAACTATCCGGGGTTTCCGCCACCCCATGTCCGCCCCCGCCGCGCGCGAAACGCCGGCCCGGTCGTCGCGGCGGTGTTCGCCGTCCTGGCCGCCGCGGCGCTCGTCGTCGGCTCGTTCCTGCCGTCGATGAAGATCCGCTCGCTCTCCAACGGCCGGCTACAGGAGTCGCTGACGATCACCTCATGGGACCGCACGATCGATCCCCCGCCGACCGGATCGCTGGCGCGCTACTACGCCGTGAGCCACGTCCCGCTGTACGGGATCCCGCTGGCCGCGATCGCGGCCGGGCTGCTGGTCGCCGCCGTCCTCGTGGTCGCCCGCCGCGGCGGCGCGGGCCGGGCCGCCGTGACCGCCGCCGCGACGGCCGCGCTGGCGGGTGTGTTCATGCTGGCCATGGACGTCGAGTCGAGTCTGAGCTACGAGGACGCCAACCCCAGCCCTGGCTCCGCTACGCACTACGAGATCGGCCTCGGCTCGTGGATCATCCTCGGCGGCGCCGTGCTCGCGCTGATCGCCGCGCTGTGCACGATCGGCCGGACGGACAACACCGACCGGGACGCGACCCCGCCACAGGGCTTCCCGGCGCCGGTGCCGGGTTACCGGCCACCCGCGGGGTACTACCAGGCGCCTCCGCCGATGGCGCCTCCCGGCTATCCGGCCGCACCGCCGCGGACACCACCGAGGGGGTTCCCGCCGCCGCAGTCGTCGGCTCCTGCGTGGCCGCACGAGGAGGTGCGGCAGCACGGCTTCCAGGGCACCGCGGACGAGGACTCCGCGGCAGAAGACGTCCCCCGGCATGGCGTCCTGGAGCCGCCGCAGGATGTCACGTCCAGGCTGAACCCGGCCGAGGACGACTCTTCGGCGACCGAGTCGAGCGAGCACCCGCATACGCCGCCGCCGTGGGCGCCGCAGCGGCATCAGCCGCCCGAGGACCGCGACTGAAGTCCTGGCGGGGCATACCGCCGGCATGTTCTACTCGTCGGTAACGTAGCCGTGCCTATGGAGGGGCCATGACGAGTACAGCCGCGACCACCGGGCAGGACGCGAGCCGGCCGACCACCATCGGCGGAGTCGTCGGCGCCCCCTCTGCGGCACGGGCGGCGCAACTCGTGCGACGTGCGGTCGGCGGCCAGGACTCCGCGCCGGCGCCGTTGACCGCACCTTTCACCGGCCTCGTCACGGCGACACTGCCCCAGGCCACGGACGCCGACGTGCGCACGGCGTTCGACGGCGCCCGCGAGTCGCGGCAGGCATGGGCGGCCCGCCCGGTGCGCGAGCGGCAGCAGGTGCTCACCCGCCTGCACGGGCTGATCCTGCGGCGGCAGGACGAGATCGTCGACCTGGTACAACTCGAGGCGGGCAAGGCGCGGCTGGACGCGTTCGACGAGGTGAGCGCGACGGCGCTGGTCGCCGGGTACTACGGCAAGCACAGCGCACGCATCCTCGGCGCGAAACGGGTCGCCGGGGTGCTGCCGGTGCTGACGAAGGCCGCCGAGTTGCACCACCCGAAGGGTGTCGTCGCCATCATCTCGCCGTGGAACTACCCGCTCGCGCTGACCGCGATGGACGTGCTGCCCGCGCTCGTGGCCGGGAACGCGGTCGTGCAGAAGCCGGACAACCAGACCGCGCTGTCGGCGCTGTGGCTGCACGAACTGGCCGAGGAGGCAGGACTGCCCGCCGGGGTGTGGAGGATCGTGCTCGGCCGCGGGTCGAAGATCGGCGATGCGCTGGCCGAGGAGTCGGACTACCTGTGTTTCACCGGGTCCACGCCGACCGGCAAGGCGCTCGCGGCGAAGGTCGCGGGCAGGCTGACGGGGTATTCGCTGGAGCTGGGCGGCAAGAACCCGATGATCGTGCTCCCCGACGCGCCGGTCGCCAAGGCCGCGGCGGGCGCGGTGACGGCGTGCTTCGCGTCGGCGGGGCAGTTGTGTGTGTCGGTCGAGCGGATCTACGTGCACGAGCGCATCCGCGAGGAGTTCACGCGGGCTTTCGTGGCGAGGACGCAGGCGCTGCGGCTCGGCGGTGAGCTGGGCTACGGCGCGGACATGGGGTCGCTTACGACGGAACGGCAGCTCGCGGCGGTTTCGGAGCACGTCGCGGACGCGCGCGCCAAGGGCGCCACGGTGCTGACCGGCGGGCGGGCACGGCCGGACGTGGGGCCGCTGTTCTACGAGCCCACGGTGCTCACGGACGTGACCGAGGACGTGCGGCTGTTCGCGGAGGAGACGTTCGGCCCGGTCGTGTCGATCTATGGCTACACCGACATCGAGGACGCGATCGCGCGGGCGAACGACACGAGCTTCGGGCTCAACGCCAGCGTGTGGACGGGCGACGCCGCGACCGGCTGGGCCGTGGCGTCCCGCGTGCAGGCGGGAACGGTCAACGTCAACGAGGGCTACGCCGCCACCTTCGGCACCGTGGCGCTGCCGATGGGCGGCATGAAGGAGTCGGGCTTCGGACGCCGCAACGGCTCGGCGGGCTTGCTCAAGTACACCGAAACCCAGGCGATCGCCCTCCAGCGCGGTCTGCGGTTGCGCCCGCCACGCGCCGTGCCGTCACGCCTGTGGACACGGGCGATGACCGCGGGTCTGCGGCTGCTGCGGAGAATCCGGTGAGCCTCACGGGCGCATCGCGGGGGCGTGGTCGGGTTTGGTGAGCAGCCCGCGGTCGTAGGCGATCGCCACCGCTTCCGCGCGGCGGGCCGCGCCGAGTTTGGCCATGACGCGGGAAAGGTGCACGCTCACCGTCTTCTCACTGATGAACAACTCGTCCCCGACCTGGCGGTTCGTGCGGCCCAGCGCGACCCGCTCGAGGACCGCGCGTTCCCGCTCGGTGAAAGGATCCGCGACCGCCGGGCGCGAACGCGCGAGCGGCGCACCGGGTAGATCGAGGCGCGCCCGCTTCGCGACGTCACGCACCGCGTCCCGCAGCGGGGTCGCGTGCAGCCGTTCGGCGACCGCATGCGCCTCCCCGAGTTCGGCGGCCGCCGCCGAACGGATGCCTTCCGCCAGGTCGGGCGCGGTTTCCGGCTCAGCGGCCACGTCGTGCATCACGCCTGGCTCCGCGGCCGCCGGGTGGACGCCTGCGGCCGCCGACGCCGGGTCGGCCGGTACGCCCAGGAGCGCCTCCGCGTGCTGCCACCGGCACACCGCCTGCTCGTACACCGCGCCGTAGCCGAATGCCCGCACCGCCTCCGACCACAGCGCCGGGTCCGCCGCGCCACCAAGGCCGCTCGCCTCCGCCTCGGCGCGCGCCAGCCACG
>DASZUO010000144.1:0-16411 GCA_035547575.1 Amycolatopsis sp. | reverse complement strand
TGGCGAGGATGTGCCCGGCCGCGACGAGGAAGATCCGGCCGAACGGCTCGCCGGCCCGGGTGAGCGTCGCGACGCTGCCCGCGGCCGAGCCGACGCCCCCGGTGGGCGACGCGAACACGAGGGTGAACTCCTTGGTGTGGGTCAGCGCCCAGCGGCGGAACCCACGGCAGATCGCGAACAGCTGGGCGGCCCCGTCGTCGAGTTCGGTGATCTCCCCGGCGAGTTGTGCGGCGAGGTCGTTGACCACGTCGACGCGCAGGTGCTGCACGAGATCGTCGCGAGAGCCGTAGTACCGGTAGAGAGCCGGGGCGGTGATGCCCAGTTCGCGGGCGATCGCGCGGAGCGTCACCGCTTCCGGGCCGCGTTCGACGAGGAGCGCGCGGGCGGTGCGCCGAATGTCCTGATCGGTCGCCACGCGCACACGGCCCCGGCGCGTCGGCTTGTCCATCGCTGCATTCTAGGAGCGTGTGGCGCCCGCACGGGCGCCACCGGCGCCGATCGCTCGGGGGGCTACGCGATCGGCACCGGCGACCCGATTGCCCTTCCCGCGGTGGGACCGGGGTCGGACAGCTCAGGAGAGTCCGCATATCCCTGATCGGGACGGACGGGCTCAGCAATTACACCATCTGGGTGAATGCTGCCTGAGTCTAAAGCTAGTGTCGCACCACAGGGCCCCGAAGTTACAAAGAACTTCACATTTGCCAATAGGGCAGACTGCGGGCATGACCCACGACGTGCTCGTGATCGGCTCCGCCAACGCCGATCTCGTCGTCCAGGCCGAGCGCAGGCCCGGTGCGGGCGAGACCGTGCTCGGCGGGGACACGGTGATCATGCCTGGTGGCAAGGGTGCCAACACCGCTGTCGCGGCGGGAAAACTCGGTGCGGACGTCGCCTTGCTCGGCGCGGTCGGCGATGATCACTACGGCACGGTCCTGCTCGAGTCGCTGCGCGGCGCCGGCGTGTACACCGACCTGGTCCGCACCACCGGTCGTCCGACAGGTATCGCCTACATCACCGTGACGCCCGATGGTGAGAACTCGATCCTCGTCTCCCCCGGCGCGAACCACGTACTCGAGCCCGCGGACGTCGAAGGCGCGCTCACGGGTGCCAAGGTCGTCGTCGCGTCGCTCGAGGTCCCCGTGCGCACGGTCGAGCGCGCGATCGTCGCGGCGGCAACGGCCGGCGTCCGCACGCTCCTCAACCTCTCGCCCGCCGCGACGATCAGCGACGAGACACTGGGCGCGCTGGATGTGCTGCTGGTCAACGAGCACGAGGCCGCCTGGCTGCTGGGGTCCGCTACCGACCCGGCGAAGTTGCTCGACCTCGGCCCACGCGCGGCCGTCGTAACCCTGGGCGCGCGGGGCGCGCTCGTGCTCACCGCGGACGGTGCCGTCGAAGTGCCGTCGCCCGAGGTCGAGGCCGTCGACACCACGGGTGCCGGCGACGCGTTCACCGGCGCGTTCGCCGCCGCGCTGGCCGGTGGTGCGGATCTCGAAGCCGCCGCACACCGCGCCGTCCGGGTGGCCGCCGTCTCGGTGACCCGCCGCGGCGCCCAGCCGTCCTATCCGACCGCGGCGGAATTGCCCGGCGGTTGAGCCGTGTTGCAACTCATATGAGCCCGGCGACGTTCGACGAACTCTGGCGACGCGGCTACCTCGCGCAACTCAAATCCCTGCTGGCCGCACGCAGGCCGGGTGAACTGGAGATCATCCCGCTGGAGGAGGCGGTCGCCGCACTGGGCAAGCAGAGCGAGCACGACGAGGGACGCCGAGAGGTTCCGGTGACCGCGATCGTCGGCACGATCGCCCGGATCGGCGACTTCGACCGCGAGTTCCGGCCACGCAACCGGACGCTGCGGAACAGGTGGGAGGCGCTCGCGGCGACCTGCGCCCAACTGCCCCCGGTGTCGCTGGTGCGCCTCGGCGAGCTGTACTTCGTCGCGGACGGGCACCACCGGGTGTCGGTGGCTCGCGCGAAGGAGCGGGAAACGATCGAGGCCAGCGTGCATTCGATCTGCACGATCGCATGCGCCCACCGCTGCCTCACGCTGGCCGATCTCCCGTCGAAGGCGGCGGAGCGGATGTTCCTGGAACGCGTGCCGTTGCCCGACGACGTCCGGACCGGCCTGTGGCTCGACGAGCCGGCGCAGTGGCTGCGGCTGGCGGAATCGGCGGAGGCGTGGGGTTTCCGGAACAACCTGCGCGATCGGTGCACGCTCGCGCAGCGCTGGTGGGTGGAGGAGGTGCTGCCGGTCGTGGCGCAACTGCGGGCGCGCGGGATCTGCCTGCCGCCCCGCGACGTGGAGGCGTACGTGCGTGCGCTCGCCGTCCGCGACATCGCATAGGGGTATGGTCTAGACCATGTTGAAGCTGACCGGGGTCGCCGTGAGCCCGGGTGTCGCCAGTGGCCCCGTCGTCCGGGTCGCCGAGCCGCTCGGCCAACCACCGGACTCCCCGAAACCGTCCGACCCGCAGGCGGAAGCCGCCCGGATCGCGCCGGCCACCAAGGCGGTGGCCGGCAGGCTCGAAGCACTCGCCGCCACCGCGAGCGGTGACGCGGCCACCATCCTGATCACCACGGCCGCGATGGCCGCGGACCCCGCGCTGATCGGCGAAGCCGAACGGCTCGTGGCGGCGGAGGGCCTGCCCGCGGCCCGCGCCGTCCACGAGTCCGCGAACGGCTTCGCCAAGACCCTGGCCGCGGCCGGGGGCTATCTGGCCGAACGCGTGCGCGACATCGAGGACGTGCGCGACCGGATCGTCGCCGAACTACTCGGCAGCGAACCGCCCGGCGTTCCCGAGCTGTCCGCGCCGAGCGTGCTCGTCGCCCGCGATCTCGCACCGGCCGACACCGCGGGTCTCGACCCGGGTCGCGTGCTCGCACTGGTGACCGAGGAGGGCGGGCCGACCAGCCACACTGCGATCGTGGCCCGCGCGCTGCGCATTCCCGCCGTGGTCGCCGTGCGCGGTGTGCTCGCCTCGGACGCGCGAGCGCTGCGGGTGGACGGCGACGCCGGCGAGGTCGAGGTCGTCGACCCGACCGCGCCCGTGGTGACGGCTGTCGCGAGTGGTCCGGCCGAGTGGGACGGCGTCGGCACCACCTCCGACGGGCACACCGTCACAGTGCTGGCCAATGTCGGTTCGCCCGGCGACGCGCGGGCCGCGGCGGACGCGGGCGCGGAAGGCGTCGGGCTGTTCCGCACCGAGTTCTGTTACCTCGACGCTCCGGTGGAACCGAGTGTCGCGGAGCAGCGCAAGGCGTACGCGGCGGTGCTTGCGCCGTTCGCGGGCAAGCCGGTCGTCGTCCGCACCCTCGACGCCGGTGCGGACAAGCCGCTGGCGTTCCTCTCGCTCCGGGCCGAGCCCAACCCGGCGCTCGGCGTCCGAGGCCTGCGCGTCGCGGTCGACCGGCCGGACGTGCTCGACCGCCAGCTCGAGGCGATCGCGGGGGCGGCGGCGGATTCGGGTGCCGACGTGTCGGTGATGGCACCGATGGTCGCGACGGCGGCGGAGGCCTCGTGGTTCGCCGACCGCGTCCGCGCTGCCGGGATAGCCCGCGCCGGTGTGATGATCGAAATCCCCGCGGCGGCGCTGGCGGCAGCGGAGATACTGGACGCGGTCGACTTCGTCTCGGTCGGCACCAACGATCTCGCGCAGTACACCTTCGCCGCGGACCGGCAACTCGCCGCCGTCGCGGGCCTCCACGACCCGTGGCAACCCGCCTTGCTGCGCCTGATCAGGCTGGTCGGCGACGCCGCGAAGGCGACCGGCAAACCCGCGGGCGTCTGCGGTGAGGCCGCGGCGGATCCGTTGCTGGCCAAGGTGCTGACCGGGCTGGGCGTGACGAGCCTGTCGATGAACGCCGGCGCCGTTCGCGCGGTGGGTGCGAGCCTGGCCGGTGCGACCCTCGGGCAGTGCGAGGCCGCGGCGCGCGCCGCGCTCGCTGCCGCGGATCCGGCCACGGCACGATCGGCGGCGCGGGAGCAGTCCTAGACGTTGAAGATGCCCCGCCGCGGATGCCGGACGGTCAGCGATCCGCCGTGCACCCGGCCGGAGAACACCAGGTGCGGGTGGCCGCCCCAGCCGCTCGACCGGCTCTTGTCGTTGACCGAGCTGTACTTGAGGTCGGTGATCGCGTTGAGGTCGATCGACGCCTCCTCCGGGATGATCACCTCGACCGAGCCCCACTTGCAGTCCAGTTCGACCTGCACGGTCGGGCTGGTCACCTGCGCATCCGAGAAGTCCAGCTTCGTCGAGCCGTACTTCGACCGGACCACCAGTTCCGGCGGCACGATCCAGCGGCCGTTGCGGACCAGCGTCGAGTACTTCGCCGTCAGCTCCAGCCGGTGGTCGGACACGGGGCGCGCCGCTGCCGGTGCCGCCATCATGTCGCGGTTCACCAGGCCGGGGATGTCCACCAGGACGGCGTTGAGCTCGCCCCGGGTGCGCGCGGCGAGCGCGATGTCCGTGCGCTGGGTGAACTCGTCGAGATCGATCATTCCCTGGCCGATGGCCTTCTGCAGCACCCCGACGACGTGTTCGCGCTCCTCGTCGGACACGCGGTAGTCCCGCGGCGACAGCGGTTTCGTCTCGGTCTCTTCGCCCATGAGCCCAGCGTAGAACCACGCGTCCCCTGGCGGATCAGGGAAAATCCCCTACTCGGCGTCCAGCCCGTGTTCGATCGCATACCGGGCCAGTTCGACGCGGTTGTGCAACTGGAGCTTGCGCAGTGTCGACTGCACGTGATTCTCGACGGTGCGGTGGGAGAGCACGAGCCGCTCCGCGATCTGCCGCGAGGTGAGGCCCTTCGCGACGAACCTGAGCACGTCGGTCTCGCGTTCGGTGAGCCGCGGCGCCGCGCCTTCCGGCCCTTCGGCCATCCGCCGGTACTCGCCGAGCACGAGTCCCGCCAGGCCCGCCGTGAAGACGGGATCGCCCTGCGCGGTGCGATGCACGGCGTCGACGAGTTCGCGCGCCGACGCGGACTTCACCAGATACCCCGACGCACCGGCCTTCACCGCTTCGAGGACGTCACTGTGTTCCCCGCTCGCGGAAAGCACGAGCACGCGCGTCTCCGGCAGCGCGGTGGTGATCTCCCGCGTCGCGTCGACCCCGGACGAATCGCCGAGGTTGAGGTCCATCAGCACGACGTCGGGACGCACGGCATTGGCGATGCGCACCGCCGCGTCCGCGTTCGGCGCGGTCGCCCGCACCTCGAACCCGTTCTCTGTGAGGTCGCGGGCCACGCCGTCGCGCCAGATCGGGTGATCGTCGACGACCATCACCGAGACCATCGGCGCCTCCTCGTGTCCGGCTGTGCGCCCTTCGGCACCCGGAACTCCCACTCGGTGCCGCGCTCGGGCGCGCTGTCCAGGGAAATGGTGCCACCGAGTTCGCGCACGCGACCCCGTATCGACCGGGCGACGCCCAGATGGCCCTGTGCCTCGGCGTCGGCGAGCCTGCCGTCCGGGATGCCCGGCCCGTTGTCGCGCACGGTGATCACGACGTCGGTCCCGAGGTCCTCCAGTAGCACCCACACCTGCGCGTCCGCGGCGTGCTTGTCCACATTGGACAACGCCTCGCGGACCACGGCGACCAGCTCGGCGGTGACCGGCCCTGGCAGGGTCACCTCGCCGGCGGGCGCCGCCACGTGCACCTTCGACGACGCGAGCAGCTGCAGCGCGGCACGCAGGTCGGCCTCACCGTCGCTGATCCCGGTCGGTTCGGTGGTGACGAGCGCGCGCAACGCGATCTCCTGCTCACCGGCCAGTTCGGCGAGTTCCGCGGCCTCCCCGCCCAGCTCGGCGCCGCGCCGCCGGACCCTGGCCAGCACCTGCAGCACGCTGTCGTGGATCGAGCGGGCCAACCGCTCGCGTTCGGCGTTCGCCACCTCGGTTCGCCACGCCCGCGCCAGCGCCGCGGCGGACTTGCGCGCGGTGGTCGCGCTCATGCCGATCAGCAGGCCGGTCGCGATGAGCAGCACGCCGTCACGTGCCACGTCGAGCGTGAACGCCTGCCGCGCGACCGCCGTTGCCACGCCCACGATCGCCCCGGCCACCACCCCGCCACTCGCCCCGAACCGTGCGCCCGCCGCGACCGGCACGGCCGCGACCCACACCGTCGTGATCAGCGGAGCGACAGTGGGAAGCTCCTCGGGAGTGAGGATCCACGGCGAGGTCAGCATCAGCCCGCAGACGACCAGCAGATCGACCACGACGAACCAGCTCCACCGCCACCGCAGCGCCTCACGCGAGTAGACGAGGCTGGTCACGACGGTCCACACAGCCATGGCTCCGAGCACGATCCACGCCAGCGTCGGACGCTGGTAGTCGCCCTCGTGCACGAGCACCGCGCCGAGCGCGAACAGCCAGGTCAGGATCCGCAGGCCGATGCCGCCCCACCACAACGGGGTGGCCGGTTCGACTTCCGTCGGCCCGAACCTGCGGCTCATCGATCCTCAGAATCGTCGTCCACCTCGGCCGGATCGTCGTTCGGGGCGGGCGCCTCCTTGTCGTGCAGCACATCGACATCGGCGGGATTCGGGTCCTCCTCGTGCAGCAGCGACCGGATGCCCGAGTTCAGCACGGCCAGCAGCGGCACCGCGAGCAGCGCGCCGGCGATCCCCGCCACGACCAGGCCGGCGGCGATGGCCAGCACGACCGCGAGCGGGTGCAGTTTCACCGCCCGGCCCAGCAGCAGCGGCTGCAGGATGTGGCTTTCCAGCTGCATCACCAGGATCACGATGCCGAGCACGATGAGCGCGGTGATGAATCCGTTGGTCACCAGCGCGACCAGCACCGCGACGGCACCGGCGACCACCGCGCCCAGGATCGGGATGAAGGCGCCGATGAACACCAGCGTCGCCAGCGGCACCACGAGCGGCACCCGCACGATCCACAGCCCGATGCCGATGCCGACCGCGTCGACCACGGCCACCGCCGCTGTCGCCCGCACATAGCTGACCAGCGTCGCGAACCCGCGGCGCCCGGCGACGTCCACGCGATTACGCACGTAGCCGGGGATGGCCAGCATCAGGAAGGACCAGATCTTGTCGCCGCCGGCGAGGAAGAAGATCGTGACGAACAGCGTCAGCAGCATGGCCGTGAGGACCTCGCCGATGGTGCTCGCGGTGGTCAGCGCGTTGGTGGTGATCGCGGCCTGGTTGTTCTGCAGGTAGTTGATCGCGTTGTCGATGAACTCCTGGATCTGCTCCTGCCGTAGGTGCAGGTCGTTGATCAGGAAGTCGCGGACCTGCGACAGGCTCTCGCTGACCTGTTTCTGCAGCGCCGGCAGGCCGTCGGTGAACTGGATGATGACGAACGTGAGCAGGCCACCGAGCACGGCGAGCCCGCCGATCAGCACGATCGCGGTGGCCAGGCCGCGTGGCACCCTGATGTTGACCAGGTGCCCGACGAGCGGGGCGCCGAGAGCGGCGAGCAGCAGCGCGATCGCCACCGGGATGACCACGATGGACAGCCGGCCGATGAGCCAGATGATCACGTACAGAGCGGCGATCACCACGAGGAAACGCCACGCGAAGGCGGCGCTGACGCGCAGCCCCCTGGGCACCAGGGCCTGCGTGGCTTCGTCTTCACCGGGGAATCTGGGCTTCTGGCCGTCGCTCACGTGCCCACACTAGCGAGTGGTGCGAATCGGACGCTTGCCTTAGCGAAGGCCGGCCAGGTGTCACACGATCAGGCGCTCTGCCCGTGTCCATCCTGCAAGTAGCGAGCGCTGTCTGCGAATCTTCAACCGTCCGGCAAATTGGTGAAGGTGAAGGGATCCGGGATCTCGCAGTGAGTCGGCAGGCGTTGGGCCAGGCGATGTGCACCGTGGTGCGCCGCGTCGGCCTTGGCGTTCTGCTCGGGATCGCGGGCGCGTTCGCCGTCACCCTCCTGTCGTGGATGGCGTCGTCGATGGCGGCGTCGGCCGACGAGGAGCCGGCGCCACCGCTGGTCAACGTCGTCGACACCGGCGACCCGCTCGGACTGGTGAACGACACGGTGCACGACGCCGTGCGGGACACGGTGGAAACCGTGAGCACCAAGGTCATGCCACCCGAGCCGAAAGCGGTGACGTCGGCCGAGCCGCTCGTCACGGACTCGCTTGGCCAGACGCTCCGCCATGTCGGGAAAACGGTCGGATCGCTCGTGCCGGAGCCGAAGCACGCTCCGGTGCGGACCACGGACACGGTGCGGAAGCCGGCCACGCCGGCCGCGGTGCCGTCGCCGCCGCCCGAGAAGCACGTGATCACTCCACCGGTGCGCCGCCCGCCGGTGCCCGTGCAGGCGACCGGCCCGCTGCACCAGGCTCCGCCCGCCGCGGAGACACACCAGCCCGCCCCGGGAGACCACCAGCCCGAAGGCCCGGCGGCGCCCGCTTCGCCATGGGGCGTGCCCTCGGCACCCGCGTCCAACAGCGCGGGCACCGGCTTCCACTCACCCGACACGCCTGCCTTCGAGGGCAGCGCGTCGCCGTTCTGGACGGGGCGGACCCTGTACCGGCCGCTGCTGCGCTCCACGTGTCCGGTCGTGTTCCGGACCGTCAACGCCCAGCCCGGCGTCACACCCGACTGATTCACCGCGCGGCGAGATGGATTGCGTCGTGCGGTGAACTCGCGCTCGAATCCATTTCTCGCCAGGCGGTCATGAACCTTTTTCATAGGCGAGGAGAGTGCGAATGAATGGTTGCCGCGATGGGTGAATAGCCCTTCCATATGAGCTTCCGAGCGCATCCCGACCTGGTGATGTGCTGTATTTTCTATTGCCGAAAACAGTCGTCGAAATGGTAAGCCGATCAGGTGCCACTCGATAGGGTAAAGCAGGTAGAAAAAGTTTCGGATGGATGTTTAGTTGGGTATGTGGGAATTGAAGAAATTCCCCCGCAACGCTCACCGACTGTTTCGCCGAAACAATCGAATGAACAAGGAGCCCACTGGTAATGATCAACAAGGCCAGAAAGGTCGCTGCCACCTCCGTGCTGGCGGCGGCCGGTGTTCTCGCGCTGGGGGCCTTCGGGGCCACCGCGACGGCCGCCGAGAGCGTGCCCGCGGTCGCGCCGCTGGCGGTGACGGGAGCGGCGCATCTCGACCCCCGCTGCGACTGCCTCCCCGGCCCCGCACCCCGGCCGCAGCCCCCGGCACACCAGCAACCCGGCGGCCCTGGGGCTCCCGGCGGGCCGGGTGCCCCCGGTGGTCCTGGCGCTCCCGGCGGTCCTGGGACTCCGGGTGGTCCCGGCGCTCCTGGCGGCCCGAGTGCGCCGTCGCCCAACACGGGTGAGGCGACCTGCCCGGCGATCGTGCCGTCAAACCCGACCGGCGCGGACTACGTCAACGCCTGGAACCAGTCCGGCATGTGCCTCGGTGCCGGTGCGGCGGGCCTTGTGTCGTCGGCGTGGGCGGGTGCGATCCCGTCGATCATCCAGGGTGCCGCTGGGTCGGTGTCCGACGCGCCTCGTGCGACGCCGAAGTCGGCCACGACCAACTCGCACAAGAGCGCCGCGGCGCCGAAGGCGACGAAGTCCACAACCAAGGACGCCAAGCACAGCGAGGCGGCCACCCCTAAGTCCACAAAGGACCGTACGGCGAGCGAGGGCCTGACCGCCCCGGTGGTCGTCCCGTCGCACCCGACCGGCGCGGACTACGTCAACGCCTGGAACAAGTCGGGCGCGCTGGCCGGCGCCGGTGCGGCCGGTCTCGTGAGCTCGGCCTGGGCGGGTGCGATCCCGTCGATCATCCAGGGTGCCGCGGGCTCCCTCGGCTGAATCACCACCACCGAAGAGAAGTAGTCACAACAAGAAGGAGATGAAGTTCCATGCGCAAGACCCTGACTCGCGTCGTGGCGGTGGCGGCTCTGTCCGCCGGCGTCCTCGGCCTCGCCGGTGGTATCGCCTCGGCTGACGAGCTGACCGCGCCCGTGGTCGTCCCGTCGCACCCGACGGGTGCCGACTACGTGAACGCCTGGAACGAGTCCGGTGCGCTGTTGGGCGCCGGCGCGGCCGGCCTGGTCTCGTCCGCCTGGGCGGGTGCGATCCCGTCGATCATCCAGGGTGCCGCCGGCTCCCTCGGCTGACGCTTTCCCTTACCCAGCAAAGAACCCTCAAACTCGAAGGAGAACTCTCATGCGCAAGACCATCGTTCGTGCAGGTGCCGCTTTCGCCATCGCCGCCGGGATCCTCGGCGTCACCGGTGGTATCGCCTCGGCTGACGAGCTGACCGCCCCGGTCGTCGTCCCGTCGCACCCGACGGGTGCCGACTACGTGAACGCATGGAACGAGTCCGGTGCGCTGTTGGGCGCCGGCGCGGCCGGCCTGGTCTCGTCCGCCTGGGCGGGTGCGATCCCATCGATCATCCAGGGCGCCGCCGGCTCCCTCGGCTGACACTCGGCCACGAAACCGGCCCGCCGACGGGAAACTCGTCCGGCGGGCCGGTTTACCTCTTCCGCTGCGGTGATGACCGCGGGTGATGTCCGATGACACCCTGTGTTCTTCACACGATCGTGCCATCAAGTCGCGTCGGAGATGCGCGGCAGTACCAAGCTTTGGTTACCTCAGCAGTGCAAGTTGCTTCCGTATCAATGCGAGCACGTTTCAACGTGGTTTCGGATACGGCTTTTATCCAGTAGGAGAACGGTGAAGCAGTCCAGCGCGGCCGAACAGCGGGGCATCTGTGCCCTTCGCTGGCTCGTGCGCGCGCTGTTCGTGATCGGCAGCGCCCTCGCGGGCACCGCCATCGCATGGGCGATCAGCTCCGCCACCGCTTCCGCCGCGACCGCGCACCCCGCCCTCTCCCCCGAGGACTCCCAGACCGCCACCGCGGGCGACGAGCTCACCCCGGTCACCGACGCCACGATGGCCGCCGCGGACGATGTCGTCCTCGGCGCCTCGAACCTCGTCGGTGACACGAGCGCCGCCGCGGTGCGGGTCGCCACAGGCGAGCGCACCCCGGACGACGCCCGCGATCAGCAGGTCGCTGGCAACGTCAGCGACGCCGTGCACGACTTCACCGGCACCGCTGTCCTCAGCCCGGTGCACCGCGTCCTCGGCGGCGCCGAGCACATCAGCCGCAAGCCGCAGGACGCCCCCCGCGTCATCGGCGACGCGCTGGCCCCGTCCCAGGACTTCCTGAAGTTCCTGCACCCCGCCGCGGGCAAGAGCTTGATCAAGCTGCCCGCACTGCCGGCCTCGCACGACGAAGGCGACCAGCGCCTGCCGGTCGCCACCCCGTCCCACGAGCAGGCCGCACCCGCCGCCGTGGAGGCGCTCGGACCGTTCGCGGATCTCGTGCCTGCGCAGCATGCCGCCACTCCTGACGCGGAGCGGCACGGAGACTCCGGCCACCACCAGCGTGGCGATCACTCCGGCCGGTTCCCGTACTCACCGACCCGGACGCCGCTGTCTCCGGCCGGTCTTCCGCTCGTCCCCGGTGGCTCGGCCGCCGGTGGACACGTTGATGGTCCGCTGCTCGGCGTTCCCGCCGGCGCGCTGACCCTTGTCGACACGCACGGCGAACGCGTCGTCCGTTTCGGCATCCGGCACATGCCGGTTGAGCCGGGCGAGCAGCCCGGCGTCACGCCAGACTGATTCCCGCGCGGGGTAGCTCCGCCGCGCCCTGTTGCCATGCCTTTTCCGCATTGGCCGCGCGTTCCCGGCACCCCGCATTCCACCCGCGGATATTTCCGCGACCCCCGGGGTGCCCTTTTCGCGCACCCCCCTTCAAGCCCCGTAGGGGAACCCTAGGAAAAGGAGAAATTCCCAATGCAGACCTGGGCAAAGCGCGGACTCCAGACCGCGCTGGTCACGGGTGGCCTGCTGATGCTGGGCACCGGCATCGCATCTGCCGACGAGAACGTGAACCCGGACACTCCGGCGGGTCCGATCGACGTCAACGCCAGCGTTCCCATCCAAATCTCGCAGAACGCGGTGGGCACGCTCGGCAAGCAGGTCAACCTTCCTGAAGTCAACAAGGAAATCAGCACCAAGCCGGTGACTGATGCCGCGAACAAGGCCCTTGCCCCCGTCAGCAAGACCGGCGCGCTCAAGGCCGCAGCCCCCGCGACGGGCGCGCTGAACAGCGCGGTTTCCAAGGCCAGTGCGGCCACCGCGAAGGCGGGCAACCGCACCGAGCAGGCCCCGAGCGTTCAGCCCAACGGCGACCCGTTCATGGGTAACAAGGTCGTCGGCAACCTCGCGGTGCCGATCCAGATCACCGGTAACGCGGTCGGCGTGCTCGGCAACGCCACGGTCGACTCCTCGAAGACGCAGACCTATGAGCACAACACCGACGCCAGCACCAGCGGTGCGAACGGTGGGCTCGCGGGCAACGTCGTGAACCTCGACTGGGCGCTCCCCGTCCAGATCTCGGGCAACGCGGGCGGCTTGTTCGGCAGCGGCCACACCACCGGTTCCGCCACCCAGTCGGCGACCACAACCGGTGAGACCACCACTGACGGCACCAACGGCGGGCTCGCGGGCAACGTCGTCGCCCCGCAGGGTGCGACCCCGGTGCAGGTGTCGGGCAACGCGCTCGGCTGGTTCCTCGGCCACGCCGACACCGACTTCAACGGCAGCAGCGACGCCACCTCGGGTGGTTCCATCGCGACCCACGGGTCGAAGGGCGCCGGCACCGGGAACGTGGCCGGTGTCCCGGTCGCGCTGCCGGTGAAGGTCTCGAACAACGCCGTCTCATGGGGCGGCGACGCGGACTCGGCCGGTAGCTCCTACGCCGACGCCACCGCGGGCGGCACCCGCCCGGGCATCAACGACATCGACAGCTACATCCAGACGGACGGCGACCAGTCGTTCCTCGCAGGCAACATCGCGCAGCCGCAGCCCGCGGTTCCCGCGACCGTTGTCGGCAACGCCGCCGCCTGGATCGGCAACTCGGTCGCCGGCAGCGGCGCCGACCGCGAGGCCACCCTCCTCGGCAGTGACGCCAAGGCCGGCGGGTTCTCCAGCACGAGCGGCCAGAACGCGGCCGGCTCGGGCAACATCGCGGACGCTCCGGTGGCCCTGCCCGCCGAGGTCTTCTGCGTCGGCGGCACGTGGATCGGCAACGCGCACGCGGGCGGCTGTGAGAACAACGTCAACGCGGAGGCCGGTTCCGGCACCTACACCAACGGCAACGGCAGCTTCATCGGCGGCAACAGCGTCGACGCGCAGCCGGCGGGCACCGCCGAGGTGTTCGGGGTCGGTGGTTCCTGGATCGGCAACGCGTCCGGTTCGGCGACCGAGACCAAGACGGTCAAGGCCGGTGGCTACAACGGCAGCCAGGGCAACGACTCGACCGGCTCGGGCAACGTCGTGCAGACCCCGGTGTCCGTGCCCGCCGAGGTCCTCGGCGTGGGCGGCTCGTGGATCGGCCAGGGTCAGGGCACCGCGTCCGAGACCAAGACGGTCACCGCCGGTGGTGGCGGGAACACCCAGGACGACCACGGCGCCGGCAGCGCCAACCTGGTCGCCGTCCCGGTGTCGGCGCCGGTGCAGGCGTTCGGCATCGGTGGCGCGTGGATCGGCCAGGGCCACGGCACGGCCTGCACCGACACCACGTCGACCGCGGGTGGCGACCTCAACGCGAACGGCAAGGAAGGCTTCCTCGCCGGCAACCTGGGCGACGTCCCGGTTTCGCTGCCCACCCAGGTGCACGGCATCGGTGGCGCGTGGATCGGCAACGGGTTCGGCGAGAGCCAGAACATGACCGACTCGACGGCCGGTGGCGACGCCACCGCGACCGGTGAGGGCGGTTCCGTGGCCGGCAACATCATCCAGGCTCCGCTGGCCGGCGCGGCTTCCGTGTTCGGCATCGGCGGTGTGTGGGGCGGCGTGGTCGGCGGCGACGCCACCAACGACGTCGTGTCCACGGCCGGCGGCACGGCCGAGACCAACGGTGACGGTGGCTCGATCGCCGGTGACGTCGTCAGCGCCCAGCTGATGCCGGTCGCGCAGGTGTTCGGCGACGCCGCGAGCCTGGTCGGGGTCGCGCACGGTTCGGGCATCAACAGCACCGAGACGACCTCGGGTGGCGACATCACCACCTCGGGCATCGGTGGCGCCCTGTCCGGCGACATCTTCGACGTGCCGGTGGCCGCGGTGGCCCAGGTGTTCGGCGTTGCCGCTTCGCTCGGCGGGGTCGCGCACGCGGTGGCCGACAACAGCACGGTCGGCACCGTCGGCGGCACCGACACCACGTCGCCCGCGGCCGTCAAGTCGCTGTCGGGTATCAGCAAGCAGGTTCCGCTCGGCGCTGTCGTCCAGGTCTTCGACCTGCCGCTCGGGTTGCTCGCCGCGGTGAGCTCCACGACCAGCAACGCCACCGACATCTCGGTGGCCGGTCACGAGCCGCAGATCAACCTGCCGATCCACATGCCGGAGATGGGTGCGACGGCGCTGCCTTCGCTGCCCGCGGCGCAGTCGCTTCCGCTGGCTCCCGCGCAGCGCGCGGACCTTCCGGCGGTGCCCGGCCTGAGCAGCCTGCCGGTGCAGCTGCCCGGCCTCGACGGCCTGCCCTCGCTGCCGGGTCTGCCGGCCGCGGGCCTGCCCTCGCTCCCGGGTGTCCCGGGGCTGGGCGACGCGCCCTCGCTGCCGGGTCTGCCTGCCGCCGGACTGCCGTCGCTGCCGGAGCTGCCCGCCGCGGGTCTGCCCTCGCTGCCGGGTCTGCCCACCGACGCGACGGGCGTCCAGAACGTGCTGCCGCAGGCTGACCTGCCGGCCGTCTCGAACCTGGGCTCCAACCCGACCGCGGTGTTCGGCCAGGCCACCGGCCTGATCAGCGGCAAGGGGATCAGCATCCAGGGCTGATCTTCGGTACCGCCCGATGAGAACGGGCCCGGGAGCAACGGTGCTCCCGGGCCCGTTTTTCGTTGTCAGCCCAGCTGGATCGAGCGTTTGGCCAGCCCGAGCCAGAAGCCGTCGATGACGGTTTCCGGGGTGTCGTCGATCCCGGCCCCGAGCGAAACGAACAGCGGCGCGAAGTGCTCGGTGCGCGGATGCGCGAGCGTCGCCGAGGGAGCCTTGTGCTGGAAGTCCAGCAGCGCGTCTATGTCACCGGCGCGCATTGTCTCGGCGCCCCACTGGTCGAACTCGGTGGACCAGGCCGGAGGGGGCCCGCCCGCGGTGCGCAGCGCCGCCAGGTTGTGAGTGAAGAAGCCGCTGCCGATGATCAGCACGCCTTCGTCGCGCAGCGGCTTGAGCTTGCGGCCCACCTCGAACAGCACGCGCGGGTCGAGTGAGGGCATCGAGATCTGCAGCACCGGGATGTCGGCGTCCGGATACATCTCGACCAGCGGCACGTAGGCGCCGTGGTCGAGCCCGCGCTCGGGGGCGTCGTGCACCGGGGTTTGCGGGCTGTGCAGGAGCTGCCGCACCTTCGCCGCGAGTTCCGGCGCGCCGGGCGCCGGGTAGGTGACGCGGTAGTAGTGCTCGGGGAAGCCCCAGAAGTCGTACACCAGCGGCACCGTCGTGGTGGCGCCGAGCGTGAGTGGCGCCTCCTCCCAGTGCGCGGACACGACCAGGATGGCTGTCGGCCGGGGCAGACCGGCCGACCAGTCCGCGAGCTGCCGGGTCCAGAGCCGGTCGTCGGCCAGCGGCGGCGCGCCGTGGCTCAGATACAGCACGGGTGTCGCACTCATCGCAGCCTCCATACGATTGAAACTTCAAGTAGTAAGTACGCTGGAGGTGCGCGGGGTATTCCCCCGGTGCCTATCCTGGGATATGGCAGTTCCGGTCGGGAACGTCGTCGTCTACGCCGCCGTCTCCGTCGCGCCACCCGTGGTGTTCTGGCTCGCCGCGAAGACCCCGGCCCTCGTCGCGGCACTCACCCGCCGGCGGCGCCGGCCACCCCTGCCCGAGGGTCTGCCCATCGAACAACTCGCCGCCGACCTGCGCCGCGTGCACCGTGCCCTCGAAAAGATCACGCCGGGCGCCCCGATGGTGCGCCGCCGCGCGACACGGCAGGCCTACGACGCGCTGCTCGCCCAGGCGTGTCACGCCCTCGGCGAACCGCACTGGCTCGACACCATGCCCGAGGACGGGGTCGAACGGGAGATCGAGCGGCTGCGCGTCGAGGAGAGCCTGCGCCGGTGCGGGCTGGCGATTCCCTGATCAGTTCAGGAAGTCGGCGATCGCCGTGCCGAGGTCGGGCTTCGCGACCGCGCTCATGTGGTTGCCGGGGATCGCCACGTGGCGGGCGTTCGGCAGTGCGGCCGCCAGCTTCCCCGCCGAACCGTTGTCGTGATCGTCCACACCGGACACCACGAGCATCGGCACGGTGATTCGCCCGAGGTCCTCGCGCGGCGTGTCGACGAACGTGTCCAGCACCCGGAGCAGCGCCACCGGATCTCCCTTGGTGGTCTTGAGAAACGCCTCCGCCGACCATTCCGCCGAACCACGGTCGAATGTGCCGAGGTTGGTCAGCACGC
>DASZUO010000143.1:0-7059 GCA_035547575.1 Amycolatopsis sp. | reverse complement strand
GTCGCGTCCATCGGCAGCGTCGCCGCGGGGCGCAAGAAGTCCTCCACCAGCGGGGTGCTCGGCGGCGCGATCGCAGCCGGCTCCGGTTCGCCCGCTGCCGCGAGCCCGCCGACCGGCACCGCGCCCTCGCGCGCCGCCGCGAACAGGTTGCCCTGGACCGTGCTGACGCCCAGTCGCCGGACGGTTTCCAGCTGTTCCTCAGTCTCGATGCCGGTCGCGACGAGGCGAATGCCGGTCCGCGCGGTGAAGTGCACGAGCGCCTCGACAAGTGCGACCGTCGACGTGTCACCCGGCAGCCGCCGCAGCGTGGTGCGGTCCAGTTTGATCAGCTGCGGCCGTGCTTCCGCGAGCAGGTTGAGGGGGATGTCGCCCGACCCGAGGTTGTCGAACGCCAGCCGGAAACCCAGCTCGCTCAACCGGCGTGCGCCGGTCAGCAGCGCCTTGGGGGACACCCCGTGGAACGGCGACCCGATTTCGAGGACGACCTCGCGGGGACGGCGTCCGGCCTTGGCCAGACTGTCCACGAGGGCATCGAGCACCAGTTGCGGCGCGGCGGCGGACAGCGCGGTGATGTTCAGGTGCAAGGGAAGCAGCGTCTCGTGTGACGCCTCCTCCATGATCGCGCGGCTGGCGAGCGAGACGTCGACCGCGACCAAGCGGCCCTTGCGCATGGCGTAGCGAAGTAGTTCCTGAACCCTGCCGGAGGCAGGCCTGGCCAGCGCTTCGACCCCGACCATGCCGCCCGTGTGCAGGCTGTACAGCGGTTGAAACGCGAAGCTGACCTGCTCGACCGCTATGTCCACGGCTCAAATCTTCACTCGTCGCATGCCGATTTCCGGCTGACCGTGGCTTGATAGTTACATGCGAATAACGCTCGGATGAAGATTGTGGCATAGGTCACGTGGAACTGGCCCCTACAAGTGGGGCGAGCGGCCCGGCACGCTCGAGAGGTTGGGCTGACCTTGGCGCGCGAGGAGTCACGTATGCCGTCTTTCCTGGAGCCTTTTCGTATCAAAGCCGTCGAACCGATTCCCTTTCCCACGTTCGAGGAGCGCCGCGCGGCCATGGCCGGGGCCGGGTACAACCTCTTCCGGGTGCCGTCCCGCCTGATCACCATCGACCTGCTGACCGACTCGGGCACGGCTGCGATGTCCGCCGCCCAGTGGTCGGCCTTGATGTCCGGCGACGAGTCCTACGCCGGCGCTCGCTCCTTCGAGCGGTTCGAGACGGTCGTCCGCGACCTCACCGGATACCCCGAGGTGTTGCCGGTGCACCAGGGGCGCGCTGCCGAGCGCATTTTGCTCGGCGCGATCCTGAATCCTGGCGACATCTGCGTGAGCAACACCCACTTCGACAGCACCAGGGCCGCCGTCGAGGCGGCCGGTGCGGACGCGATCGACCTGCCGGGGCCCACGAGCGACGACGGTGCGAACCCGTTCGGCGGCAACCTCGACCTGGACGCGCTCGCCACATTGCTTTCGGGGCCGGACGGTGGCCGCGTCCACTGCGTAGTGATGACCGTCACCAACAATGCCAACGGTGGGCAGCCCGTTTCGCTGCTCAACCTTGCCGCGACCCGCCGGCTCTGCGACCGGCACGGCATACGTCTTTATCTGGACGCGTCGCGCTTCGCGGAGAACGCGTACCTGATCACCGAACGCGAGCCCGGCCACGCCGACGCGACGCCGCGCGACATCGCGCGCTCCATGTTCGAGCTCGCCGACGGGTGCTTCGCCAGCCTGAAGAAGGACGGCATCGCCAACATCGGCGGCCTCATCGCGGTCCGTGACGAGGAGCTGGCGGTCGGGCTTCGCGAGCAGGTCATCGCCTTCGAAGGCTTCCCGACCTACGGCGGACTGGCGGGACGCGACCTCGAGGCGCTGGCGCAAGGGCTGCTCGAGGTCACCGACGTGGACTACCTGCGCTACCGCGCCGAGTCGGCGCGCTGGTTCGGTGAGCAGCTCGGCCTCGCCGGCCTGCCGGTGCTCCAGCCCACCGGGTGTCACGCGGTGTATATCGACGCAGGCGCGCTGCTCGGGCACATTCCGCCGCACGAGCTGCCCGCGACCGCGTTCGCCAACGAGCTGTACCTCGTCGGCGGGGTGCGAGTGTGCGAGCTGGGGACGCTCGTGTTCGGCAGGCCGGACCCCGCCGGGGGGCCGGATACTGCCGCGCCCCGCGAGCTGGTCCGGTTCGCGCTGCCGCGCCGGGTCTATACAGCCAGCCATCTTGAGTACGTCGTCGATGCCGCGGAGCAGGTGTGTGCGAAGGCGGCGCAGCTGCGGGGATACCGGATCGTGCGGCAAGGTGGTGCGATGAGGCAGTTCACGGCCACGCTGGAACCGGTGTAAATCGCCGTCCGGATCCGTTCTCCAACTTCCTGCAATTTGCAGTCAGCAAAATTACACCCGTTTGTCGGTACTTTCACGCCGTAAAAGGAAGCAGAGTATTCGCGGGAGGTGTTTGGGAAGTCGATCTCATCCGGAGAACGATCAACCGGCTGCCCGGGACGTATGACGCCGTTGCTACTCGAAAGGTACAAACTGTTCGAGTCCAGAGATGTGGACGATACCCGGGAACGGGTCGGAAAGATCTTCTGTCCGCACCGGTTGGAGGTGGTGGGCCGCGATCCTGAATTTGATGCCCGCATGCATTGTCACCGCATGCGCAACATCGCGGTAACATATATCTCGTACGGCTGGGATGTGCGCGTCACGCCTGGCGAGCTCGAGTCCTTTTTCGCAATTCTCGCACCGCAAGCGGGAAAGGCTACTTTTCAGGGCGGTTCCAAGCATATTTACGCAGACAAGAACACGATCTGTGTCGCGACTCCCACCGAGCCGCTCAGCATGCGGTTGTCCCGCGACTGCGGAAACCTCGTGGTGCGCATCGAGCGGGCGGCGGTCGAAGCGCGGCTGTCGGAGATGATCGACGGTGCGCTGCGCGAACCGATCCGCTTCGAGCTCGGGATGGACGCCACGGCCAGCTTCGCGCGCAGTTGGTACGCGGCAGTGCACGCCGCTGTGTCCGATTTGGACTCCCCTGGAACCATGCTTAACCACCCGCTCTGGATGGAGCAGTTCGAGCAGAGCCTGATCACCGGGTTGTTGCTGGCGCAACCGCACAACTACACGTCGATGCTCAACGGCGACGACCGACCGGTGCCCTCGCGGCTGCTCGGCATCGCCGTCGACATGATGGAAGCGCACCCGGAATGGGCGCACACCACGGCCAGCCTCGCGCGCCAGGCCGGGGTGAGCGTTCGTGCGCTGCAGAAGGCGTTTCGTGAGCAGCTGGACAGCTCACCGAGCGAGTACCTGCGCGGTGTGCGGCTGCAGCGGGTGCACGACGAACTGTGCGCCGCGCAGTACGACACGACGACGGTCGGGGAGATCGCGACCAGGTGGGGGCTCGCGCACCACGGCCGTTTCGCCGCCGTGTACCGGGAGCGCTTCGGTGAATCGCCGAAGCAGACGCTGTCCAGGCAGCATGCGCGAAAAGGATAAGAGTGTTCGCCAAGCGGATCGTCGGTTCCACGGCCGCCTCCTAACGTCGATGCCATGTTGACCCGCCAGCATGCCTTGGCGCCTCGTGTCAGGTCCGGTGAGAGCCTGCCCATCGGCTGGCTCATCCGATCGACCCGCCGCGAGCGCGGACTCACCCAATACGATTTGGCCGAGGCGCTCGTCGAGGTCTCGGGTAACGACAGCCTGGGGCGTGACGAGGTGTCCCGCTGGGAGCGTGGCAAGCGCGTGCCCGGCCCTTACTGGCAACGCTGGATCAGCTCGGTGCTCGGGATAGCGCCGGACCGGCTGCGCGCGTCCGCACGCCTGGCGAGGGAGTTGAGGTGGCGCCAAATGAAACTGGCCCCCTGATTTTCGCCTCCTCCCGATGCACACTTTCCCCAGCGGGGAAATATTGCCATCGGGGAGTGGGAGTAAATGGGAAAAGCACTTGTCACACTGGTCAACCCAAATCTGGTTCATCCTCCTATCACGCCTTATGCGCTCGATATCCTCACCACGTCGTTGGAGGCGGACGGATTCGACGTCGAAGTGGTGGATCTCACTTTTCGCCGGGACGAGTGGCGGACTGTGCTCCGTGACTATTTCACGGACCGCTCGCCTCTTCTGGTGGGCGTGACGATTCGCAATACCGACACTATTTATGCCCAGCAGCAGCGCGTCTTTCTCGACGATCACCGCAGCATCATCGGGGAGATCAAGGCCGGCACGCGGGCGCCGGTTATCGCAGGTGGCGTGGGCTTCTCCTCGATGCCGTTCGCGCTCACCGACTATTTCGATATCCCGTACGGGGTGAAGGGGCCCGGCGAGAACATCCTTGTGCGGCTTGCCAATGCGCTACTGCGCGGCGAGCCGACCGAGAACGTGCCGGGGCTGCTGGTCAACGAGGGCGGGGGACGGGTGACCCGGGCGTCCTCGCCCAGCCTGCCGCGACGAGGAAAAGCCGAGTTCGTGCCGCTCAACACCACGACCGGCTACACGAGACGGTCCGGAGTTCAGTACAAAGTGGACAACCTGCGGTACTACCGCGGCGGTGGGCTGGGCAACATCCTCACCAAGAACGGATGCGCCTATTCGTGCGCGCACTGCGTGGAACCGGATGCCAAGGGCGCGCACTTCACGCGCCGCGCCGTGGATGCCGTGGTGGACGAGATGGAGGTGCTGTGCGGGCAGGGCGTGCTCGACCTGCACACCACCGACAGCGAGTTCAACCTCGCGATCTCGCACAGCAAGGCGGTGCTGCGCGAGGTGATCCGGCGCCGGGACACCGATCCCGCGTCGGCGCTGCGGAAGCTGCGCCTGTGGATCTACGCGCAGCCGACGCCGTTCGACGAGGAACTGCTGGACCTGCTGGTGCAGGCGGGGTGTGCCGGCATCAACCTGGCGCCGGACCACGTCCGGGAGGACATGCTGGACGACTGGAAGGTTACCGGGCGCGGCCGGCGATACTACGACTTCGACGACGTGCGGCGGCTGGTCGACCTGACCAAGATGTACGAGCTGCCGGTCATGGTCGAGGTTCTGCTCGGCATGCCGGGCGAAACGTTGGAGAGCCTCACGGATGCGGTCGAGCAGACGCTGGCGCTGAACGTCACGGTGGCCGGGTACAGCCTCGGTATCCGGGCGTTCCCGTACTCGCCGCTCGGGATTCAGCTGGCGCAGCAGTGCAACGGCGAGCGCACCGTGCCTGGCCTGCAGTCCGACACCGCGACCGAGCCGATCGTGCTCAAGCCGCGGTCACTGTGCGACAGCCTGGTCGAGTACGAGCGGCAGTTCGTGTTCGACCGCACGGGCCGGTTCCGCCCGGTGTATTACCTGTCGCCGGCGCTGCCCGAGGATCCTCAGACGCTCGAGTCGCCGAACGGCCGCTGGGTGAACACGGTCAAGCTGCTGTGGGACCTGGTGCCGGAGTCCGAGCACCACCGGGTGATGCTGCCGACCCTGCCGGGCATCACCGAGGATGACAACAACTACGCCGACAACCCGTTCCTGCTGCGCCTCATCCAGCTCGGTTACACGGGCGCGTTCTGGTCCCACTGGCCCCAGCGCCGCGAAATCATGCAGGGCGCCGGTTGAGCGTGCGGCGCTGGCTGTGCGGCAAGGTTTCGTGGAACATGCGGATCGCGATTTGCGGAATCGTGTCGCGAACGTGACATCAGGACGCTCGTGACCTGTGGTTATCTCGGTCCGACTACGATTCCCGGCCCGGACCTGCGTGATAAGTAAACTCTGTCGGCGTGCCGCCTTGTGCGGTCGATCCGGATGCGCCGGTCGACAACTTCAGCGTCGAAGCTGTCGACCGGCGTAGCCGGCTTTTTTGTGTGCCGGCGGGGTCAGCGTGGTACCCCACAAGCATGAGAATCCCGCATGAGAGGCCTCGCACGCGCGAGGAATACGAGCGGGGCCTGCCCAACTACCACGACCCCACGGCCGGCTACGGCGGCGCCGCCCCCACCTACAGCGCACTCACGCTCCGGCTGGTCCTGGCCGCAGTCGCGGTGGTGCTGTGCATCGCGGTCGCAGTGCTGTTCGGGACCGTTGGGCTGTGGTGGGCGTCGGTGCTGCTGTCGCTCCTCGCGGTCGGCTGCGTGATCGACTTCGCCTGGGTGCTGCACCGCAAGCGTCGCGGCGAGCCGGGTTGACGCGATCCGCCTGGGTGCGGCACCGTCACCGTCGCGGCGAACGGAGTTGACCCGTCCGTCCCGGGTGCTGCACCGGAACCGTCGCGGCAAGCCGGGTTGACGCGATCCGCTCCGGGGTACCCGGCACGCATGAGTCGGATTCGTGCGTTTCCGGACCGGCGGGCTGCGGGCCTACACCTCGGGGGGCTGCTGAGGCGGCGCGACTGGCACGACCCGCTCGTGGTGGGACTCGCGCGCGGCGGGATGGTCGTGGCATACGCGACGGCCGAGGTGCTCGGGGCGCCGCTCGACGTCGCCGTCGCTCGCAAGATCGGCGCGCCGGGCCATCCCGAGTTCGGCATCGGCGCCGTCACCGCGTCCGGCGAGGTCACCTACGACAAGCGGACGCTGGCGATGCTCGGCCTGCGGCCTGAGGATCTTGTTGAGGCCTGCGAGGCCGAACGGGCCGAGGCGCGCCGCCGCGAGGAGGTCTACCTCAACGGCCGTGAGCCGAAGCCGCGAACGGGCCGCGACGTGATCCTGGTCGACGATGGGCTCGCGACGGGCGTGACCGCGCGCGCCGCGGCGCGCGCCATGCGGGCCGACGTGCCGCGTGCGCTTGTTTTCGCCGCCCCGGTCTGCGCTCCCGACGCCGCCGTGACCCTGAAGGGCGATGTCGATGAGGTCGTGTGCTTGCTGGCGCCGGAGGAGTTCCGGGCAGTGGGGCAGTGGTACGGGAACTTCGACCAGACGACCGACGCCGAGGTGATCGAGTTGCTGGGGAGCGCGCCATGAGGGTTCCGGTCATCGAGTCGGCGGGGAGCGCCGCGCGGGTTCCGGTGATCGAGTCGCCGGGGGAGTGCGCCATGACGGTCCCGGTCATCGAGTGGGTGAGGAGCGCCATGACGGTTCCG
>DASZUO010000142.1:0-6113 GCA_035547575.1 Amycolatopsis sp. | reverse complement strand
TCCCGCCGAGGACTCGAACCTACGCGGGTAGCTACGACGGGGGATGCGACAGCCGGGGAGCACTGTGGGGAGCGGGCTGGGAGCAGCGCTGCGCACACAACGGGCTGGAACGTCCCTCAACTGACTTGAACAACCTGCGCTGACCTGCAGGAGTTGTATTTCTGCAGGTCAGCGCGGTACCCCGTACATAGTTCACACCGAAGAGGTCACTGGTTCGATCCCAGTATCGCCCACGCTGGTCAGGGCTGGTGCGCGGGCAATGCGCACCAGCCCTGAGCCGTCTCTGGGTGACCATGCTCCGGCGAGGGCCCGTCCTGAATCAGCGCCCGGAGCTGGTGGCGGCAGACACGAAGCTGTGACCTAGCTCGCGCGGCGTCCAGTCCTCCGGCTTGAGTCCGGCCGTGCGCCGGACCGCCCAGCGCACGGTGGCGACGCTCATCTCAGTGCTCACCTCGGACGTGAACACCAGGCCATGTTCGGTCCAGCGGTCGCCAACGTTGAGCTGGTGGATGTGCTGGCGTTTCCGTTGGGCAGCAAGGGCGTCAACCGCGCGCTGCGCGGCACGGGCGATCGCTTGGACTTTTGGTCTTCGTGTCGCCGCATCGGTGCGAGCATCGGTGACCAGGGATGTCACGATGTAGGCGCCGATTGGCGGATCGTCGGCTTCTGCGGCGTTTGAGGACCGCTTCCGTCTGCGTCATGGTCAGCGATTTCGACGGCTCGCCTTCGCGTCCGGCTGGCACTTTGTCGGAGAGCAGCACGATGTTGTCCTGCAGAGTCCTTGTCGCCGGTACATCGGCCTTTCCTCAAGCCACGCGCCGACATCGTCGGCGGTCAGTTCGTTCGTCCTCATTGGATCGGTCGGCTTTAGGTTACGGTGCGGGTGCCGAGGTCGCCGCCGTCGCGGTAGAGCGCAGTGCCCACGCCCCGGCGTGAGCTCGAACGACGGCATCGGCGACGGACCACGGCGGATCACCCATTCGGCCGCCTTCGCCGGTGCTCACCATGTCGCCGGAAAGGACGGGTCCTCGCGAAGAAGCTCGAGCCGGCCACCCGCACGCGCATCCAGTCGGCGCCCGAAATTGGACTGGGGGCCGCGTTGTTGCGTGGATGCTCGGCGCCGCGAATCGGCTTGCTCGTCGACGCACACCGGCAAGGACCAGCAGATCTCGGCGACGTGTGTTCAGCCGGCGGCAGTCCGCGTACCGTGTCCTTGCCACGAGGTGAGGAGGGTTCCATGTCCATGGCCAGCCGGTTCGCCGCCATGTATGGCCACGATCGCATCGGTGCCGCTGAGCGCGAGGCGTTCGCGCAGACGCTGCTCGAGGTCGGGCCGGACGCACCGTCGTGCTGCGAGGGCTGGTCGGCGCGTGACGTCTGCATCCATCTCGTCCTGTTCGAACGGCGCCCTGACGCGTGGTTCGGGCACATGATGGGCGACCACAACGAGCGGGCCCGCCGGTATTACGACGGCATGGTGCAACGCGAACGGGAACGCGACTGGCCTGGTTTGGTACGTCGGTTCCGCGTCGGGCCTTCGTTCGGGCCGCTCGCGCTCGGCGCGGTGCGCAACCGGATGTTCCTGCGCGAGTACACCATTCACCACGAGGATGTTCGCCGGGCCAACGGGATGCCGCCGCGTACTGACATCGACGCCGTGCAGGACGCGATGTGGTCCAAGCTGCCCGGCTTCGTCCGGATCGTGCGGCCATCCGACGTCGGGATCGAGGCGGTCTGGCCAGATCGCGACCAGGTGACGCTGCGCCGGGGCGAGCCGGTGGTGACGCTGACCGGCGAACCACTGGAGATCCTGCTCCTGATGTTCGGGCGCGCCGGCGTCGCGCGGGTGGACAAGAGCGGACCGCCGGACGTAGTGGACCGGGTTGGCATGATCGACGCCGCGAAGCGCCCGGCACTGCCCCGGATGGCGGTGCGGTAGACCTTGGTGACCGCGGTATCGGCACGGCCCACTGTGGACTGTCGACGGCGTCGGCCGTAGGCCATCCTGGCGAGTCGGATTCAGTCGCGGTGCCTTTGCTGATTCCCGGTGCCGGCCCGCCCAGCGCCGACGCCTTGAGTGAGGACGACGCACCCCCACGATGAGCACAAGCAGAGCAGTGGCCTGGGAAGGCTTCTTCAACACCAGGGACCTCGGTGGACTGCCCACCAAGTCCGGCGAAACGACCAGCCATGGCGCCTTCTTCCGAGCGGCGGACCTGCGTTTCGTCACTGACACAGGCTGGGCCCAAGCGCGCGAGTCCGGCGTCCGCACGGTTATCGACCTCCGCAACGCGGACGAGATCCGGCCCACGGAAAATCCGCTGACGACACAGGCAGGCTCGGCACAATTCACCGCCGCCCCCGAAGGGCCAGCCACACCGACCGGCATCAACCGGCTCGAGGTCCCGCTCGACGATATCGACGACATCGAGTTCTGGCAGCACGTCAACCGTGAACAACTCAACGGCACGCCGCTCTACTATCCCGTCTTCCTCAAACGGAAGGCCGACCGCTGCGCTGCCGTCGTCAAGGCGATCGCCAACACTGGCCCCGGTGGCGTTCTGTTCCACTGCGGCGCCGGCCGAGACCGAACCGGGCTGATCACGCTCCTGTTGCTCGCGCTGGCCGACGTCGAACCCCATGCGATCGCCGCGGACTACGCCATGTCCGCCGAAGCCCTCAAGGCGCTTTTCGCCGCAATGAGCGGAGACGACCAAGAACCGATCATCCGGACCGTCCTCGCGAACAAGGGCGCCACCGCCGAAGAAGCCGTCTTGGCGACCCTCGACGGCTTCGACGTCGAGGAGTATCTGCTCGGCGCCGGCGTCAGCAGCGCCGAGCTCGACAGCCTTCGTAGCCGACTTTTGGGATCGCGACTCGGCTGACGCACGCGGAAGAGTCCGTAGTGGACTGTCCGTAAAGGACCGAAATTGTCCGCAGGCCGCCCTGTCAGCTGCGTTTGTCCCACTGTACGAACTGCGCGCTCGGCCTTCGCGGGGGCGGAGGCGCGCGTCGCGGTGCTTTTGAACAGCGTTTGCCAGCAGGTTTCCGGTGATCCTTGCTTTTCACCCGTTCGAGTGTTTTTATCGCTACCGCCCGTTGAAGCAGCGGTACACATAGGAGTGAAGATGATTCGCTTTCGGTGGCGGTACACCGCGGTTCGGTGGTGCGCCGCACTGGCCGCTGCGGGTGTGGGTGCCGCGGCTGTCATGGCCGCCTCCGCGAACGCTGCCGGTGGCAACACCTTTTCCAGCGGGCAACTGCAGGTGCAGACCGTGGGCCAGGCGGGTTGCGGGACGAACCAGGCCGGCGAGCCGTCGATCCACGTGTCGAAAGCGGGACTGGTCGGCATCAGCTCGGAGAACGGGCTGGGCGGGGGAAGCCAGTACTGGCACGGTCCTGCCGCCGCGACCGGATGTGGACTGACCTACGCGGGACAACCCAACGCGGTCAACGGTATCGGCCTGTCCGGTGGTGACACCGACACGGCGTTCGCGCCCGTGAAGTCCTCGTCGGGCACCTACCGCGCTTACGTCGCGAGCCTGAACCTGGGCTCGGTGAACGTCGCGGTGTCCAACGACGACGGTGCGACGTTCACCCAGACGCCCGTGCAGGCCGGGCTGCCGCTGGACGACCGGGAGTGGATCGCGGCATACGGTGCGGACACGTCGTTGCTGAGCTACCACGACATCGCCACGAACAACATCGACGTGCTGCGTTCGGACAACGGCGGCGGCCTCTACACGCACGTCGCGCGGGTCATCCCGGACAGCGACTACAAGGCGGCCGACAACGAGCTGGGCAACCTCGCCATCGACCATCGCAACGCGTCCCCGGTCGCGGGCGGTTTCTGGGCGTATCAGTCCTTCGTCGCACCCAGCGCCGCCGGCGGGGACACCGAGAACGAAGCGTTTCTCGGGGTGTCCTCGGACGGCGGTCATACGTGGACGGACAAGCCGATCGCGTGCACCACGGCCTTCGGCAAGAATGGTCTCGGCCACCAGTTCCCGAACGTCTCGGTCGCCCCGGACGGCTCGCTCTCGTACGCAGTCTCCAACGGCGACGCCATATACGTGGCCCGCTCGGCCGACCACGGTGACAGCTGGACCTGCTCCGGCCCGGTGAGCACCACGAAGGCCGCCGTGATGCCGTGGCTCGTGGCCACCAGCAACGGCACCGATCTGGTCTACTACGGCACCCCCGACACCGTGCGGCCCGGCGCGGCGGACAGCCGCACCTGGTATGTCTACTTTGCACAGACCGGCCAGCAGGGGTCGACGAGCTGGTCGACGACCCAGATCGCACCCGTGCACCAGGGCGCGATCTGCGAGGGCGGCATCAGCTGCGATTCGGGAAGGCAACTGCTGGACGACTTCGGAGTCGACACCGATCCCAGTGGGTTCGCACATATCGCGTACACCATGGACAGCCCGTCGCTCGGTGGATCAGGCAGCGCGACCGGTTACGCCGTGCAGACCGGCGGCACTCCCGCGGGCTACCCGAACTGATCGCCACCGACGATCCGGCTTGCGTGGCAACGGCTACGCGCTGCCCGGGGTCCGCCTGCTTTTGGTCGGATTAGTAACGAGACGCAGGTGCGTAGAGCGCGCGCTCGACGAACGGCAGCACGACGTTCTCCAGCTGCTCCCGTGACGTGCCGCGCTGGGCGGCCTGGTCGGCCGTCATGCATCCGCTGAGGCAGAAGATCGCCAGCGCGTCTTCCTTCGGGCGGACCGCGGGGAAGGTACCGCGTTCTTTGCCGGACTAGTGTCTATGCCAACGGCGCCGGCGCGGTGCCCGACACGACCGCGCTCATCGACTCCGCGGAACCGGCTGCACCCTCGGGAAAGGCGGAGGAGCCCGCACCGAACCCGCCTCCGCCGCAACCGGCGCCGGGCAACCCGCCGCAGCAACCGGCCGGGCCGGTGCCGGGCCAACGGCCGCCCGCCTCAGCTCCGGGTGGCAACCAACCCGGCCCACCACCGGGCAACGGCGGCGGACTCCCGGTCGGCGGTCCTGTCCCCGTGCCGCCCACGAGCCCAGCCGTCCCGCCGGGGGTGCCGGCCGTGTAGGCGGTCGGGTGCTGCCGCGCACCGCCTGACCGCGTGGGGCTTTCAGCGGTCCGTCACTGTGCTTTCCGCACCGGATTCAGGAGCGGGGATCAACCCAGGGCCGGGCCGGCAGGGCGTCGAGTTCTTCGGCCCAGGAGTCGGCGGCGGCCAGCAGCCGGCTCGGGTGTACTCGCAACTGCAGGATGTGGCAGGCAGGAGGGCTCTCTTCAGGAAGCCATGGCGGCGCGGCTTCCGCGGCGAAGTGGACGTCGAGGACGAGCTCACCTTCGTTGCGTGCCACCAACGAGAGCCCGAGCGCCGGCTCCATGAACGACAGCGACGGCTCCGCGTCGACGGTGGGCGGGTGGGGCGCGATCCGGCCTTCAGCCCCATCGCGCAGCCACGCGGCCAGCTCGCGCGCCTCGTCGATGAGCAGGCAGGGCTCGGTGAACGCCCAGTCCCTGTCGCCAGACGTGACCATGCCGCGGATCACGAGCCAGCGGTCGTCCCATTCTCCGGCGCTGGGCGGGAATTCCCAGCCCAGCGGCCGCAGGTCCACCCAGGCGCCGCTTCCTCCCGTGATGCGCACGTCACGACTGTAATGGCTGGCGCCGAGCAGACGGCTGAGGTGGTGGTTTCAGCGTGCAGATTGGGGCCGAGGCAGGACATCTTGGTCCTGGCTCTGCCGTCTCCGTCCCGTATCGGGGCAGATCCAGCGGGCTTGGGTGTGGTCCCAGTAGCAGTGCCTGGTGTGCTTGTGGGCGTAGCCGACCGGGTGGGTGTGGGGCCATGGGTTGGCACGTTCGAGCTGGCCGGCGAGGCGGAACAGCGTGGCCTCGTCGCCCGCCCGGCCCAGGAAGTGCACGCCGATCGGCAGGCCGGCCCGGGAGACGTACAGCGGGACGGACATGGCCGGGGCTCCGGTGATGTTCGCAACCACGGCCGGGAACGCGACGAACCGCGAGCCTCGCTCCGCCGCGCGGAGTGGTTCATCCATTGTGGACGTGAGGTGGCCGAGTGGAACCGGTGGCTGTGCCAGGGTGGGGGTCAGCCAGGCATGGA
>DASZUO010000141.1:0-5636 GCA_035547575.1 Amycolatopsis sp. | reverse complement strand
GTCACCGACCGGGGTCCGGCCGTTCAGCAACTGCGGGTGCCCGGGAGCCACGGTCGGCGGTGCGGGCAGGTAACCGCGGTCGTAGCCCAGCGCGGCGACCGCCACCTCGACCGCGGACGCGGCGCCCTGGCAGTGCCCGACCAGCGGTTTCACCGAATAGATCCCGGTGTCCGGACCGCAGAACTCCTCCAGCATGGTCGTCTCGGCGCGGTCACACTGCGCCGTGCCTGGGCCGTGCGCGTTGTGGTACTTGATCGCCGAGGCGGGCACGTCGGCGTTGGCCAGCGCGTCCTGGAAGCAACCGCGGATCTGCTCCAGCCCGGGATCGACGGACGTCGCGTGGTAACCGTCGTGGGACATCGCGCCACCGAGTGTGAGCGCGTACGGCCGTTCCCCACGCCGCGAGAGCACGAACGCCACCGCGGCCTCGCCGACCATGAAACCGCGGCTGTCCTGCTGGAACGGGCGGCACACCTCGAGCGGCTCGTCATCGGTCACCGCGACGCCGAGCCGGACGAAGTGCAGCACGTTCTCCGGGGTGGCCGACAGGTCGGTGGCGACGAACACCACATCGTCGACGATTCCGGCATCCAGCCACGCCTTCGCGGTCAGCAGCCCCGCGTTGCCGGACGCACACATCGCCGACACGTTCATCGCCGGACCGTGGAAACCGTATTCCTGCATGAACGTGGACATCGGCGTCGACGGCATGAGCGCGAGATACTCCCGCGATTTGAGGTTCCCCCCGCGCGTCACGTAGAAGTCCCGCCAGAGATCCACTTCGCCGAGTACCACGGCATGCAGCAGGCCCACGCGCCTGCCCGCCTGCCAACCACGCTCGCCGGCGTCGGCGATGGCCTCCCGCGCCGCGGCCCGCATCGCGCGCGAGAAGCGGCTCGGCCCGTCCTTCGGGTCGCCGCCGTCGGAGACCTTCCCGATCCAGGCGGGCTCATCGTGGTTCGGCCCGTAGCCACCCTCCAAGGTGCCCGCGTGCTTACCCACAGTGAGCCCGTCCCACAAGGACTCCCGGCCCCAGCCATAACCGGTAACCGCGCCAATACCGCAAATTCCAATTTCTCGCGAGTTCATCACACTCGCCCCTCCTTGTGGTTGCCTCTACGATCCATTCAGGAACGATTGGATCTACAAAGCCAACGACCAGCGGCTTTGCGTCTTTTTCCATGGCAAGCTGGTACTGGCGGGAAGGCTGTGTTCGGCCTACAGCTCTTCCTCCAAACGGAGTAAGCAGTGTTCATCGGGCATTCGGCGGATCGGACGGGGCATGGAGGCAAACGCCAACGGTGCGGAACGTGCCGCCGCCGTGTCGATCGATCACGAGCAGGTGGTCGACCTGGCCCTCTCCGCCGAACGCGCCGTCATCTGGCAGCTGGACTGCGCCACCGGCGAGCTGTCCTGGCAGGAGGGTCTGGCGTCCCTGCTCGACATGCCCGAGGCGTCGGACGACGCGCTGCGTGACCGGCTCGCCAAACTCACCGAGCCGCTGACGTCCGCCGCGCGCACCACCGAGACCTGGCAGGACTTCGAACTCGAGCAGCCGCACCGCACCGCCGAGGGCCACGCGATGTGGCTCCGCTTCCGCGCCCGCCGCAGCGACGACACCCTCATCGGCATCGTGACCAACGTCACCGACCGGCACGAGGACCGCCGCGAACTGGCCGACCTCGCCGACCGCTACCGGCTGCTGATCGAGCTGAGCCCGGACGCGATCGCCGTGCACCAGGACGGCAAGCTCACCTACGTCAACCCCGCGGCGAGCCGGTTCAGCGACATCGCCTCGCCGAGCGACATGCTCGACCGGCCCATCACCGACTTCGTGGCGCCCGAGTCGATCCCGGGGATGATGCGCCGTCTCGCGAAGCTGACCGTGCCGGGCGCGACGTCCGAGCCGGCCGAGGCGCTGTTCCTGCGCTCCGACGGGACCACGTACCCGCTGGAGGTCGTCTCGGTACGAACCACCTGGGCCGGGCGCCCCGCGTACCAGGTGATCATGCGTGACGTCAGCCCGCAGCATGCCGCGGAGGCGGCCCTGCGGTACCAGGCGGCGCTCGTCGAGCACGTCAGCGACGCGATCATCGCCACCGACCGGACGGGTCACGTGACCAGCTGGAACCCGGCCGCCGAGGCGATCTACGGGCTCGCCGCGGCGGAAGCGCAGGGCCGGCCGGTGAGTGAGCTCGTCGGCGCGCCGCTCGATCCCGCGGCCGTCGTCGCCGCCGGTGGCGTGATGGATTCGGGGCACCGTGCCGCGGACGGCGGCACGCTGACCGTGCGGGTGTCCGCAGCCGAAATGGACGGTGGGTACGTGCTCGTCTGCGCGGACGAGACGGCGCGGCGCCGTGCCGAGCACTTGTACAGCACCGTCGTGGCGTCGCTGGACGAGGGCGTGATCGTGGTCAGTCCGCAGGGGCGCCTGATGTCGGCGAATCCCGCTGCCGAACGCATCCTCGGCGTGTCCGCCGCCGCGATTCTCGGCTCCTCACCGTTCGACTGGCCGATCTACGACGAGCGCGGCAGGCGCATGGACCCCGCGGAGTACCCGACGGCGCAAGTCCGCCGCACCGGCGAAACACAGCAGGGACGGCTGATGCGGTACCGCAGGCACGACGGCCGTGAGGTGTGGCTGTCGGTGTCGTGCCACCTGCTCAACCCCGACGACGCCCGGTCCACGTCGCAGGTCATCTCGTTCACCGACATCACCGAACGGCGCGCGATCGGGGAACGCCTCGAACACGACGCGACCCACGACCCGCTGACCGGGCTGGCCAATCGCTCGCTGGTGCTGGACAAGCTCACCGCGCTCTTGCGCGGGCACAACCGCAAGACCACGGCGGTGCTCTTCATCGACCTGGACAAGTTCAAGGTCATCAACGACTCGCTCGGTCACGCGATCGGCGACGCGGTGCTGCGGATCTCCAGCGAACGGCTGTGCCGCGTGGTGCGCCCCGACGACGTCGTCGGCCGCCTCGGCGGTGACGAGTTCGTCGTACTGGCCCCGGATCTGCGCGGCGAACCCGAGGTGCGGGCGCTGGCGGAGCGGCTGCGGGACACGCTGACCCGGCCGGTGTCGGTCGGCGCCCGGCGGTTGCATGTGGACGCGAGCATCGGCATCGTGCTCGCCACGCCCGGCGACCAGCGCACGTCCGACGAGCTGTTGCGCGACGCGGATGTCGCGATGTACCAGGCGAAAACGCTGGGCCGCAGCCGGTACGAGTTCTTCAATGTCGAGCTACGGATGCGGCTGCAGCGGCGGATGCGGCTGGAGCAGGACCTGCGGGACGCCGTGCGTCGCGGCCGGTTGTGGGCCGCCTACCAGCCGGTGGTGGACCTGCGTACCGACGAGATGGTCGCGGTCGAGGGGCTGCTGCGCTGGACGCATCCGGTGCACGGCCCGATCTCGCCGACCGAGTTCATCGCGCTCGCCGAGGAGAGCGACCTGATCAACCTGCTCGGCGCGCACGTGCTGCGGGAGACGACGAGGGAACTGGCGGCGCGGCGGGCGCAGGGCGTCCGAGCCGACCTGAAGATCAACCTGTCGACGCGCCAGCTCGACGACGCCGGTCTGGTGCCCGCGGTGGAGGCGGCGCTGCACACCACCGGGCTGCCGCCGTCCGCGCTGTGCCTGGAGATCACCGAGAGCGCGCTGATGCGCGACGCCGCGCTGGCCAGCGAAAGCCTTGCGGCGCTACGGGATCTTGGAGTCCGGCTGGCGATCGACGACTTCGGCACCGGCTACTCCTCGCTGGCCCAACTGCACAAGCTCACCTTGGACACGTTGAAGATCGACCGCTCGTTCGTGGCGGGGCTCGGCGAATCCGCCGACGCGGAGGCGATCGTCACGAGCATCATCGCGATGGCGCACGCGGTGGACCTGACCGTGGTCGCGGAGGGCGTCGAAACCGAGGAGCAGCTGGAGATGTTGCGGAAGCTGGGCTGCGATCAGGCGCAGGGCTTCTACCTGGGCCGGCCTGCACCCGCGGACGAGTTGTGGTCCTGACCGGCTCCACGGAAGGTCGCGCGATACGCGCTCGGCGACACCCCCAGTGCCGCCTGAAGATGCTGTCGTAGCGACGCGGCCGTGCCGAACCCGGCGTCGGCCGCGATCCGGTCCACCGGCAGGTCCGTCTCTTCCAGCAACTGCCGCGCGCGCTCGACGCGCTGCCGGGTCAGCCACTGCACCGGCGAAATCCCGGTCTCTTCACGGAACCGGCGGGTGAAGGTGCGCACGCTCATCGACTCGCACGCCGCGAGTTCGCGCAGCGTCAGCGGGCGGCCGAGGTGCTCAAGCGCCCAGGCGCGAGCCGCGGCGGTGGACGACAGGCGCGGTTCGGGCACCGGACGCTGGATGAACTGGGCCTGCCCGCCGTCCCGATGCGGCGCGACCACCGTGCCGCGCGCGACCTGGTTGGCGACGCCGGCCCCGTGGTCGCGGCGGATCATGTGCAGGCACAGGTCGATCCCGGCGGCGACCCCGGCCGAGGTGAGCACGTCGCCGGAATCGGTGTAGAGCACGTTCTCCTCGACCCGGACGGCGGGATAGAGGTCGCGCAACTCGGCGGCCGAGCGCCAGTGCGTCGTCGCGGGCCTGCCGTCGAGCAGGCCGGCGGCCGCGAGCACGAACGCGCCGCTGCAGACCGAGGCGATGCGCGTGCCGGGCCGGATGCGGCGGAAGGCGTCGGCCATCGGGCCACGCAACGGGCCGCCGCTCTGGGGTTCGTAGTCCTCGTCGGAGGACAGCACGATGACCGTGTCCGCACTGGCCAGTACGCCGGGCCCGTGGGCCACGTGGATCGTGAAGTCGGCGTCGGTGCGCACGTGACCGGACACGAGTGTGCAGGTCAGAACCTCGTAGAGCGGTTCCCCAGCAGCCGAGCGGGCCTGACCGAACAGCCGGTGGACGATGCCGAGTTCGATCGGCAACACCCCGGCCCGGACGAACACCACGATCCGATGCATGGCTCGATCCTTTCACATGATGGCCATCAGGCCACTCGATCATCCCGCCGACCGGACCGACGATGGGGTCATGAAGGTGCTATGGCTTTTCGCCCATCCCGACCAGCGATCGCTCAACGCCGCCCTGCGCGACGAGGGCCTGCGCACGCTGACGGAACAGGGACACGAGTACCGGTTGTCGGACCTGTACGCGATGAAGTGGGATCCGCTCGTCTGGGAGGTCGACGCGTTCGACGAGGATGTCGTTGCCGAGCAAGAGAAACTCCGCTGGGCCGATGCGCTGGTGGTGCAGTTTCCGTTGTGGTGGTACGGCCCGCCCGCGATCATGAAAGGCTGGTTCGATCGCGTTTTCGTGCGCGGCTTCGGCTACGGCGTGAAGGCGCCGGACGGCACCGTTCTTCGCTACGGCGAGGGAGAACTGGCCGGCAAGCGAGCCATGCTGATCACGACGGTCGGCGGCCGCCGGACGAGCCTGGGCCGCCGTGGCGTGAACGGCGACCTCTCCTCGCTGCTGTTTCCGTTGCAGCACGGTACTTTCTGGTACACCGGCATGTCGCCGCTGCCGCCGGTGGTGATCTACGGTGCGGACCGCGTGGAGTTCCCGGCCGCGGCAGCCGAAGTGCGCGCTCGCGTCGCGACGCTGTTCACGGCCGACTCGATCC
>DASZUO010000140.1:0-10709 GCA_035547575.1 Amycolatopsis sp. | reverse complement strand
AAGGCTGAGGCTGTGGGGTCGACTCACCTCGGAGGCCGCGACGGGACGACCGCTGCGGGGCGGGCGGTGGACGTCTGGGTGCCGTTGCGCGGCGGGGGTCCGGATCAGCCGAGGCGGTGGCGGGGCGCGGCTACCGCGCCGCGTGGGCTAAGACGCCTCGAGCCGGGAGGGGCGGACGGCGGGCGCCGCTGAGCATCGCCCTACTGACCACGCCGCCGGCCTCGCAAGCACGCCCGCGGCAGCCGCAACCGGCAACCGGCAACCGGCAACCGGCAAGAGGCAATCGCCGGGCGCCTGCTCGTGGCGCGGAGCGGCGGGGAGTGGCGCAGGTCACGCCCGCGCGGCGCCGCGCACTTCGAGGGTTGCCAGGAGCTCCGCGGTCGCGCGCTCGATCTCCTCGACCGCGTGGTCGAACGCTTCCGTGTTGTGGGGCGCGGGCTTGCGGAAGCCCGACACCTTGCGGACGTACTGCAACGCGGCCGCGCGGACGTCGGCGCTGGTCACCTGCTCGGCGTAGGGCGGGCGCAGGGTTTTGATGCTCCGGCACATGGCCGCCATTCTCCACCGGACGCGGCGCGGTAGACACCCTTCGCCGGACCCGGTGTTCGGGTCACTCGGATGGACGCTAGTCTCTGCCCCCGATGTTGATCGACAAACGACAGGGCTTGACACGCTCGGTAGTTTTCAGTCTGGCAACATCCGCCCAATAGGGTGACGACGTGGTCCGAATAGCAGTCTCGTCGCGGGAGGCACCCCGGTGCGCAACCGAAGCACTCTGCTCCACCGGTCGCTGTGGATGAGCACGGCGCTGCTGGTCGTCCTGTCCGCGGGAACCGGCGTCGCCGATGCTGCCGAAACAGCCGACGCGACCACCGAGTCGTCGTTCGGGCTGCTCGGACCGGTGGGCCTCGTCGCGGTAGTACTCGGCATCATCGGCATGACGCTCGGCGTGCTCCGGCAGCGTCGAAAGGCCCAGATGGTCGAGCCTCCGGCGGTTGAGCCGGAGGAGACCACGCGCCCGATTCTCACGCCGTACCGCCAGCGGCCGCGCTGAGCGTCCGGGCCACACGATCGGCTGACCTGGGCGCCGACAGGCCCGCGTGACCTCGTTCGGGTCATAAGTTGTGATTGTGCCCCTGCCTTCCCGCGTCGCCGAGCTGAGCGGGTTCGAGCTGCTGCTCTCCGTCGCGCGGCTGGGCGGGATCGGCGCCGCCGCGCGAGAGCACGGCATCTCGCAGCCCGCCGCGAGCGCGCGCATCCGGCAACTCGAGGCGCGGCTCGGCGTCACGCTCGTCAACCGGTCGCCGCGCGGCTCGCAGTTGAGCGAAGCCGGGTCACTGGTCGCGGGCTGGGCGCGACCGGTGGTGGAGGCCGCCGCGGATCTCGAGGCCGGCATCGCCGCGCTGCACGCCCGGGGCACCTGAGCGACGCGGACGCGGGGCCTGAAACAATCGGAACGTGCCCGAAGCTCACGAATCCCCAGCCCGGCTACGCGTGCTGTCCGGCATCCAGCCGACCGCCGACTCGTTCCACCTCGGCAACTACCTCGGTGCGGTCCGGCAGTGGGTGCGGCTGCAGGACACGCACGAGACCTTCTACATGATCGCCGACCTGCATGCGATCACCGTCGAGCAGGACCCGAAGGTGCTGCGGCAGCGCACGCGGGTGTCGGTCGCCCAGCTGATCGCGGCCGGCGTCGATCCGGAGCGCAGCGCCCTGTTCGTGCAGAGCCAGGTGCCCGAGCACGCACAGCTGAGCTGGGTGCTGGAATGCCTGACCGGCTTCGGCGAGGCCGGCCGGATGACCCAGTTCAAGGACAAGTCGGCCCGCCATGGCAGCGACCACGCGAGCGTCGGCCTGTTCACCTACCCGATCCTGCAGGCCGCGGACATCCTGATCTACCAGGCGAACGCGGTGCCGGTGGGGGAGGACCAGCGCCAGCACCTCGAACTCTCGCGCAACCTCGCGCAGCGGTTCAACCGCCGCTACGGCAAGACGTTCGTGGTGCCGGAGCCGCACATCGTCAAGGACACCGCGAAGATCTTCGATCTGCAGGACCCGACCGCGAAAATGAGCAAGTCCGCGTCGTCGCCGAACGGGCTCGTCGAGTTGCTGGAGGACCCGAAGCGCTCGGCGAAGAAGATCCGCTCGGCGGTCACCGACACCGGCCGCGAGGTGGTGTTCGACGTCGAGAACAAGGCCGGGGTCTCGAACCTGCTGACGATCTATTCGGCGCTGACCGACCGCGCGATACCGGAACTGGAGTCGGCCTACGTCGGCAAAGGCTACGGCGACCTGAAAAAGGATCTCGCCGAGGTCATCGTCGATTTCATGACGCCATTCCAGGACCGCGTCCAGTCCTATTTGAGCGATATCGCCGAATTGGACAAGGTCCTCGCCCGGGGCGCTGAACAGGCCAGGTCGGTCGCGGCGGAAACGCTTTCTGTCGTATATGACCGAGTTGGCTTCCTGCCGGCTGGACGCTAAGGACATTCACAGCTCCACCAGGGATTTTTCTCAGACACTTATCAGACTGACCGGTGATGCTTTCGCCCGTCGGTTCCGTGGTGCAGAGAGAAGGTCCCCGTGCTGGGCAGACTCCGGAAGAAGAGACGGTGGGCGATCGGCGGCGTCGCCGTCGTCGTCGTGGCCGCCGTCGGGGTGACGGTGTGGCTGGCGACCCGGCCCGCGGACTCGCCGAGCTACCGCCTCGTGGCGGCGAGCACGACCACCTTGAAGCAGTCGGTGTCCTCGTCCGGCACGATCGAGCCGGCGCAGGAGAGCGACCTCGACTTCGGCGTGTCCGGTCAGGTCACGGCCGTCAACGTGGCCGTGGGGCAGCAGGTCACCACCGGCCAGGCCCTCGCCACGGTGCAGTCGGCATCGCTGCAGGCGAGCGTCGCGCAGGCACAGTCGACGCTGGCCTCCGACCAGTCGAAGCTGTCCTCCGACTCCAGCGGCAGCGCGTCGGCCGCGCAGATCAGTGCCGACCAGGCCGCGATCACAGCCGCGCAGAACCAGCTCACCAACGCGCAGGCCGCGCTCAACGAGGCGACACTGACCTCGCCGATCGACGGCACCGTCGCGGCGGTGAACCTGACTGTGGGACAACAGGTGTCGGCCGGCTCGTCCAGTTCCTCCTCGTCCTCGTCCTCGTCCTCCGGATCGGGCCAGGGGTCGGGCGGCACCAACAGCGGCGGATCGCAGAACAGCAGCAGCAACAACAGCAACAGCTCGTCGAGCTCGAGTAGCTCCAGCACCGCGCAGATCGTGGTGATCTCGACCGGCTCCTACATCGTCAACGCCGGGGTCGACGACACGGAGGTCGGCCAGATCAAGACCGGCGACCAGGCCGTCATCACACCGGACGGCTCGACCACCCCGGTCTACGGCACCGTCAGCTCGGTCGCGGTCATGCCCTCCGGGTCCTCGTCGGTGCCCAGTTACCCGGTCACGATCAGTGTCACCGGCAACCCGACGGGCCTGTTCGCGGGTGCGGGGGCGACGGTGTCGATCGTCGTCAAGCAGCTGTCCGACGTGCTCGCCGTGCCCAGCCAGGCGATCCACTACACGGGGGCGCAGGCCACGGTCGACGAGATGGTCGGCGGCAAGCAGACCAGCAAGCCGGTCACGGTCGGCGTCACGGTCAACGGGATGACGCAGGTCCTCAGTGGACTGTCCGAGGGGGACCAGGTCATGGTCGCCACGCCGGCGGGCGCCACGGGTGGCGCCGGTCGAACCGGTACCGGCCAGGACAGCCGGACCGGCGGAACCGGCGGTACCGGCAACCGGACCGGCGGGTTCGGCGGCGCGGGCGGCACACGGGGCGGCTTCGGCGGGTTCGGGGGCTGAGCGTGCGCGAAGCGGTCATCGATATCCGGGACGTGCGCAAGGTGTACTCGACCGGCGTGGTTGAGGTCGAGGCGTTGCGCGGGGTCTCGCTGCTCGTCGAAGCCGGCGAGTACGTGGCGATCATGGGTCCCTCGGGCTCGGGCAAGTCGACGCTCATGCACATCCTCGGCTGCCTGGATGTGCTCACCACCGGCAGTTACGCGCTCGCGGGCGAGGACGTCGGCAATCTGTCCGAAATGGACCTGGCGGTGATTCGCAACCGCCGCATCGGGTTCGTGTTCCAGCAGTTCAACCTGCTGGCGGGACTGACGGCGTGGCGCAACGTGGAGCTCCCGCTGTGCTACGCCGGGGTGCGCAGAGCCGAACGCAAGGCCCGCGCCATCGAGTTGCTGGAGCGCGTCGGTCTCGGCGACCGGGTCGAGCATCGGCCCAACGAACTCTCCGGCGGGCAGCAGTCCCGAGTCGCGCTCGCCCGTGCACTGGTCAACCGGCCGTCGCTGGTGCTGGCCGACGAACCGACCGGTGCGCTGGACTCGACCGCGACCGCCGAAGTGCTGTCGGTGTTCGCCGAGCTCAACCGGGCCGGCCACACCATCGTGCTGATCACGCACGAGGAGGACGTGGCCGCACGCGCCGGGCGTGTCGTGCGGTTGCGGGACGGGCTCATCGAGTCGGATACGGCGGTGTTCGCATGAGCTGGCTGGAGACGCTGCGCACGAGCCTGGAGGCGATTCGCGGGCACCGGTTGCGGTCCGGGCTGACCATGCTCGGGATCCTGATCGGCATCGCCGCGGTGATCCTCACCGTCGGCCTCGGTGAGGGCGCGCAGGCGCAGGTCGCGTCGGCGATCAACTCGCTCGGCACGAACCTGCTCGTCGTGTCGCCGGGCAGCGCCACGAGCACCACCGGCGTGCGCGGCGGCAGCGGGTCGGCGACCACGCTGACCGCACACGACGCCACCGCGCTCGCCGCACCCGGCGTCGCGCCGGACGTCGCGGCCGTCGCGCCGACGACAAGCCGGAGCACGTCGCTCGCCGCGGGCTCGACGACCTGGACCACGAGCGTCGTCGGCACCACGCCGTCCTGGCTGCCCGTGCGCGCCAGGACGGTGTCCGAGGGCCGGTTCCTCACCGACGCCGACGAGACGAGCGAAGCCGCGGTCACCGTGCTCGCCCCGACCACCGCGGAGGAACTGTTCGGCAGTACCAACGCCGTCGGCCGCACGGTGACGATCGGCAGCACGCCGTTCACCGTCGTCGGGGTGCTGGCCTCCGCGGGCACGTCGGCCGCGCAGAACGAGGACGACCAGGCGGTCGTGCCGCTGTCCACCGCCGCGGACCGGCTCATCGGCGGCACCACCCGCACCAGTGTCCAGTCGATCTACCTGGAGGCCACCACGTCGGACACGCTGTCGGCGGCCTACCAGGAGGCGAACCAGGAACTCATGGCGCTGCACCACATCACGAACCCGACCAGCGCCGACTTCACCATCGCCAGCCAGCAATCGCTGCTGACGACGGCCAGTTCGGTGAGCCAGACGCTGACCCTGCTGCTCGGCGGCGTCGCCGCGATTTCCTTGCTGGTGGGCGGAATCGGCGTCATGAACATCATGCTCGTGTCCGTCACCGAGCGGATCCGGGAGATCGGGTTGCGCAAGGCGGTCGGCGCGAGCCCGACGGTGATCCGGCGCCAGTTCATGGTCGAGGCGTCCGTGCTCGGCCTCGCCGGCGGGGTGCTCGGCGCGCTGCTGGGCATCGCGGGCGCGCTCGTACTGCCACACCTGATCGGTATCCAGATCAGCATTTCCGCGGTGGCCACCGTGGTCGCCATTCTCACCGCGATCGTCATCGGCCTGGTTTTCGGGGTGTACCCGGCGACCCGTGCCGCGCGGCTCGCGCCGATCGACGCGTTGAGAAACGAGTAGGAGAGATCATGTTTCGACGCATTGTGCCTGCCCTGATCGGTGGCGCGGTCGTGCTGCTCGTGGCCGCGTGCGGCTCCTCGGACAACGGGGGCGCGGCCGCGCCGGCGAGTTCGGCGCCGTCGTCGGCGAACCGTGCGGGCGGTCCGGCCGCGTCCGGCACCGTCGCGGCGCTGGCCCAGTCCAGTCTCGAGGTGCAGAACTCGAGTTCCGGCCAGGTCACAGTGAACTTCTCCGGCGACACCACGTTCACCGACCGGGTGGCGGGCACACTCGCCGACGTCACCACCGGGAGCTGCGTGATGGTCTCCGGCACGGGCCAGCCGGTCGCGGCGAAGACCGTGGAGATCAGCACCGCGACGAACGGCGACTGCACCGCCGGGTTCGGCGGTGGCGGCGGGACGCGGCCGCAGAGCGGGACGGCCAGCCGCAGCCGCCAGCCCCGGCCATCCGGCAGCAACGCCCCCAACGGCGGCGGCTTCACCGCCGGCACGGTGACCGCGGTCAGCGGGACCGGCTTCACCGTGCGGCAGGACAACCGGCAGACCGGCGCCACGACCGACGTGCCGGTGACCGTCGACTCCTCGACCACGTACACGAAGTCGGAGCAGGCGAACTCGTCGGCGCTGAAGGTGGGCGAATGCGTGTCGGCGACCGGTCAGACCGACGACACCGGCGCGGTCACGGCGAAGACGATCGCCGTCAGCCAGGCCGGGCCCAACGGTTGCGACACCGGTCGCCGGCGGCCCGGAGGCACGAATGGCTAAGCGCGTCCTCATCGTCGCCGGTGTCGTCGTGGTCGTCGCCGGCGGCGCGGCCCTCTGGGCGACGTCGGCCTCGTCCTCGCCCGGTTACCGCACCGCCGCCGCCCGGCCCGCTTCGGTGACCGCCACGCTGGACACCTCGGGCACGATCGAGGCCGTCACGCAGTCGACGCTGTCGTTCCCGTCGTCCGGCCAGGTGTCCGCGGTGAACGTCTCGGCAGGACAGCCGGTCACGGCGGGGCAGCCGCTGGCGCAGTTGGACACCACCTCGCTGGCCGGTCAGGTCGCGTCCGCACAGTCCACTCTGGCCACCGCGCAGGCACGGCTCGCCGCCGACCAGGCCGGGCAGACCACGGCGTCGTCGGGTGGCCGCGCGACGCCCGCGCTGTACCTGACGTCGGCCTCCGCGCCGTCGGATCTCAAGACACAGCAGGATGCGGTGACCTCCGCGCAGCACCAGGTCGACGATGACCTCACGGCGGCGTCGGCGGCGGTCTCGGCGCAGCAGAAGGCGTGCAAGACCGTGGTTGACGCCGCGCAGCCGAGCGACCAGGACACGGTCGACAAGTGCACGGCGGCGATCCAGGAGGCGCAGGACGCCCAGCACACCACGGCCGTCGACGAGCAGAAGCTCGCCGACGCCGAGAACACGCTGTCCGCGACGCTCGCCGCGAACGCCGCCGCGACCAAGCCGGTCGAGCCGGCCCCAAGCAGTCCCGCGCCGAGCACGCAGTCGCCGGGCCGGACGCCGAGCACACCGGCGCCGAGTTCCGGCAAGAGCTCGGGCAGCAAGAGTTCCGGTGGCAGCAACGGTTCCAGCAAGAGCCAGTCGGGGTCGGCCGGGAGCAGCGCCAAAACGAGTACCCCGGCCTCGGCGGAGCAACTCGCCGCCGACCAGGCCGCGATCGATGCGGCCAACGCACAGATCGCGGTGGCCCAGCAGAACCTCGCCGCGGCCACCCTGGTCAGTCCGATCACCGGGACTGTCGGCGAGGTCGACTTCAGCGTGGGCAAGAACGCGTCGACGCAGCAGCACATCGTCGTGTTCGGGCCGGGCGCGAACCAGGTCACCACCGCGGTCAGCGATACGCAGGCCGGCCAGATCAAGCCAGGCCAGCAGGTCACGGTCACCCCGGACGGTGCGGGCACGCCCATCACCGGGCAGGTCGTGTCGATCGGGCTGCTCGCGAGCACGACGTCGTCCGGGGCGCCGAGCTACCCGGTGACCGTGTCGCTGCCGGCGAGTGCCGAACTGCACCAGGGCGCGACGGCCTCGGTGTCGATCATCACCAGCACGGCACAGGCGGCCGTGACGGTGCCGACCTCGGCGGTGCACCTGCTCGGCGGAAACGCTTTCGTGGAAACACTTTCCGACGGGCAGACCAAGGAACAGCGGGTCACGCTCGGGGTGGTCGGCGCGTCGGTCACGGAGATCAAGTCCGGGCTCAACGCGGGCGAGCAGGTGGTGCTGGCGGACCTCAGCCAGCCGTTGCCGACGTCGAACACGTCGACTCGTGGCCTGGTCGGCGGCGCGGGCGGAGGTGGTGGCGGCCAGCGGCCGCGCGGCTGAGTCTCGAATTGCGGCCGCCGTGAGCCGTGGCTAGCGTCAGAACGTGGCGGAGAACAAAGAAAAGCTGATTCCCAGGTTGCGCCGGAAGTACCCGTGGCTCGACCACGTGATCAGAGCGAACGACGCTTTCGGTGAGCGCTACGGGAACCACTACGCCGCCGCGATCACGTACTTCAGCGTGTTGTCGCTGTTCCCGCTGCTGATGGTCGGGTTCTCGGTGGTCGGGTTCGTGCTGGCCAACGACCAGGCGGCGCTCGACAAGCTGAGTCAGAGCATCCTCTCGTCGGCGCCGCCCGGGCTCGGTGGGCTGTTCAACCAGCTCGTCACGGCGGCCCTGGCGTCACGTGGCGCCACCGGGATCCTCGGTCTGCTGCTGGCCGTGTACTCGGGGCTCGGCTGGATGACCAACCTGCGCGACGCGCTGACCGCACAGTGGGGCCAGGAGAAGAAGAAGCTGCCGTTCGTCTCGACCAAGATCAAGGATCTGTTCTCGCTCGTCGGGCTCGGCGTGGCGCTGCTGGTGTCGTTCGGCCTGACCGCCGTCGGCGGCGGCGTCGGCCGGTGGTTCCTGGAACGGGTCGGGCTGGAGAACGAGGGCTGGGCGCTGTTCCTGCTCCGACTCGCGACGATCGTGCTGGCGCTGCTGGCGGACATGCTGGTGTTCCTGTGGGTGCTGGCGCGGCTGCCCCGGGAGCGGGTGAGCGTGCGCAGTGCCGTCCGCGGCGCGATCCTGGCCGCGATCGGGTTCGAGATACTCAAGCAGGCCGCGTCGGTGTACCTGGCGGGCGTCACCAGTTCGCCCAGCGGCGCGATTTTCGGGCCGATCATCGGTCTGCTGGTGTTCGCGAACCTGGTGTCGCGGTTCCTGCTGTTCGTGACCGCGTGGACCGCGACCGCGCGGGAGAACATCGTGAGGGTCGTCGAACCGCCGCCGCCGGCGGTGATCCGCCCGGTGGTCGAGGTCCGCCGCGGCCCGGGTGCCGGGTCGGTCGTGGGAGCCTTCGGGGCGGGCGCGATGCTGGCCTGGCTGGGGCGGCGCAGGTCCTAGGTGCGGCGCCGGTGGGCGATCACGAAGCCGGCGATGATGAGCAGTGCCACGGCGAGCGTGATGATCCACCCGGTCACGCCGAACGGGTCCTTGTCGCCCGGGGTGGTCTGGCCCGCCGCGGCCGACACCGCGGCCGAGGACGTGGGGGTCGCCGCCGGCGTCGGCTGGACCAGTTCGCCGACCGGCTGCGCCCCGGCCTTCGCCAGGCCGAAGCCGTAGTCGAGCAGTTGCGTGGCCTGCTGTACGACCAGCGTCGGGCGCTGCTCGGCGCGCATCATGACCACTGCGAGCCGCTTGCCGTCCTTCTGGGCGCCGCCCACGTAGGTGTGCCGGGCGTCGTCGGTGAAACCGGTCTTGCCGCCGAGGAAGCCGGGATACACGCCGAGCAGCTTGTTGTCGTTGACGATCGAGAACGCCGGTTTGCCCGGCTCGTCCGGGAACTGGAAGCCCTTCGTCGCGACGGCCGCCGCGAACTCCGGGTTCTTCATGCCCGCGTGGAAGATGAGGCTCAGGTCGTACGCCGACGTCGACATGCCGGGTCCGTCGAGTCCGGACGGTGTGGCCGCGCGGGTGTCCATCGCGCCCAGCGCGGCGGCCTTCGCGTTCATCTTCTGCACCGCGACCGGCACCCCGCCCAGCGCCGTGGCCAGCGCGTGGGCGACGTCGTTGCCCGAGTGCATCAGCAGCCCGTGCAGCAGCATGTCGACCGTGTAGGACCCGCCCGCGACGAGGCCGACGCACGTGCACTCCTGCTTCGCGTCCTCGTCGGTGGCCACCACGACGTCGGTCGGCTTCAACTCGTCCAGCACGACCAGCGCCAGTAGCGTCTTGATCAGGGACGCGGGCCGTTCCCGCGCGTGCGCGTTCTGGGCCGCGACGACCGCGCCGGTGTCGAGATCCTGCACCACCCAGGAGGCCGCCGTGGTGCCCGGTGGCGTCGCCGCACCGGCCGGATACACCGGGCCGCACTCGCCCAACCGCGCGCCGCCGATGGGCTGCGCGGGTACCGGCAACGGGGGCGGCGCCGGCTGGCCGGGCGGGGGCTTCTCGGACGTGTCGATCGGCGGCGGGGGCGCCTGCTGATCGGGACAGGTCTGGACCGCCTGGGCCTGCCCGGTGCCCAGCAGGAAACCGGACAGCAATGCCAGAACGAGTCCAAAAGCCCAGCGTGGGCTGATGCTGTGCACCAAAAGAGATTAGTGCACCACAACAAGCGTTCCCCGAAGCGGCGCGGTCATTCGATCGGGGATACTCGGCTCATGTCTCGACGAGTCGCGTGGTTCCTGCTGGCCTTCGGCATCTGGTCCTGGGTCATCTGGATCACCTTCGTGAAGAACCTGTGGGCAAGTCACGATTCCTGGAACGCGGACGGCTCGGCGACGCCGTTCTTGTACGTGCACCTGGTGCTGGCGATCGTGTCGTTCGTCCTCGGCACGACCATCGGCGTGCTCGGCTGGCGCGGCCTGCGCAGGGCCAAGCGCCCGGCCGAGCGGGAGACGACCCCGGTTCGGTGAGCCGGGCGCGCGGGCGAACACGAGAAGGGGCGTGACCGCC
>DASZUO010000139.1:0-4434 GCA_035547575.1 Amycolatopsis sp. | reverse complement strand
TGCGTAGCAACGGTTACGCACTGTTCGGGGTCCGCCTGCTTTTGGTCGGATCAGTAAGGTGGAGATCGTGCGCACGAAACCGACCCTGGCCTGGGAGGCCACCGGGGACCCGCTGCCGCGCACCGACCGGCTCGACGAGGTCGTCGACGTGCTCCGGAAGGGCCGGGTCGCGGTGCTCAGCGGCGCCGGGATCTCCACCGAATCCGGCATTCCCGACTATCGCGGCGAGACCGGCAGCCTGCGGCGGCACACGCCCATGACCTACCAGGAGTTCGTCACCGACGAGGACGGCCGCCGCCGGTACTGGGCGCGCAGCCACGTCGGCTGGCGCACCATCGCCCGCGCCGCGCCGAACAGCGGGCACCGCGCGGTCGCCGAGCTGCGGGCACGCGGGTTCGTGTCCGGCGTCATCACCCAGAACGTCGACGGCCTGCACCAGGCCGCGGGCACGCCGGGCGTCGTCGACCTGCACGGCAGCCTCGATCGCGTCATCTGCCTCGGCTGCCGGCGCACCAGCCGGCGCGAGCACCTCGACGCTCGCCTCAAGGCGGCGAACCCGCACTTCGAGGCGACGGCCACGCGGATCAACCCCGACGGCGACGTGGATCTGGCCGACGAGATCGTGCGCGGGTTCCGCCTGGTCGGGTGCACGGCGTGCGAGGCCGGGGTGCTGAAGCCCGATGTGGTGTTCTTCGGCGAGAACGTTCCGAAGCCGCGCGTGGAACTGTGCTACCGCGTCGTGGACGAGGCCCGCGCGCTGCTCGTACTGGGCTCGTCGCTGACTGTCATGTCGGGCCTGCGCTTCGTCCAGCACGCGGCGCGCTCGGGCAAGCCGGTGCTGATCATCAATCAGGGCATCACCCGCGGCGATCCACATGCGACAGTGCGCGTGGACCGCCCGCTCGGCGAGGCGCTGACCGAGATCGTCATGGCGGTGGCGTAGAGCATGACGTCCGCACTCGACGGCCTGCGGGTGGCCGACTTCTCGCGCGTGCTCGCCGGCCCGTTCGCCACGATGATGCTCGCCGACCTCGGCGCGACCGTCGTCAAGATCGAGCGCCCGGAAGCCGGTGACGACACCCGGTCATGGGGGCCGCCCTACGGAGACGACGGCGAGGCGACGTACTACCAGTCCCTCAACCGCAACAAGAGCAGCCTGTTACTCGAACTGAGCGACCCGGAGGACCTCGCACGGGCGCGCAAGCTCGCGCTGGACGCCGACGTCGTGGTCGAGAACTTCCGGCCGGGCGTGATGGAGCGGCTCGGCCTCGGCTACGACGAACTGCGCGCCGAGCGACCAGGGCTGATCTACTGCTCGATCACGGGCTTCGGCCGCGGCGAGGGCGCCGACCTGCCCGGCTACGACCTGCTCATCCAGGCACTCGGCGGGCTGATGAGCGTCACCGGCTCCCCCGATGGCGAACCGCAGAAGGTCGGGGTCGCGGTGGTCGACGTGCTGACCGGGCTGTTCGCGACGGTCGGCATCCTCACCGCGCTGCACCACCGGCAGAACACCGGCGAAGGCCAGTTCGTCGAGATCAACCTGCTGTCGTCGCTGCTCGCGGCGCTCGTCAACCAGTCGGCGGCCTACACCTCGGGCGGCGTCGTGCCGCGGCGGATGGGCAACCAGCATCCCAGCGTCGCGCCGTACGAGCCGCTGGCCTGCGGCGAGGGCGAGCTGGTGCTGGCCGTCGGCAACGACCGGCAGTTCACGAAGCTGTGCGAACTGCTCGGCGCGCCCGGACTGGCGACGGACGCGCGGTTCGCGACGAACACCGACCGGGTCGCGAACCGGTCCGCGATGCGTGCCGAACTGGAGCGGCTGCTCGCCGCGCGCCCCGCCGACGAGTGGGCGCCGCTGCTCAGCGCGCACCGGGTGCCCGCGGGCCAGGTCAACGACATGGCGGCGGCCTTCCAGCTCGCGGCCCGGCTCGGCCTCGACCCGATCGTCGACGTGCCCCGCGCGGACGGCACGACCGTCCGGCTGCCGCGCAACCCGATCGGCCTGTCCGTCACCCCGCCCCGGTACCGTTCGGCCCCGCCACGACTCGGCGAGCCGGCGAACGAACCCGAGTGAACTAGCGCCGAGGCCGCACTGAACGTTCGGCTTGGAGGAGCCGAAGGCCACCTTCGGCTCCTCCTCGCGAGCGCTACACCTCGGCGAGCTGCACCTCGATGCGCAGTTCCTCGCCGTCGGCCGCGAACTCCAGCGCTTCCACGTTGCCCGCCGCGCGCAGGTCCCCGCCGATCGACGTGAGCGCCTCCAGCTGGGCTGCCGGGCCCTGGATCCGCACCGACTCGACCGGCGAGCGCATCGACCGCTTGGCATCGCTCTTCGCCTTGCGGATCGCGCTGATCGCCGTGCTGGCCAGCGTGATCACCTCGCCCCGGTCACCGCCCGCGGCGTTGTCGGCCGTCGGCCACCCGGCCGTGTGCACGGACCCGGTGTGCCACCACGACCATGCTTCCTCCGTGCAGTACGGCAGGAACGGAGCGAACAGCCGCTGCAGCGACGACAGCGCCTTGCGCAGCGCGAGCCGGGCCGACTGCGTGGCCGCCCCGCCGTCCTCGTCGTACGCGCGCTGCTTGATCAGCTCCAGGTAGTCGTCGCAGAAGAACCAGAAGAACCGCTCGATGCGCTCCAGCGCCGAGGTGTACTCGAACGCCTCCAGTGCCTCGGTGGTCTGCCCGATCACCACGTCGAGCGCCGAGAGCATCGCGTAGTCGAGCGCCTCGGTGATCTCCGCGCCCGCGGCCGGCTCGGGGAAGCTGAGCGCGAACTTGCTGGCGTTCAACAGTTTCGTGGCCAGCCGGCGGCCGATCTTCATCTGGCCCTGGTCGAACGCCGTGTCGGTGCCGGGGCGCCCGTTGGCCGCCCAGTAGCGGACCGCGTCGGGGCTGAACTGCTCGAGCAGGGCCAGCGGCGTGACGACGTTGCCCTTCGACTTGCTCATCTTCTTGCGGTCGGGGTCGAGGATCCAGCCCGAAAGCGCCGCGTGGTACCAGGGCAGCGAGTCGTTCTCCAGCTGGGCACGCAACACGGTGGCGAACAGCCAGGTGCGGATGATGTCGTGTGCCTGGGGCCGCAGGTCCATCGGGAACGTCTGCGCGAACAGCTCGGGGTCCTCCTCCCAACCGCAGGCGATCTGCGGGGTGAGCGAGGACGTGGCCCACGTGTCCATGATGTCCGGATCGCCGACGAAGCCACCCGGCTTGCCACGCTGGTCCTCGGTGTACCCCGGCGGGGTGTCCGACGACGGGTCGACCGGAAGCTGGTCCTCGCCGGGCAGGATCGGCGACTCGTAGGCGGGCTCGCCGGCGGAGTCGACCGGGTACCAGACGGGGAAGGGCACGCCGAAGAAGCGCTGGCGGCTGACCAGCCAGTCACCGTTGAGGCCGCGGACCCAGTCGTCGTAACGAGCCTTCATGTACGCCGGGTGCCACCGCAGCTCCTCGCCGCGCCGCAGCATGTCGTCCTGGTGCGCGATGGAGCGGATGAACCACTGCCTGCTGGAGACGATCTCCAGCGGCTTGTCGCCCTTCTCGTAGAACTTGACCGGGCGGACCGTCTTCTTCGGCTCCCCGTCGAGGTCGCCGGACTCGCGCAGCATCCCGACCACCCGCTCACGCGCGGTGTGGACCGTGGCGCCTGCCAGTTCGGCGTAGGCCTTGCGGCCCTGCTCGCCGTCCAGACCCGCGGGCGGCTCGGCGAGGATGCGCCCGTCGCGCCCGACGATCGTGCGGGTGGGCAGCTTCAGCTCGCGCCACCACTGGACGTCGGTGAGGTCACCGAAGGTGCAGCACATCGCGATGCCGGCGCCGCGCTCCATCTCGGCGGCCGGGTGGGCGACGACCGGGACCTCGACGCCGAACACGGGCGAGGTGACCGTCTGCCCGAACAGGCCCTGGTAGCGCTCGTCGTCGGGGTGCGCGATGAGCGCGACGCACGCGGGCAGCAGTTCGGGCCGCGTGGTCTCGATGTGGACGGGCTGCCCGTCGTGCCGGTGGAAGCTGATCCGGTGCCACGCGCCCGCGTGCTCGCGGTCCTCCAGCTCGGCCTGCGCGACCGCGGTGCGGAACCCGACGTCCCACAGCGTCGGGGCCTCGGCCTGGTACGCCTCGCCCTTCGCGAGCAGGCGCAGGAACGCGCGCTGCGAGACGCGCTGCGCGTGCCGGCCGATCGTGGTGTAGGTGCGGGACCAGTCGACCGAAAGGCCCAGGTGCCGCCAGGTCTGCTCGAACGCCTTCTCGTCCTCGGCGGTGAGCAGTTCGCACAGCTCGATGAAGTTGCGGCGCGACACGTTCTGGACGGGGCGCTCGCCCTTCTTCACCATCGGCTCGGGTGCGGTGAAGTCCGGGTCGTACGGCAGGGACGGCTCGCACCGCACGCCGTAGTAGTTCTGCACCCGGCGCTCGGTGGGCAGGCCGTTGTCG
>DASZUO010000138.1:0-4593 GCA_035547575.1 Amycolatopsis sp. | reverse complement strand
TGCGCCGCCGCGGTGGCACGCTGCGTCCGTCACTGCACAAGCCCGCTCCGGCGGACGTGGGGTACCTGCTGGGGCGGGCGAAAGGCCGGCAGGTGTGGGCGTCGGTCGAGGACTCCATGCTGTTGATCGGACCGCCCCGTTCCGGCAAGGGCCTGCACATCGTCATCAACGCGATCCTGGACGCGCCCGGCCCGGTCGTCACCACCTCCACTCGCCCGGACAACCTCACCGTCACGCTCACCGCACGCCAACACGTGGGGCCGGTGGCGGTGTTCGACCCCCAACGTCTCGCGCCGGGTCTGCCCGCCGGGCTGCGCTGGTCGCCGGTCCGCGGGTGCGAGGACCCGCTGACCGCGATGATCCGCGCGGCTGGCCTCGCAGCCGGCACCGGCCTCGGCTCGGGCGGCGTGGAGGGCGGAGGGTTCTGGGAGGGCAAGACCGCTGCCGCAATCCAAGCTCTGCTGCACGCCGCCGCCCTCGCCGGGCGCGATGCGCGGACCCTGTATCAGTGGGCACTCAACTCGACGGCCGCCGCCGACGCCGTGCACATCCTCCAGACCAACACCGACGCGGCGGAGGGATGGGCGGACTCGCTGGAGTCCATGATCGACTCCGATCCCCGCACCCGTGACTCCATTTGGCAAGGCGTCGGGTTGGCGTTCAACGCGCTCGCCGATCCCCGCGTCTTGGACGCCGTGACACCGCATGAGGGCGAGGACTTCGACCCCGACACCTTCCTCGCCGAGCACGGCACGCTCTACCTGCTGGCGACCGGCGCAGGAGCGGGGGCGTCGGCCGCGTTGGTGGCCGCGTTCATCGAGGACCTGACCGAGACCGCCCGCCGCCACGCCGCGCGCTCGCCCGGTGCTCGACTCGATCCACCGCTGCTGCTGGCATTGGACGAGATCGGCAACCTCGCGCCCCTTCCGTCCCTTCCGGTGTTGATGGCCGACGGCGGCGGCACCGGCGTCACCACGCTCACCGTGTTGCAGTCGATGGCCCAGGCCCGGCAGAAGTGGGGCGAGAACCAGGCCGCGGCGATCTGGGACGCCGCGATAGCCAAGATCATCCTTGGTGGCGCCTCGCACAGCCGCGACCTGCAAGACCTCGCCACCCTCATCGGCGAGCGGGACGAGACCACCGACTCCACCACCACCGACCCCGGCGGCGGACGGTCGCATCAACGCTCGATCCGCCGGGTGCCGATCCTGCCCCCGGACGCGCTACGCACCATGCCGTTCGGTATGGGCACCGTCCTGTTGCGTGCCGCACCACCGATCATCGCTGACCTTCGGCCCTGGACCGCGCGGCCCGACGCCGCCCAGCTCACCGCGCAGCGCCGCGCGATCGAACAAGCCCTCCGCGCTGCGGCGTAGCCCCCGCTGCGCACGGCGGCCCCGCACATGGGGTGGGAGTTGCCGCGTACCTGCCCAGTAGAGCGTCAGCTATTCGGCGCCCGGAACCGACATGGCGACGGAGGAAACCGTGGACATCAAGACCTCGCAGTCGATCAACGGGTTCATCGCCAGCGACCCGAAGATCACCTTCAATGACGATGGGCTGGCCCGCTTCTACGCGCGGGTGGGGATCAACCACTACCAGCGCAACGACGACGGCACGTTCACCGAGCTGGACCCGACCTTCCATGACCTGATCCAGTTCGGCAAGGGCGCAGAGCTGTCCGCGGACCGGTTCCGCAAGGGCGACAACTTCCTCGCGCAGGGCTACGTGCGCGACTACACCCACACCGTCAACGGCGAGCAGGTCACCGACCAGCAGTTCGTCACCAACCGGCTGGCGCACGACCCCAACACCACCACCTACCAGGTGGACCGACGCCCGCGGCGCGAGCGGGAGACCCCTGCCGCGGATCGCGACCCGACCACTCGCAGCAGCAGCCGCGACAACAGACGCGCCGCTGCCGACCGGCCGAGGCCCGGCCCCTCTCGCGGCGACAAGCTCCCGCCGCCAGCCCCGGCCCACTCGACGACTGCCGTCGCCGCTGACCGCGACGCGCTCGCCCGCTGACCTCTCGATCCCGGCCGCCGGTAGCCGGTGGCCATCGACTCACCACAAGGACCCCGCCGATCATGAGCACGCATCCTCCCGACCAGCCCACTGGCGATGCTGGCGACAACTTCCAGCCACCACGCGACGAACCCGACGAGATCACCGCACACGCGCCGAGCGACGCCGCCGGACTAGGCGACGACGGCGACCTGAACGAGGACGGTTACGGCACGGTCGAGACGACGGTGCCGCGCCCGGTCAACTGGCGCACCCTGAGCGCCGAGGACGCCGAGTACGAGTGGCTGGCCCTCAACGAGTGGGTCGACTGGCTGCGGCACACCTTCGGCCTGCCGGCCTCGATCGTCCCGCCGTACTGGCACCACCACCCCGAGTTGGTGTGGGAGCTGTCCGCGCTGCACCTGCACTGGCTCGGCGCCTACGACCCCGCCCAGCACGCCTCCGCCCCGATCGGCTGGCTGGCCGACTTCCACGCGGCCCAGCAGCGGCTGCGCGAATGGGTCGCCCTGTCCGGCACCCGCCTGGACCGCGACCGACCCATCCGCCAGACCACCTGGCCCGGCGAGGACCCCCAACCCTCATCGTCCGAAAGCCCGATCACCGATCGCGACGAGGACTTCGTGGCCTTCGTCGTCGCCGATGTCACCCGCCGCGCCGAAGCCGAAGCAGAGTTCCTACGGCGAGAAGAAGCATGAGGCATCGGCGCCTCGCGTAGCACTCGGCCCCCAGCGCGAGCTGGGGGCCGAGTGATCTGTTATCACGCACGCGGACCGAGCGGCCTGACTCCGGCTCTGCTATCTGGACCTGTCCTTGTTCGGGGCGAGCTGTTCCAGAATCTCCGCCGTCCGCGGGTCCACGGCATCGTCCTTCTCGATGTAGTGCATCCGGGTGATGTCCGGCGAGGCGTGGCCCAGCAGCTCCGCAGCCAGATCGGTACCTGCCGCGCGATCGACCACCGTGGCCACGGTCCGGCGGAACGCGTGTGGCGTCACACCGCCGATGCCGGCTTCGTCCAGGACAGCGCGGAGCCGGCGACGCACGTTGTTGGTGGTCAGCGGCGTGTGGTTGCGGCTGAAGAACAGCAGATGCTCGGGATCTTCGTCCGCCACGGCGACGAGACGTTGCCGCAGCACCTCGGCGGCGAAGCTCGGCACCGACACCATTCGCCGGGAGGTCGAGGTCTTGGGATGGTCCTGCCGGTATGTCGGCTTGCCCTTCGGGGAGACGATGGTGCCGCAGATGCGCATGGTCGCCGGGGTGACAGTCACGTCCACGTCGCACTTGCGGACGGCGAGCACTTCGCCGATGCGGGCCGAGCTGCCGAGCATGACCTCGATGATCTGGCCGAGTTGCCCGTCCGGCTTCGGCCCGGACAAGCCGCGACCGGTCCGCCAGCGGGCAACCGCGGCGCGGATCGCGTCGACCTGCTCGATGGTCAGCGCGACGGTCGTGGAGGGTGGCTTGTGTAGCCGGGACGCGTTCTGCACTGGGTTGCGGGTGATCGCCTCGTACCGGACGGCCAGGCCCAGGGCGAGGCTGAGCACGACCTTGGCCTGCTTCGCCCGGCTGTAGCTGATCGCCGCCTGCTTCTTGAGGAACCGGTCGACCCGGCTGACGCTGACCTCGCGTAGCGCCAGGTGCTCGAAGACCGGCAGCACCAAATGGCGCATGTTCCACTCGTACAGCTCGCGGGTGGTCGGCGCGATCCGGCCTTCCAGGTCGAGGTCTTCGAGCCAGAGCTCGACCAGCTTGCCGAACGAACTGTCGGCGGTCAGGACCGTGGTGTCGGCGAACCGGGCGACGCGGTGCGCGATCTTGGTCTTCAGGTTCCGTTCCGCGGCCTTGGCGTTCGGGCCGCTGGCCTGCACCTTACGCAGTGAACCGTCCTCGTCGCGGTAATGGGTCCGGGCGATCACAGTGCCGTTGGGTGCGGTGTCGGTGCTGATAGCGCCGAACGTGCCGATCGGGGTGCGGGGCCTAGCCATGACCGATCACCGCCCCTCGCCGGAAGCGGGCGGTTCGCGGTGGGCGTCGATCCACGCCCGCACGTCGGACACGGCGAACTTCACGCTGCGGCCGATACGGATGCCGCGCGGTCCCTTGCCGTCCACGCGCCAGTCGTAGATTGTCGCCACGGGCACGCCGAGATAGTCGGCCAGCTCCGCGACGGTCAGCAACGGCTCCAGACCGCCAGACGGTGGCGACAGGTGGAGTGGTGTCGAGGGTGTCGGATGGTCCTGCATACCCCGCAGGTAGGCAGCGGCCCCCAGCGGTTCCGAGACCGTCCAGGCACGACGCCCGCGAAGCGGGCTCAGAGGGGGTGCGGCGGGGGGTTTATGGTGAGTTTTTGGTGACCTGATCAAATCCCCAACAGCTTTCTGGCCGGGAATCCGTTGGATTCCCGGCCAGACTCGTAGCGGGGGAAGGATTTGAACCTTCGACCTCTGGGTTATGAGCCCAGCGAGCTACCGAGCTGCTCCACCCCGCGTCGGTGAAGCCACGATAGCCCGGCGCCCGCGGCAGCGGCAAACCGCTGTGATTGCAGGCGGTTGCGGGTCAGCGAGA
>DASZUO010000137.1:0-13356 GCA_035547575.1 Amycolatopsis sp. | reverse complement strand
GTGGTGACCAGCGAATCGACCGGTTCCGCGCGCAGGGACGCGCCGTCGAGCGTGACCCCGCCGGACACGGTGCCGGAGAGCTCACTCGGATCGGCGATCAACGTCTTGATCCCCGCCGCGGCGAGCGCGTCGAGTGACTTGTCGTCGAGCGGGCCCTGTGCCCACAGCACTCCCGCCTGCGGGCGGACGCCGATCAGGTTCTGCACCCGTTGCGCCGTGTTCAGCGCGTAGCCCATCAGATCGCCACCGCGGACGCCGGCGAGCGCGGGCAGGTCGGCGTCGGCGTAGGGCATCTGGATCACGCATTGGTTCGCGACCAGCCGGCGCAGCGACTCCAGCCAGGCCTTCGCCGCGTCGGTGCCCGAGCCCGCGACGTTGCCCGACGGCGTGCGCACCTGGTAGCCGCGCGTCATCGCGTCGACTGTGTCCAGCAGATCCGGGTCGACCGCGTAGCACAGCGCGCGGCTCAGCTGGGGATCGTCCTGAACGGCGAGCGCCGCGTCGACCAGCGCATACAGCCGCCCGCCCGGTCGAAGCTCCGCGGCGAGCACGTCGTCGCCGAGCACCGCCTGCCCGCGGTAGGGCGCGGCGACGACCCGCGGTCGCGTGTCGGCGATCGGCCACAGCATCGTCACCGGAGCGGGCCGGTCCGGGATGGGGGCCGACGTCTTGCCGGGCGCGCCGAGCACCGGAAGCAGCAGGCTCAGCGAGGCCAGCCGGGCCTGCCCGCCGTAGTCCGGCGTGCCGTTGACGTTGACCAGCAGCGGGTAGCTGCCGGCGGCGCCGATCCGCAGGTTGCCCGCGGAACCGTCGAGCTTGACGGTGATGTTGATCGGCGCGGACTGGCCGGGTTCGAGCCTCGTGGGGTCGAGGTCGAGGAACCGGGAGGTCGACGCTCCGGTCGCGGTGGAGCCCGACATCGCCGTGCGCACCTGCCGTTCGGTGCTCAGCTTCTCGCCCAGTTCCAGCCGTGCCTGCAGGTCGCTGATGCGGCGGTCGCCGATGTTGGTCACCGTGCCGGCGATGGTGAGCGTCGAGGACGTCGAGGTGATCACGCGCGGGTTCAGCTGCGTGATGTTCAGCCGGAGCCGTGGCGTGTCGGTGGCGGGCTGGGCCGCGACAGTCAGCGGGGCGGACAGCACCATGAGGAACGCGGCCAGCACGACGGCGGCGAACCGCTTCACTCTCCGACTCCTTCTGTCGCCGCACGGTTCTCGAACAGCTGTCGGGCCTTGCGGACCAGCGCCCGCTCGTCGGTGTAGGCGAGCCTGGTCTCCAGGTCGGCGATCGGGACCCACGCCACCTCGGTGACCTCGACGTCCTCGTCGGACAGTTCCCCGCCGACCGCTTCCAGCAGGAAATGATGCACGGTCTTGTGCACGCGCCGCCGCTCGGCCACGAACCAGTAGTCGATGGTGCCGAGCGAGGTGAGCACGCGCGCGGAAATGCCGGTCTCCTCTTTCACCTCGCGCACCGCGGTCTGCTCGACGGTCTCGCCGTCCTCGATGTGCCCCTTGGGCAACGACCAGAGCAGTTTGCCGTGCCGGTCGAGGCGGCCGATCAGGACCGCCTGCAGCCGGTCCCCGTCGACCACCAGGCCCCCGGCGGAGGTCTCGTCGACCGTGGTCATCCTCCTGCCGCGGCGGCGTCGCGACCGGCGTCGCTTCGCCCCGCCGGAACGCCCGGCCGATCCAGACATGCTGCGATGCTAGTGCGTGCGGGTGGCGCTCGGTTACGAACGCGTAGCTGTGCCTTCACTCTTTGTCGATCGGTAGGCTGGTTTCTCGTGTCTTGTCCGGATAAGTGGACCTCTCAGGTGGTTGTGTCCCAGTGAACGAACTCGCCGCCAAGCGGAATGCGGTGACAGAGCTGATGCGGATCTCTCCGCTGGCCGACGATCTCGCCCGGTTGTTCGCAGCCGCGGGCCATCGGCTGTACCTCGTCGGCGGCAGCGTGCGCGACGCCTTGCTCGGCAGGCTGACGACCAAGAACGATCTCGACTTCACCACCGATGCGCGACCGAAGCAGGTGCTCGAGATCGTGTCCGGCTGGGCCGACGCGATCTGGGAGACCGGCATCGAGTTCGGCACGGTCGGCATCACCAAGCGTGGGACGACGCTGGAGATCACGACGTTCCGCGCCGACAGCTACGACCGGGTCGGCCGCAACCCCGAGGTGACCTTCGGCGACACCATCGAAGGTGATCTCCTGCGCCGTGACTTCACGGTCAACGCGATGGCAGTCGATTTGTCGACAAAGCTGTTCGTGGATCCGTATCACGGCCTCGACGCGGTGAGCGCGCGCGTGCTGGACACGCCGGCGACCCCGGAGGAGTCCTTCGCCGACGATCCGCTGCGCATGCTGCGTGCCGCGCGGTTCGTGGGGCAGCTGGGCTTCACGCCCGCGCCGCGGGTGGTCGTTGCGATGACGGAGATGGCGAGCGAGCTCAGCCGCATCACCGTCGAGCGCGTGCAGGCGGAGCTGTCGAAGCTGCTGCTCGGCGAGTACCCGCGGCGTGCGCTGGAGCTTCTCGTCGAGACGGGGCTCGCCGACCAGGTGTTGCCCGAGATGCCAGGGATGCGGCTCGCGATCGACGAGCATCACCAGCACAAGGACGTCTACCAGCATTCGCTGACCGTCCTCGAACAGGCGATCGCGCTGGAGAAGCGCGACAACTGGGAGCCCGACCTGGTGCTGCGCCTTGCGGCGCTGCTGCACGACATCGGCAAGCCGGCGACCCGGCGCTTCGAGGAAGGCGGCGGCGTGAGCTTCCACCACCACGAGGTCGTCGGGGCGAAGATGGTCCGCAAGCGCTTGCGGGCACTCAAATACCCGAAGCAGGTCGTCGACGACGTGAGCCAGTTGGTGTTCCTGCACCTGCGGTTCCATGGCTATGGCAACGGCGAGTGGACCGACTCCGCTGTCCGCCGCTACGTGACGGACGCCGGCCCGCTGCTGGAGCGGCTGCACAAGCTGGTGCGGGCCGACTCCACCACTCGCAACAAGCGCAAGGCCGCCGCGCTGCAGCGCACCTACGACGACCTCGAGGAGCGGATCGCGCGCATCCAGGCCGAGGAGGACCTCGCGAAGGTGCGCCCCGATCTCGACGGCAACGAGATCATGAAGATCCTCGGCCTGCCGCCGGGGCCGCTCGTCGGCCAGGCGTGGCGGCACCTCAAGGAGCTTCGCCTCGACCGCGGCCCGCTCTCGCACGAGGAGGCGATCGCCGAGTTGCGTCGCTGGGCCGAGAACAACGGCGTGGCGTAACTCCTTGACGCGTTCCGCAGACTACGAGGTGTGACGCCCACACCACGCCGGGCCGGGTTCCTGGTGACACTGCTGGGTCGCGGCGCGCCCGCGATCGCCACCGCGACGAGTGACCTCGACGACGTGATCGCCGACCCATCACCCGTCAGTGCCATCCGGCGCATGCGCGGCATGGTAGGCCCGATCGACGTCGACGTGCGCGACAACCTGCTGCTACGGGCCACTCGCTACATCGCGATGGTGCCGCTCGCGTACCGGATCCTCGCGGTGCTCGGCACGCTGTCGGTATTCATCGGCAGTCATCAGGGCGGTGTGGTGCCGGTCGTGATCGTCGCCGTGTGCGCGATCGTCTGGAACGCCGCGGGCCTGCGGTGGCTGCTGCGCTCGGCGCCGTTCCACAACCGGAACGCGGCGCGGCTGCTGGCGTTCGACGTGCTGTTCACGCTCGCGGCGTACCTCGTGGTCGCGGGAACGGTGCCGCGGGCCGCCTTCGACACCGCAATGCAGGTGCCGGAGAAGCAGTTGCTCGGGGCCGTTGCGTTGCTGACGCTGGCGCTCGGCGTCGGGTACGGGCTCGGGCTGATGGTGCTGAGCGTGCCGCTCCAGATGGTCGCGGGCTGGTTGAACACCGGCGTGTTCAACGTGAAACAAGGCTTCGCCGGGTTCGGCACGATGCTCGGCGTCGTGGTCACCGCGACCGGCGCACTGATACTGGTCGGCCTCGGCACCCGGCTCGCGCTGGCCTACGGCATCCGCAACGGGCGTCTCGCCGAACAGGCGCGCCAGCACCGGATGCTGCACGACACCGTGCTGCAGACGCTGGAGGTGCTCGCCCTCCCCGGCACCGGCACCGCCGAACAGCAACTCGGGGACCTGCGGCGGATGGCCCGCGCGCAGGCGCTCGACGTTCGCAACGTCATCGAGAAGGCATCCCGCGAGTCGGCCGAGGAGGCGGCGCGACCGCTGGACGAGAAGCTGACCGCACTCGCGGCCGAAATGGCCCGCGAAGGGCTGCGGGCGCAGGTCGTGATCGCCGAACTGGATGAGGACACGCTGTCCGAGGTGCGCCAGATCGCGATCCGGGACGCCGCTCGCGAGGCCATGCGCAACACGATCAAGCACGGCGGGACGGACCAGGTGGTCGTGCGGGTCGACGAGCGCGAGGGCGGGATCGCGGTGACCATCCGCGACTACGGCACGGGTTTCGACGAGACCGCTCGACCCGCGGGCTTCGGCATCAGCGAGTCGATCAACGCCCGCCTCGCCGAGGCCGGCGGCCGGGCCCTCGTCGAATCCGCGCCCGGCGGCGGCACGAGGGTGACTCTGTGGATGCCGCGCTAGACGCGCTCGAGCGCCCCGGTCTCCAGGTGCTGCGCAATCGCCAGCGGCAGCAGGTAGCCGACGGCGCCGCCGGGCATCGGGCCCCACGGCAGCGTCACACCCGTGAGCACGGGAACGCCGCGCGCCAGCCGGTACATCCCCCGCTGCTGCTCCCGCTCGGGGGTCAGTGACGCCTCCGGGAAGCGCGTGTCCGGGTCGTGGACAAGGTTGCCCGCCTCGTTTCCGAAGCGCAGCACCGTCGTGCCCGGTGTGAGCAGGACTATGCGCTTCGCGCGGAAGAAATTCAGCGGTGGTTCGCCCCGGAGCGGCAGGATGGGCCAGTCGACCGGCTCCGGTTCCTGCGCCCGCGCCGGGTACAGCAGTAGCGAACCGAGCAGGAACCGGGCCGCTTCCTCGAGCCGCGCGAACGCCGCGGGCTCACCGCCGCCGGGGCCGGTGACCTCCCAGCTTTCCTTGGTGCGCCGCAGGCTCCAGGCATCGTCCGCGCGTTCGCCGATCCGGTACGTCGAGGGCGGCACGCCATGCTCGTTCAGCCGCCGCTGCAGCACGTCGAGCACCTCGGACGCGCGCAGCCCCAGCGCCGGCTCGCCGCCGCGGTCGACCAGGGTCACCGCGCTGGGCGCGCCTTCGTCGGGCATCGGCGGGTGCGGCTGCCCGAGCACCTCGGCCTCCGCCGCGGCACGAAGGTAGGCGGGCAGGTAGGGCACGCGATAGCCGTTCGCGCGCGCGTGCTCCACCAGCGCGGGCTCCGGCGGTACGCCGTATTTGCGCAGGTAGTGCGGCACGGCGGCGGGCCAGATCCAGGTGCCGTCGGTGTGGAACGCGTCGGGCACGTCCGGCGGGCCCGCCGGGTTCACGGTGTCGGCGAGACGACCGGGCCGGCTCAGCACGACCGGCGCCCGGTAGAGGTAGTCGAACAGCGGCCGGATCTCCTCCTGCGCCACGGGCGTCGGCTGCTCGGCGAACCCGCCGCGCCGGAACGACACGCCCACCGGGCGGCCCGCCTTCGCCGCCAGCCATCGCGGCACCTGGTCCCGCGGGAAGTACTCGAGTTCCGCGTCGTACGACCGGGCGGTCAGGCGCCCGGCGCCCGGCGGCTGCCGCCAGGTGGGCTCGTTCGTGGTGTCGTAGTCGAACTTGAACGAGGCCGGCGCGTCCATCGTGAGCGTTCCCTGGAACCACGTGCCGGCGCCTGGCTGGTACATCGCCGCACGCAGCCGCGCGAACAGCTGGCCGAGCCGGGGCGGCGCGGACAGTGACACCGACAAGTCGTCGCCCACCGACCGGATCTCGATCTCCGCGTAGTCGCCGACCTGCCGGAACTGCGCCGCGACCCGCTCCCACCCGTCGGGCAGCAGCGGCCGCACGGCGCGGGCGACATCGCGGGCCAGCGTCTCGGGCTCCTCCGAGCCGGGCTCGGGCCGCCGGCGGATCGCCAGGTCGTGCCGTTCCTGCCACAGCGCGCTGATCTCGTCGGGAGTCGCGACGGTCGTGAAGTCGGTCAACCCCAGTTGTGCCGCCCGTACCTCGTCGCGGCCGTTCCAGTGCAGCGTGAGCGTGCCCTTCTCGGGGGCGATCCGGTACATCTCGTCGTCGAACAGGCAGTGGGTCTGCAGGCTGAACGTCGAGTCGGCTTCCTCCTCGGGCACGACTTTCGCCGGGCGCCGGTCCCACTCGGTGTCGAAATCCTCGGGCGCGTCCTCGCCGGCCACGGCGACCAGAAGCATCGTGCCGTCCGCTGTGGACCGTTCGGCCTGAAAGACCTGGCTTCGCCAGACCCCGTACAGCCCATCCGCCCGTTCCGCGAGTTCGACCCGATACCGCACGCTGCGCTCCCCTTGCCAAAGACGTGTCAAACCTTACCCACAGTCCGCTTCAGACCACCCTCGGCGACGTGGTCGCGGATCGCTTTCGGCAGCACGTAGCTGACCGCTCCGCCGGGCAGGCCCGCCCACGGCACCGTGATCCCGACGATCACCCACAACGGACGGCACAAGCGATATTTCGCCTCGTCGCGCTCCCGTTCGATCGGCAGCGACGTGGTCGGGAACCGGGCTTCGTCGTGGTGCACCAGGTTGCCGCCGTCGCCGCCGAAGCGCACGACGAGCGTGCCCGCGGCCAGCCGCACGATCCGCTTGTTGCGCAACAGCGTCAGCGGCGGCTCGCCCTCGCACGGCCGGATCGGCCAATCGCCGAGTTCGGCCGACGTCTCCAGCGGCGTCTCGTGCCCGGCCGTCATGCGCGCGGGGTGCAGCAGCAACGTGCCCAGCAGGAACTGCGCCGCGTCCTCGACACGCTCGAAGTACCTGGGCGCGGTCGGTTCGCCATGCTCGTACCGGGCGACCTCCCAGCCCTCGCCGGTCGCGTTGAGGCACCAGGCACCGTCCGCCCTGGCCGCGATCCGGTAGGCCTCGGGCCACACCCCGTGCTCGCCGAGGCGCTGCGCGAGCATGACGAGCACGGCCGGCTCCTCCAGATCGGGGTCGGTGCGCGTCTCCAGCGACGCCGCGACGTCGGCGGAGGTCGGGTCCAGGTCGCGGCGGTCGGCCTTGGGCCGGGGCCTGCCGAGCAGGTCCGCCGCGGCGGTGCGGCGGAGCAGTTTGTCGACATACGGCGGCTGGAACTCGCGGGCGCGGATGTGCTCGACGAACTCGGCTTCCGGCGGGGTGCCGTACTTGCGCAGGTAGTGCGGGATCGACGCGTGCCACACCCAGGTGCCGTCGGTGTGGTAGCTCTCGGGGACATCCGGCTCGCCGGTGAACATGTCGGGCCCGAGACCGCTGCCGACGAGCACGGCCGGCTCGCGCTCCAGATAACGCAGCACGAGCGCCGTCTCGTCCGCTCCAAGCGGCGGCTGCGCGTCCACCACTTGCGCGTGCCGGAAGGTCACGGAAAGTGGTTGGCCCGCGGTTCTGTCCACCGCGCAACCTTAAGCGAGAAGCGTTGCTCAGACCTGGGAATCCCGTCGAATGGCGATCAAGTAGCCGATCCCGCCGACGAGGTAGATGACGGTCGCGACGATGAGCAGCGACGGAGAGCGACCGTCCAGCGGGGTGAAACCCGCGGCCACCGCGACGGCCGCGACCTGGGTGATGTTGAACAACGTGTCGTAGAGCGCGAACACCCGGCCGCGGGACTCGTCGGGGACGTCGGCCTGGATCGCCGAGTCGACGCACAGTTTCAGCACCTGACCCGCGCCGGTGATGACGAACGAGGCCGCCAGGATCGTCGGCAACACCATTGGCAGGCCGAGACCGAGCTGGGCGGCGGCGGCCAGCACCAGCGCGCCGAACACGACGCGGTGCCTGCCGAACCGGCCGACCAGCCGCGGCGTGGAGACGCCCGCGAGCAGGATGCCCACGCCCGCCATCAGCGCCATCTGCCCGATCCCTGGCAGCCCGGCCTTGAGAATCCCGACGTCCTCCATCGCATACCGCATCAGCAGCACGGTCAGCAGCAACGAGATGCCGTAAGACGCGCGGTGGGCGAACAGCGCGACGAACCCGGCGGTCACCGTCGGCGCAGCGACGGCCGCCTTCCCGCCGTCGGCGAGTCCGCGCGCGACGGCGACCACGGCGTCGGCGGGTTCGTCGACCGCGTCCGGCCCGAGGCTGCCGCGCGCGAAGCGGGCGGCGATGAGCGCGGCGACACCGGCACCGAGGACCGCGAACGACGTCGTCCACGCCGAACCGACGTTCCCGCTGCCCAGTAGCGCGCGGATCGCGATGGCACAGCCGCCGCCGAGCACGGAAACGCCGGTGCCGAGCGTCGTGGCGACCGCGTTGGCGGTGACCAGCGTGCCCTCGGGCACGACGTGCGGCAGCGAGGCGGACATGCCGGAGCCGGAGAACCGGGAGATGCCCTCGACCAGCAGCGCGAGCACGAACAGTTCCGTGCCGGCCACGCCGAGCCCGACGGCCGCGGCGGCGGCGATGACCGCGACCCCGCGCAGCAGGTTGGCCAGCACGAGAACACGGCGCCGGTCCCAGCGGTCGAGCAGGGCACCGGCGAACGGGCCGATCAGCGAGTAGGGCAGCAGCAACACGGCGAACCCGCCGGCGATGGTCAGCGGGTCGGCGCCGCGTTCGGGGTTGAACAGCACCGCCCCGGCCAGCCCGGCACGGAACATCCCGTCGGACCACTGGGCGGCGAAGCGCGAGAACAGCAACCGCCGGAAGCCGGGCATCCCGAAGAACGCACGCGGCCTCAGCTGGGTCATCGACTCCGCGCTCGCCGTCACAACTGGACAGCATACGGTTCGCGACCGTAGTCACTGAGTGAACGAATGACCCAATTCGCCGCGGCATCCCGAGGGATGGAACGGCAGGCTGAGCGCACGTGTGGCGAAGCCTCCGAACAGGGCTTGGACGGCCGGCGCACTTGGTCGCCTCTCGGCGGCGTTGCGCAGTGTGGCTCCTGCCGAACGGTATTCCACAAAGGCTCTTCTCAAGTGGGCCCGGGGGACACGGAGTGCGCCGGCCACAGTGTTCAACGGCAGTGGCCGGAGTGTTGTTCCCGCGCCCCGCGCCTTTCGTTCGGGGCGAGTGGGATCATGGCTCCCGTGCCAGCGGACGCCGAGGTTGAGCCGGGTTCACTCCTGGTCGCCGCCCCCACGATGTTCGATCCCAATTTTCGCCGGACGGTCGTGTTCATCATCGACCACCGGGACGAGGGCACCCTCGGTGTGGTCCTCAACCGGCCGAGCGACGTGCCGGTGGACGACGTGCTGCCCAGCTGGGGCCGGCACGTCGTGGAACCGCAGTCGGTCTTCGTCGGCGGGCCGGTCGAGAAGAAGACGGCGTTGTGCCTGGCGGCGCTGCGTACCGGGGAGATCGCGGCGGCCGTGCCGGGGCTCATCGGCGTGCGCGGCCCGGTTGCCCTCGTCGACCTCGACAGCGACCCGGACCTGCTCGCACCCAGGGTGCGCGGCCTGCGCGTGTTCGCGGGTTACGCCGGCTGGGACTCGGGTCAGCTGGACGGGGAGATCGGGCGGGGTGACTGGCTGATCGTGCCCGCACTGCCCAGCGACGTGCTGGCGACGCCGGAGCGGGATCTGTGGGGCCAGGTGCTGCGTCGCCAGGGCCTGCCGACTGCGCTGCTGGCCACCCACCCCGGCGACCTCCAGCGAAACTAGGCCACTGCCGAGCACCCGCCGCAAGCGCAACCGGCGCAACCGGCGGGCGCGGGTGCCGGCTCCGGGACGGCGAGCGCGGCGCGGTGCCCGAGCAGGCCCCCCGCGACGACCAGAACGACCATCCCCACCAGCCCGAGGACGGTGGCGATCACGAGGCCGGCCGTGCTGGGCATCGCGAGCCCGGCGACTCCGGCGAAGATCCCGACCACACCGGCGGTGATGGTGGGCAGCCCGGCGACCTTGTTGGCGATGCGGAAGGCGTCGTCGGAACGCAGCGTGGCCGCGGTGCGCACCCCCGCGCCACGGTCGCGCGGGAGCTTCTCGCGCCAGCCGAGCAGCCCTCCCCAGCCGACGACGACACCGAGCAGGACGGAAACGAGCGGGAGGACGAACACGGGTCAAGGATAAATTACCAATCCGGCCAAAGTAGGCCGGCCCGCTCAACGCCGAAGCCGACCGGCCGTCGGATCACGCAGGTCGTCGCGTTTTCGGTCCGGTAAAAACGCCCAGGGGCGGGCGCCTACCATAAGTGTGTGAGTGAGGCACCCGAGGAGACGCCAGGCCACCGCTACAACGCGCAGGTGGCCGGCCGGATCGAGCTGCGCTGGCAGAACTACTGGGCCGACCACGGCACGTACCACGCGCCGAACCCCGTCGGGCCGCTCGCCGGCGACGACATCCCCTCGGACAAGCTGTTCGTGCAGGACATGTTCCCCTACCCCTCGGGTGCGGGGCTGCACGTCGGGCACCCGCTGGGTTTCATCGGCACGGACGTCTACGCCCGCTATCACCGGATGATCGGGCGCAACGTCCTGCACACGATGGGCTTCGACGCGTTCGGCCTGCCCGCCGAGCAGTACGCGGTGCAGACGGGCCAGCATCCGCGCAAGACCACCGAGGAGAACATCGAGACCTACCTGCGGCAGATCCGCCGGCTGGGCCTCGGCCACGACGAGCGGCGCCGCATCTCGACGATCGATCCCGGCTACTACAAGTGGACACAGTGGATCTTCCTGCAGATCTACAACTCCTTCTACGACGAGAAGGCCGCGCGAGCTCGTCCCATTGTCGAACTGGAGGCCGAGTACGCGCAGGACAAGCGCCGCACGCCGGACGGCCGTGGCTGGTGCGAGCTGACCCGCGCGGAGCAGCTGGAGATCCTGGACGAGCACCGGCTGGCCTACATCTCCGAGGCGCCGGTGAACTGGTGCCCCGGGCTCGGCACGGTGCTGTCCAATGAGGAAGTCACCCCCGACGGGCGCAGCGAGCGCGGCAACTTCCCCGTGTTCCGGCGGAACCTGCGGCAGTGGATGATGCGGATCACCGCCTACGCCGACCGGCTGGTGGACGACCTGGACCGGCTGGACTGGCCGGAGAAGGTCAAGTCCATGCAGCGCAACTGGATCGGCCGGTCGCACGGTGCGCGCGTGAGGTTCGCCGCGGGCCCGGAGACGATCGAGGTCTTCACCACGCGGCCGGACACGCTGTTCGGCGCCACCTACATGGTGCTGGCGCCCGAGCATCCGCTCGTGGACAAGCTGACCACCGGCGCCTGGCCGTCCGATGTGGACGAACGATGGACGGGCGGCGCGGGCACGCCTGCCGAAGCGGTCGAGACCTACCGGCTGGCGGCCTCCCGGAAGTCCGAATTGGACCGTCAGGAGCAGAAGGACAAGACCGGTGTGTTCACCGGCTCGTACGCCGTGAACCCGGTCAACGGCAAGGAGATCCCGGTCTTCATCGCCGACTACGTGCTGATGGGCTACGGCACCGGCGCGATCATGGCGGTGCCCGGGCAGGACCAGCGCGACTGGGACTTCGCCGAGAAGTTCGGCCTGGACATCATCCGCACCGTGCAGCCGGGCGATGGCTTCGACGGTCAGGCGTTCACCGGCGACGGTCCGGCGGTCAACTCCGGTTTCCTGGACGGGATGGACGTCGCCGAGGCGAAGAAGACGATCATCGAGTGGCTGGAGGAGAACGGCCACGGCGCCGGCACGGTGCAGTACAAGCTGCGCGACTGGCTGTTCTCCCGCCAGCGGTACTGGGGCGAGCCGTTCCCGATCGTCTACGACTCCGACGGTGTCGCGCATGCGCTGCCCGACAGCATGCTGCCCGTCGAACTGCCCGAGGTGGATGACTACTCGCCGCGGACCTTCGACCCCGATGCGGCTGACACCGAGCCGTCGCCGCCGCTGTCGCGGGCGACCGAGTGGGTCGAGGTGACGCTGGACCTCGGTGACGGCCCGAAGACCTACCACCGCGACACGAACACGATGCCGAACTGGGCCGGTTCCTGCTGGTACCAGTTGCGCTATGTGGATCCGGAGAACGACGAGCGGTTCGTCGACCCGGAGAACGAGCGCTACTGGCTGGGCCCGCGCCCGGCTGAGCACGGCGTGAACGACACGGGTGGTGTGGACCTCTACGTCGGCGGTGTCGAGCACGCGGTGCTGCACCTGCTGTATTCGCGGTTCTGGCAGAAGGTCCTGTTCGACCTGGGCTACCTGTCGGCCGACGAGCCGTACCGGCGCCTGTTCAACCAGGGCTACATCCAGGCCTACGCCTACACCGATGCCCGCGGCTTCTACGTGCCTGCGGAGGAGGTCGAGGAGTCCGACGGCAAGTTCTTCCACCACGGCCAGGAGGTCAAGCAGGAATACGGGAAGATGGGCAAGAGCCTGAAGAACGTCGTCACCCCCGACCAGATGGCGGCGGACTACGGAGCCGACACCTTCCGGTTCTACGAGATGGCGATGGGTCCGCTGGCGGATTCACGGCCGTGGGCGACCAAGGATGTCATCGGGGCGCAGCGGTTCCTGCAGCGGCTGTGGCGGCTGGTCGTCGACGAGCAGACCGGCGAGGTGCGGGCGTCCACGCAGGAGCCCACCGCGGAGGACCGCAAGCAACTGCACAAGACGATCGCCGGGGTCCGCGAGGACTACGCGGAGATGCGGTTCAACACGGCCGGCGCGAAGCTGATCGAGTTCAACAACCACGTCACCAAGGCCTACGGCTCGGCCGAGGCCACGCCGCGTGAGCTGGTGGAGCCCCTGGTGCTGATGCTGGCTCCGCTGTGCCCGCACATCGCCGAGGAACTGTGGCACCGGCTGGGCCACCCGGACTCGCTGGTGCACGGGCCGTTCCCGGTGGCCGACGAGAAGTACCTCGTCGAGGAGACGATCGAGTACCCGATCCAGGTCAACGGCAAGGTGCGTTCACGGATCACGGTCCCGGCGGATGCGAACTCCGACGCGGTGCAGTCGGCGGCGCTGTCCGACGAGAAGATCGCGGCGCTGCTGAACGGCGGCGACCCGCGCAAGGTGATCGTCGTGCCCGGCCGCCTCGTCAACGTCGTCGTCTAGGTGTCCAGGCCGGTCTGGCTTGCCAGATCGGCGAGCAGGGCGTCGAACACGGCGTCCGGTTTGGACATCGGGAGCGGGTAGTTGCCGAACACCTCGAGCGTGATGTGCCCATACAGACGCGCCCAGAACTGAATCATCACGTACGTGGTGCCGAGGTCGATCCGCTCCGCCGGGACCTCGAGGCCGGTCTCCCGCAGCAGACTGAGCAGCTCGTTCTGGAACGTCGTGAGATCGTCACGGATCTCGGCG
>DASZUO010000136.1:0-59589 GCA_035547575.1 Amycolatopsis sp. | reverse complement strand
GCCTCGATGACCTTCTCCACGTTCGCGTCGTCGGTGACGACCTCGACACGGAGCTTGGCCACGAAGTCGACCGCGTACTCGGCGCCGCGGTAGACCTCTGTGTGGCCCTTCTGGCGGCCGTAGCCCTGGACCTCGCTGACGGTCATGCCCAGCGCGCCCAGCTGCTCCAGCGCCGCGCGGATGTCGTCAAGCGTGAACGGTTTGACGATCGCGGTGATCAGCTTCATGCCTTGCTTCCTTCCAGTGCTACGCCGTCCTTGGCCGGCACGGGCGTGGGAGCGGTGCCGCCCTGGCCACCACCGAGGAACGAACCACCGAAGTCATACGCGCTTTCCGCGTGCTGCGCCTCGTCGATGCCGCTGTCCTCATCCTCGCTGGAGACCCGGAAGCCGCCCGCCTTCTTGATGATGAAGCCGATGATGAGGGTGACGATGAACGAGAAGCCCATGACCGCGAACGCGGCGATCGCCTGCTTGCCCAGCTGGGAGAACCCACCGCCGTAGAACACGCCGTTCGCGCCCAGCGAGTTCACACTGGTGGTGGCGAAGAAGCCGATCAGCAGGGTGCCGACGAGACCGCCGACCAGGTGGACGCCGACCACGTCGAGCGAGTCGTCGAAGCCCAGCCGGTACTTGAGGCTGACCGCCAGCGCACAGATGGCACCGGCGATGACGCCGATCGCGATCGCGCCGAGCGGGCTGACGAAACCACACGCCGGGGTGATGGCGACCAGACCGGCCACCGCACCGGAGGCGGCACCCAATGTGGTCGGCTTGCCGAACTTGAGCTGCTCCACGATCAGCCAGCCGAGGCACGCGGCGGCGGTGGCGACAGTGGTGTTGGTGAAGGCGACACCGGCGAGGTCACCGGCCGACAGGGCCGAGCCGGCGTTGAAGCCGTACCAGCCGAACCACAGGAGCGCGGCGCCGAGCAGCACGAACGGCACGTTGTGCGGGCGGCCGACGTCACGCGGCCAGCCCCGGCGCTTGCCGAGCACGATCGCGAGGGCGAGCCCCGCGGCACCGGCGTTGATATGGACCGCGGTACCACCGGCGAAGTCGAGTGCCTTCAGCTTGCTGGAGATCCAGCCGCCGACCGCGTTGGGGTCGATGAAGCCGTCGAAGGAGAACACCCAGTGCGCGACCGGGAAGTACACGATCGTGACCCACAGGACCACGAACAGGCCCCAGCCCCAGAACTTGGCGCGGTCGGCGATCGACCCGGAGATCAGCGCCGGGGTGATGACCGCGAACATCAGCTGGAACATCGCGAAGACCAGCACGGGGATGCCGTCGGAGCCCGGCCAGGCCACGGCGGGCGAGGTGTCGGTGGCGGCCGTCGCGAACCCGGCGAGGTGTCCCCAGGTGTTCGCGAAGCCCGCTTGGTGGAAGTTGCCGAGGAGCCCGCTGAAGGCGTCGGTGCTAAAGGACTCGCCGAAGCCGTAGAGAACCCATAGCACGGACACGATCGCCAGACAGATGAAGTTCATCATCAGCATGTTCAGGACGCTCTTCGCGCGGACCATGCCGCCATAGAAGAACGCCAACCCTGGTGTCATGAGCATGACCAGCGCGGCGCTGGCCAACACCCATGCGGTGTCTCCTGCGTTCAGCACATCGTCCTCCCGGTTGCGAGATATTGCACGGGAGTTTTGGTTTTGGGTGTTTCGCCGGAGGGCTTTCGACGTTTCCAGTACGTGAACTGTCGATCCAGCCGTGTTACGAGCACGTTTCGTGGCGAGACCCGTCCACGAAACGTGGCCGTCAGATACGCACTGTGAGCAGGCGTTGTGCTGCAATGAAGGTATGAGCACGACCGTGTCCTGGCCGTCCGAGGTTGTCGCGGCGCTGCGGTGCTCGGTGTGCGGCGACCCGGTCACGTTGCGGGACCGGACGGTCCGGTGCGCCCGGCGGCATACTTTTGACCTGGCGAAACAGGGGTATGTGAATCTCCTGCACGCGAGGGTCGCCGCGGGCACGGCCGACACCGCGGAGATGGTCGCGGCGCGGGCGGAGTTCCTCGGTGCGGGCCGCTACGGAGCGCTCGCGAACCTGGTCGCCGGCCAGGCCGCGGCGTTCACCCGTTCCGGTCTAATCGTGGACGCCGGTGCCGGCACCGGATACTACCTCGCGCACGTGCTCGACCGCGTGCCGGGCACGGCCGGCCTGGCGCTCGATGTGTCGGCGGTGGCGTTGCGCCGTGCGGCGCGGGCGCATCCGCGGATCTCGGCCGCGGTCTGGAATCTGTGGGAACCGTGGCCGGTCGCCGACCATTCGGCCTCGGTTGTGCTGAACGTCTTCGCACCGAGGAACGCGCCCGAGTTCCACCGCGTGCTGCGACCCGGCGGGCACCTCGTCGTGGCCGCGCCAGGACCCGCTCATCTGCGGGAACTTGCCTCGGTGGTGGATCTGCTCGACGTGGACGGACGCAAGGACGAGCGGATCGACGGCGCCCTGGCCGGGCACTTCTCGCTGGTCGACCGGCGCCGGCACGCGGAACGGCTGACGCTGTCGCCCGCCGATGTGCGCCGCGTGGTGCTCATGGGCCCGAACGCCCATCACCCCGGCCGGCTCACGGGTCTGTCCGGCGTGGACGAGCCGGTCGATGTGACGGCATCGTTCGTCGTCTCGGTGTACCGGCGGACTTAGCCGGCCGCCGATTCCGGTACCAGCGCTGCAAAGGCACTTGACGGAACTCCAACACACCAGCTATTTCACTGTAACCGGAACAAGTTCGGTGCCGGTGCTCCGGCACGGGTAGGAAGAATCGGCCTCGGCGAACGGTTGTCTACGACATGACGGAAGATCTGCGGGTAACCTTCGTCGGCGGCCCCACGGCCCTGCTGGAGATCAGCGGGAAGCGGCTGCTGACCGATCCGACGTTCAGCCCGGCCGGCGTGCACGAGTCGGCGCCGGGCCGCCCCCTGACCAAGACCGAGGACCCCGCCGTGTCGCGGGAGACCGTCGGCGAGATCGACGCTGTGCTGCTGTCCCACGACCAGCACGCCGACAACCTGGACCCCGCCGGGCGCGAACTCGTCGGGCAGGTCCTGCTGACGCTGACCACGGTGAGCGGCGCGCGGCGCCTGGGCGGCACCGCTCAGGGCCTGCCGCCGTGGGCGGCCATCTCGCTGGGTCCGCTCGACGTCATCTCCGTGCCCGCACAGCACGGGCCGCCGGGCTGCGAGTCGGTCACCGGCGAGGTCACCGGGTTCGTTCTGCGCGGCCGAGGGGTGCCGTCCGTCTACGTGTCGGGTGACAACGCGTCACTCGACGTGGTGCGAGCGATCGCGAAGCGGGTCGGGCACGTCGACGTGGCGCTGCTGTTCGCGGGTGCGGCGCGCACGTCGCTGTTCGACGGTGCCCCGCTCACGCTGACCAGCGAAGACGCCGCCGAAGCGACGCGCATCCTCAACGCGAAGATCGTCATCCCGCTGCACACGCGCGGCTGGGCGCACTTCAGCGAGGGGCCGGACGCGGTGCGCAAGGCGTTCGCCAACGCCGGGCTCTCGGACCGGCTGCGGATGCTCGAACCGGGCGAGCGGATCACGTTGCGTCGCGGAAACGCCGGGTGAGCTGCTGCTGCCCGAACCCTACAGATCCGCCAGCCAGCCGAAGGATTCCGCGCTGGGCCCGTCCGGGGTGTACTCCAGCCCGATGTAGCCGCCGTACCGCGCATCGACGAGTTTCCGCAGGTAGCCGGTAACGTCGAGTTGGCCGGTGCCGGGCTGGTGACGCCCCGGCGCGTCGGCGATCTGCACGTGCCCGATGCGGTCGGCGTGGTCGGCGATCACGGCATCGATATCGTCGCCGTTGACGGCCAGGTGATAGAGGTCGAACAGCAGCGCCACGTTCTCGCGGCCCAGCTTGCCGATCACGGCTAACGCGTCGGACGCGAGGCGCAGGGGGTAGCGGTTGACGCCGGACAGCGGTTCGATGACCAGCGCTCCGCCGATCCGCGCCACGGCCGTCGCGGCGGAGTCCAAGGTGGACAGTGCGTGCTCGTCCTGGGCCTGCGGATCCTGGCCCTCGACCCGGTTGCCGTAGAGGGCGTTGAACGTGCTGCAGCCCAGCCGCTCGGCGATCCCGACGGCGATGTCCACGCTGTCGGCCAGTTCCCGCTGCCTGCCGATCCACGAGACCACCCCACGGTCACCCGCGGCCAGGTCCCCGCCGAAGAAGTTCAGGCTGACCAGATCCACCCCGGCGTCGGCGATCGAGCCGACGAAAGCGTCCACCTCGTGGTCGCCGGGGGCCGCGACGTCGAACGGCCACCAGCACTCCACAGCGGCGAACCCGGCGGCGCGCGCGGCCTCCGCGCGTCGCAGGAACGGTAGCTCGGTGAACAGGATCGAGAGGTTCACGTCGAAGCGCATCGGCACCTTCTTCCCTACGCGGAAGATTACCGCACGCCAGCCGGCAGCCGAGCAGACCTCGGGCGCGCCGCGCATCGAGCGGTCCGGTGTGGACAGTCCAGCACGCGTGGCCGGAGCAGAATCTGCTTATTCGGTACGGACAAAGCGTACTTGGTCAGAACGCGGCGGATCTCCGCGATCGCAACCTCCGGCTCGCCGCGGCGAGCTCACCGGCCACAGTGGACTCCTCAGCCGTGCGCAGTTCCCCGTCGGCGACCACCGTCTCGCCGCCGACCATCAGCAGTCTCAGCGGCGGCGCCGCACCGAGCACGAGCGCCGCGACCGGGTCCTCGATGCCGGCGTAGCGAAGGCCCCGCAGGTCCCAGACCGCAAGATCGGCGAGCTTGCCGGGCTCGAGCGAGCCGATTTCCTGGTCCCGGCCGAGGCAGCGGGCGCCGCCCATCGTGCCCATCCACAACGCGTCCCGCACGGTCAGCGCCGTCGCCCCGCCGCGCTGCCTGGCCTGCAGCAACGCCTGGTGCAGCTCCTCCCCCAGCCCGGCGGACTCGTTCGAAGCGGCCCCATCCACGCCGAGCCCGACCGGCGCGCCCGCGTCGAGCAGGTCGCGGACCGGGGCGATGCCGCTGCCCAGCCGTCCGTTGGACGTCGGGCAGTGCGCCGCGCCCGTGCCGGTCGCGCCGTAGCGGCGGACGGCCGCGGGCGAGAGGTGCACCGAGTGCGCCAGCCACACGTCCTGGCCGAGCCAGCCTGTCTTGTCGGCGTACTCGGCCGGCGTGCACCCGAACTCCGCCAGGCACTGCTTCTCCTCGTCGAGCGTCTCGGCGAGGTGGGTGTGCAGCCGGACACCCTTGCGGCGAGCCAGTTCCGCCGAGGCGGTCATCAGCCGCTCGGTGACGGTGAACGGCGAGCACGGTCCGGCGGCGATCCGGACCCGCGCGTCCGGCGCCGGGTCGTGGTAGGCGTCGATGGCCTGCTCGGTGCCGAGCAGCGCGGTCTCGGTGTCCTCGACCAGGTGGTCCGGCGGAAGCCCACCCTGGGACTCGCCCCGGTCCATCGACCCGCGCACCAGGTGTGCACGCAGCCCGATCCGGTGCGCGGCGGACACCAGCGCCTCGATCTGGTCCCCGCCATCGGCCGGGAAGACGTAGTGGTGGTCGGCGGCCGTGGTGCAGCCGCTCAGCGCCAGCCGGGCCAGGCCCGCGCTCGCGGCGGCGTGCGTGACCTCGGCGTCGATCCGGCCCCAGACCGGGTACAACTCGACGAGCCAGTCGAACAGTGGCGAGTCGGCGGCCAGCCCGCGCGTCGCCCATTGGTAGAGGTGGTGGTGCGTGTTGACCAGCCCCGGCGTGATCAGGCAGCCACTAGCGTCGACAGCCGCGCCGTCCCGGGGTCCCGCGCGGCGCGCCTGGCCCGGGCCCACGGCGACGATGCGGCCGTCCTCCACCACCACGTGGCCGGTGCGGTACTCGGTCCCGTCCGCATCCACAGTGGACACGGCGGCGTTCTCCAGTACCGTGCACGAACCGTCGGCCCGCCTGGCCTTGTCGTTGACGATCACGTTCATGCGCATACCCGCTCCCCTTCGAGGTATTCGCGCAAAACCATCACACGTGCGGCGGGACGTAGAACGACGTCGTGCGCGCCGCGGCCGCCGTCGCCTGCGCGGGATCCTCCCCCGACACGATGTGCGCCACGCCCCAAGCCTTCGCGCTCTGCGTCATGAGGTCGCGCGCCTCCGGCGACGTGCCCCACTCGTCGGGGTCGGCGATCCGCTCGCCGGAGAGGTGCAGGGCGAGGCCGAGCAGCGCGAGATCCCAGCCGACGCCGACCGCGCCCGGCCCGAACTGGTCCCAGTGCTGGTCGTCGGTGAGCCCGCTGTGCTCGAGGTCGAGACGGGTGGCCGCGCCCTCAGGTCTCAGCCGCAGTTCGACCACCGAACCGGGGCCCTCGCCGAAGATCCACGTGACCCGCAGCAGTCGCGGCGGTTCGCACAGCATGATGTCGCCACAGGCGTTGCCCTTGAGCCGGTACGTGCCGCCCGGCCGCAGGTCACCGCTGACCGGCAGGAACCACCGCGAGAGCCGGGCGGGATCCGTGCACGCGTGCCAGATGTCCTCCGCGCTCGCGTCGTAGCGGCGGCTGACGGCGACCAGGCGGCCGCGCACCTCACGGTGGATGGCGTTGATTTGACCCGCGATGTCCATTCCCGCTCCTTCCGGACTTCACTCACCAGGATCGGCACGTCATGACCCTGGTGAAGACCTTGCTCGAAATCCTGGAACTGCGCATGTGGGTGCGCACGGGGTGGAACGGACGAACTCGCGGGGCTCGTGAGGGCGTGGGTCTCCCCGGTGAGCCCGCCTGGCGCGCTCAGTCGATCCGCTCGTAGGCGGCCAGCGTCAGGAAGTCGACATAGTTCTCGGCGAGCGCGACCTCCTCGAACAGCTCCACGGCCTGCGCCAGCAGGTCGTTCGGGACCTCCCCGTCCAGCTCCTTGCGCACCTCGTCCAGCACGTTGCGGACAAGGGCACGCGTCACCTTCTCGCCGTTGTCGAGCGTGGTGCCGTTCTGCACCCACTGCCAGATCTGCGAGCGCGAAATCTCCGCGGTCGCGGCGTCCTCCATCAGGTTGTGGATGCCCGCCGCCCCGTTGCCGCCGAGCCAGGACGCGATGTACCGGACGCCGACGTCGACCGCGGCGCGCAGGCCCGCCTCGGTGGCCGAGCCCTCCGTGGCCTCGACGTTGAGCAGGTCGTCCGCGGTCACATGCACGTCGTCGCGCTTGCGGTCCAGCTGGTTCGGCTTGTCGCCCAGCACCTTGTCGAACTCCTCGCGGCACAGGCCGACCATGCCAGGGTGCGCGACCCACGAGCCGTCGAAGCCGTCGCCTGCCTCGCGGGCCTTGTCGGCGTGCACCTTCTTGGAGGCGTTCTCGTTGACCTCGGGGTCCTTGCTCGGGATGAACGCGGCCATACCGCCGATCGCGAACGCGCCGCGCTTGTGACACGTGCTCACCAGCAGCTCGGTGTAGGCACGCATGAACGGCGCGGTCATGGTGACGCTGTTGCGATCGGGCAGCACGAACTTCTCGCCCGCGTCACGGAAGTACTTGATGATGCTGAACAGGTAGTCCCAGCGGCCTGCGTTGAGGCCCGAGGCGTGCTCGCGCAGCTCATAGAGGATTTCCTCCATCTCGAACGCGGCCGGGATGGTCTCGATCAGCACGGTGGCGCGGATGGTGCCGTGCGGGATGCCCAGTTCCTTCTCGGCGTGGGTGAACACGTCGTTCCACAGCCGCGCTTCGAGGTGACTCTCCATCTTCGGCAGGTAGAAGTACGGACCGGCGTCGGCGGCGAGCAGCGCTCGCACGTTGTGGAAGAAGTACAGACCGAAGTCGACCAGCGCGCCGACTCCCTTGCGGCCGCCGAAGGTCAGGTGGCGCTCGTCGAGATGCCAGCCGCGCGGGCGGACCACGATCGTGGCCAGCTCCGTGTCCTTGTTCAGCTCGTAGTGCTTGCCGTTCGAGTCGAGTTCGATGGTGCCCCGGATCGCGTCGTGCAGGTTGAGCTGACCGCCGACGACGTTGCGCCAGTGCGGCGTGTTCGCGTCCTCGAAGTCGGCGAGCCAGACCTTGGCGCCCGAGTTCATGGCGTTGATGGTCATCTTGCGGTCGGTCGGGCCGGTGATCTCGACTCGGCGGTCGCGCAGCGCGGCCGGCGCCTCCGCGACCTGCCACTGAGACTCGCGGATCTCCCGGGTCTCGGGCAGGAAGTCCAGCCGTCCCGTGCGCTTGGCCTCCTCGCGCCGCTTCGTGCGCGCCTGGAGCAGCTCGTCACGGCGGGAGGCGAAGTTGTCGTGCAGGCCAGCCAGGAACTCCAGAGCCGCGGGGGTCAGGATCTCGTCGGTGCCCTCGACCTTGCCACCGAGCACCTGGACTTCAGACATGCTGCAACACTCCAACTGGGTCGATGAATTTTCTCCATCCGGAGTATAGTTTCTGCATAGCGGAAGCTCAACACGAGGAGAGCCGGTGGCGGAGAAGGGTTCCCGCGACGGGAGCGTTCAGTCGTTGCGCCGCGCGTTCGAACTGCTCGAGCGGCTCGCGGACACCGGCGGCGAGGCGAGCCTGTCCGAGCTGGCAGCCGGTTCGGGGCTGCCGATGCCCACCATCCATCGGCTGATCCGCACCCTCGTGGCGCTGGGCTACGTCCGGCAGAACACCAACCGCCGGTACGCGCTCGGTGCCCGGCTCATCCGGCTGGGTGAGAACGCGAGCATGCAGTTCGGCAGCTGGGCGCGCCCGCTGCTCGCCGAACTGGTCGAGGAGGTCGGCGAGACGGCCAACCTGGCGGTGCTGGAACGCGACGAGGTGGTCTACGTGGCACAGGTACCGTCGAAACACTCGATGCGGATGTTCACCGAGGTCGGACGGCGGGTGCTGCCGCACGGCACCGGCGTCGGCAAGGCGATCCTGTCGCGACTGCCTGCCGAGGATGTGCGTGCGCTGCTGGAACGTACCGGCATGCCGTCCTTCACCGCGCACACGATCACGGACGCGGACCAGATGCTGCGGCATCTGGCGACGATCGCGAAGCAGGGTTACGCGGTGGACGAGAGCGAGCAGGAACTCGGCGTGCGCTGCGTCGCCGTGCCGCTCACCGGCACGGCCGCGCCCGCCGCGGTGTCGGTGTCCGGCCCCGAAGGCCGGCTGACGAAGGAGGCGGTGACGCGCATCGCCCCGGCCGTGCAGCGCGTCGCCGCGACGCTGTCCGCGCATCTGGCGAGCGAGGACCTCAGCGCCTGAGCCTCAGCGACCCTTCCCGAACACATCGAATTCCTCGAAGAACTCGTCATCCTGCGCGCGCTGGCGGGGCCGCGACGGGGCCGGTGCGGGAGCGGGGCCCGGATCCGTGGGTGGCCGGTCGCCGAACAGCCGCTCGTCCTCGGCGAGTACGCGGTCGAGCAGGTCGGAGTCGCCGAGACCGCGGCGCACCACCTCGGCCTGCATCCGCGCCGCGGCCGCTCTCGCCGCGGCCAGCGTGTGCGTCACCGTCGCCGAGAGTGCCGCCGGGTCGAGTCGCCCGGCCCGGTCGCTGAAGGTGACCCGCTCGACATCGCCGCCCGGGCCCGCCACGACGGTGACCACGCCGTCCGGCGACGTGACACTGGCGGTGACGGCCTTCATCTCCGCGGCCATCCGCTCGTAGGACTCCGTGCGCCGCTTCGTGTCCGCCGCCGCGGTGTCGATCGCCTCGATGCGGCGCAACAGCCGCTCGACGTCGTCGCTCATCGCGCCCCCTCGGGCCGGATGCTCGACACGAACTGCTGGAAGTCGCCGAAGACGTCGTCGAACTGGTCCGGCAACGCGGTCAGCACGATGTGCAGCACCGCCTTGCGGTGCTCGTCATGCGTGTCGCGCATGACGATGAACACCTGGAACTGACCGATCTCCTTCTGCCGGCCCTCGAGGTCGACCGTCATCCGGACGGCCTGCGTCAAGCCAGGGTTTTCCGCCGAACCGACTTCGTTCCGCCGTCCCAGCTGGACATCCCGGCCGGTGGTCCGCAGCTTGTCCACGGCCTCGTCGCCGATCTCCGTCAGGGCCGCGTCGTCCGTGCGGACCTCACCGCTGATCGTGATGTTGGGCGTGAAGCCCTGGCTCGCCGGCGGATGCAGCGCCACGAACGCGGCCTCGCCGGCCTCAACCTGGTCCGGGGGCACCGATCGCCAGCCCTCCGGCAAGGAGAACTCGATCGGCACGGGAAGGGTCGCTACCACTGCTTACTCCAAACCGGATATCAGAAGACGGAATCCCAGACCTTCTTGGCCCCACCCGCGACGTCGTGACCCACGTCGGAGGCGGCATGACCGATGTCCTTGCCGACATCGGTGACCGTGTCGGCGACCTCACCCGGATCGACGCTGACGTCGAAGCCGACCTTGCCGCCGACGCCCAGCGCGGCACCGACAGAAGCGCCGACGTGGAACTTTCCGTCGTCGCCCAGGCCGAACTGGCCACTGGCCTCGGCACCGACACCGGCCCACGCCTCGCCGTGCGCACCAGCGCCGACACCGGCGACCTCGGCACCTACGTCACCTTCGGCCCTCGCTCCGGCGAACGCCGACGCGCTGCCCTCGGCCCCCGTCAGGCCGACACTGCCCTCGGCCTCCGCCTTGGCGCCGACGATCGCCTCGCCACTGCCGTGGATGTTGGCGTGGTCGCCGAGGTTGAGCTGCCCCTCGGCGCTGCCCTTGGCGAGATATGCCTCGGCGTTCGCACCCGCGCTCACACCCAGCGGGCCCGCCGTCGCATGCGCCCCGGCGTCCGCACCGAGCAGCGAGCCCTCAGCCTTGCCCTCGCCCGAGAACGTTCCGTTGTCGAACTTGCCCTCGGCCGATCCGCCGAGCACGTCCACGCCGGCCGACGCCTCCCAGGTCTTCTCCGGGAGGTCGATGCCAAGCGACTTGAGGTAGCCGTCCACCTTGTCGCCGAGCAGGCCGTCCGCCGGGTCGCCGAACTCCTTGCTGTAGCTACGGCCGCCCTTGTTCTTCTGCCAGCCGCCCGGGTCCTCCTCGACCATCTTGCCGGTGACAGGGTCGCGCACCTTGCGCTTCTGCCGGCTGTCCGCGCCGTACTCCTTCTCGCCCTTCTTGAGCGTGAAGCCGCCCTTGCCATCCGGTTCGAGGGCGAGCGCCCCCGCGACCTTCGTGCCTGCCTGCTCGAGCTTCGAGCGTGCCTCGCTCAGCCGGGACTGCGCGGCCTGCGCGCCCGCCGCACCGGGGTCGTCCGCCGGGGCGGCGTCCTCGCCGCCGCTCGGCGCGCCTGCCGCGGCCTGTTGCGCCTGCGCCGCCCGGCTCGCGGCCTGGGCCTGCGTGTACTCCTCGATGGCCGTCTGCGCTTCGTTCTGCGCCCAGGTCAGGGTGTCGCCGTAGTCGGCGAGCGTCTGCGCGCCCTGGCCCATCGTGCGGACCGCGTTCGCCCACTGCGGCACGTGGTCGCCGAAGGACTCGCGGAACGCCGCGCTGCCCTGGCCCTCCCACTGCGCCGGGTTGACCGCGCCCAGCTGACTGCCAACCCCGCCGACACCCTGCATCGTGCCCGCCAGCGACCGCAGATCGGACGCGATGGTTTCCGGATCGCCGGGAATCAGGTCCCGCGGATTCGTCGTCTGCCCCAGCTCGGCCATCAGTAAACCGCCCCTTCCGGTCCGCCTTCCGGCTCGAGCCGGCTCGAGATACTGCCGCCCATGGCGCGCTTGACGATGGCGGGATCCAGGAAGCCGCTCCCACCCCCGGAGCCGGATCCGGATCCGCCGGCCGAGTCGATGAGTTCGCCGATGCCGCCGATCACCTGACCGACGCCCGCGTCCTGCTCCTCGTAGGCGCCGGCGGCGCCCTTGAGGTTCACGCCGTGCTCGTCGGCCTTGTCGTGCAGGTTGTGGACGGCCTTCTTCATGTCGTCGATGAAGTCGGACCAGCCGTGCTGCACCGCAGCGTGGCCGTAGTCGCCGCTCGGGCCCTGCCACACGAGATCCGCCACCCCGCGGATCGCCCCGCCGATGTCGCCGGCTGCCTGCCGCAAATCATCGGGAACGGTTCCGAACCCACTCGTCATCTTCTCGAGTCCCAACTGCCGGTTCGCTTTCAGGTCTGCGGATACGACGGAGTAGCCGAGGCACAGGTTCCCGCGAATCGGCGCGATGCGCGAGTTTTTTCGGCCTCAGTTCATCGGCTTGTTGTCGACCTGGACGTTGTAATGCGCGGTGCCGTCGTCGTAGGAGGTGATGGTGGCGGTCAGGCCGTACTTGGTGCTGCCTGCCGTCAGCACGCATCGGGTGGTCTCGCCTGCTTTGGCCTTCACCGAACCCGGACATTCCACACTGTCCGGTCGCTGCCCGACGGATTTCTGCAATGCGTCCGCAATGCCGTTTTGGAGGTTTTCCTTGGAAACGGTGGCGTCGGCGGAACATCCGGCGAGCGCGAAAACCGCGCAAACAGCGAAGAAAACGGCACGCAGCTTCACAACAACTCCTAAGCCCAGACGGCGGTCGGTATCCGGTCGATAATGTCGCAGCGCAGATCCAGCGCGGGCAGCAACTGCGCGGGGTCGCGATGGTCGGTGATCTGGTCGAGGGCATCGACGTGGTCGGCGAACAGCATGATCCCCCGCAACCGCCGCTGCTCGGCGAGCAGCAACCCGATCAGCGCGGGGCTCATCGCGGCGGCGGCGAATCGAGGGTCCTCGGAGGACACCTCGAAACGGTCGTCGAACTCCGGGTGGCCGGTTCGGACATCACCGCGGCCGATCGCCGAGTTCGCCCGGCTCTGCAGCGCGGCCACCTTCCGCACGGTCAGCGAGGGGCGCGGCGCCGGGGTGCGCACCCAGACGCACAACTCGGGGCCGAGCTCGCCCAGGTAGGAGGTGTCGACAACGGCCGCGACGAACGGCCTGCCGCGGTGGGTGCCGGTGATGACGTCACGCGCGGCCGACGCCGCCGGCGGGTCCGCGAGCGGATGGAGCAGGTTCGGGAGTGCGAACTCGCGGTGCTGCCGGGTGTACAACTCGGCCACGGAGTCGTCGCGCTCGGCGTAGGTCCAGCCCCGCCGCGCCGACTCCTCGGCGAGCTTCCCCGCGGCGGCCTGGCCCTGGGCTTTGTTCGATCGGTTGAGCCAGACGACCAGCCAGATGATCGCGGCGGCCACGACCACCGCTCCACCCACTGCGATGGCGACAACCGCCCCGGCACTCATCGACCCGATCCGCTCCCTACGTCCACACCGATGCCGGGATGAGGTCTAGCAGATCGCACCGCAGGTCGAGCGCGGGGATCAGCTGAGCCGGATCGCGGTGGTCGGTGACCCTGTCCTGCACGTCGAAGTGGTCACCGTACACGGCGAACCCGCGCACGTGCGGGGGCGCGCCCGCGAGGAAGTTCGCGACCTGCGGCGTGAGCACCGCCCTGGCGAACGGCTCGCTCTCGGTGAAGATCTCGAAGCGGTCGTCGAACCCGGGATAGCCCAGCTGGATGTCCTGCTGGCCGATCGCCGCCCGGACCCGGCTCTGCGTGCGCACGACCTCGCGGACGGTCAGCGAGGGCCGCATCGCGGGCAGCCGGATCCACACCGCGCCCACCCGGATCCGCTCGCCCTTGTGCTGCACGTCGAACTCCGCGGCGAGGAACGGCCGGCCCCGGTGCACGCCGGTGATGACATCGCGTGCGCCGAACGCCTTGGGCGGAGCGACAAGGGGCTCCAGCGGGTTGCCGAACGTGAACTGCGGCTGTGCGTTGAACACTTCGACATAAGCGTCGTTGCGGTCCTCGACGGTCCAGCCCCGCCTGGGCGCTTCCGCTTGCAGCCGGGTGAGCGCCTTCTCCTCCGCGGCCTTGTTCGACCGGCCGAGCGCGCTCAGCATCCAGATGATCGCGCCCGCGACCACCACCGTGCCGCCGACCGCGATCGCGATGATCGCCCCGACACTCATCGGCCGGATCCGCCGCCGAGCACGTTGAAGTCGTCGAAGTACTCGTCCTCGCCCGCTGGCGCGCGGCGAGCCGGGGTACGCGTACGGGACGCGGCCGCGGGGGCCGGAGCCGGCACTTCGGCGGGACGCTGGTCACCGAACAGGCGCTCGTCGGATTCGAGCACCTTGTCCAGCAGCTGGGTGTCGCCGAGCCCGCGCCGCACGACCTCGGCCTGCTGCCGGGCGGCCGCACCGCGTGCCGCCGCGATCGTCTGCATCACCGACGCGGCCAGCGCCTGCGGCGCGAGGTCCCGCACCCGGTCGGCGAACGTGATCGACCGGACCTCGCCGCCAGGGCCGGCGACAACGGTCACCACTCCGTCGGGCGAGCTGGCCTCGGCCGTGACGTCCTTGAGCTCGCCGGCCATGTGCTCGTAGGCCTCCGCGCGCCGCCGGTTGTCCGCGGCCGCGGTGTCGATCGCCTCGATGCGGCGCAGCAACTGATCGGCGTACTGGCTCATGACGCTGCCTCCTCCGGTCGGATGGTGGAGATGAACTGCTGGAAGTCGCGCACGACGTCCTGGAACTGCTCGGCCAGCGCGCTCAGCACGATCTCGAGCACCGCGTACCGGCTCGAGTCACTGGTGTCGCGCATGCCGAGAAACACCTGCAACTGCAGCAACTGCTCGGGTTGGCCGTTCACCCGGAGCGTCATCCGCACGGCCTGGGTGAGCCCGGGCCCCCGCTCGGATCCCGACTCCTTGCGCTTGCCGAGTTCCGCGTCCGGCGCACCGCGCCGCAGCCGCTCGACGGCCTCGTCGGCGAACCGGGCCAGCGGCACGTCCGCGTCCTGCAGGTCGCCGGTGATCGTGATGTTGGGGGTGAAGCCCTTCACACCCGGCGGACGCAACGCGACGAACGCGGCCTCCGGGGCATCGACCTGGTCCGGGGGTGCCGACCGCCAGCCCTCGGGCAGCGAGAACTGGACCGGCACCGGAATCGTGGCAACCACTGTGTCTCCGTATCAGTCTTCGCTAGAACAGGCCGCCGACGAAATCGCCCACGGCGCCGGCGGCATTGCTGATCCCGTCGCCCACCGCGTCGGCGGCGTTCGCGACCCCGTGACCGACATCCGAGGCGAAGTCGCCCACGTCGTCGGCGACGTCCTTCACCGTATCGACGACCTCACCCGGGTCGACCGCGATGTCGAAGCCGAGCTTGCCGCCGACCCCGAGCGCCACGCCGGCGGACGCGCCGATGTGGAACTTACCGTCGTCACCCATGCCGAACTGACCGCTGGCCTCGGCGCCGACGCCGGCCCACGCCTCACCGTGCACACCGGCGCTGACACCGGCGACCTCGGCGCTGGCCTCACCCTCGGCGCGCGCCCCCGCGAACGCCTCGGCACTGCCCTGCGCCCCGGTCCAGCCGACGCTGCCCTCGGCGCTGGCCTCCGCGCCGATCATGGCCTCACCCGAGCCCGAGACGCCGGCGTGGTCGCCCCACTTGACCTCGCCTTCGGCGCTGCCCTTGGCGAGGTAGGCCTCCGCGTTCGCCTGCCCGCTCACGCCCATCGCGCTGACCGTCGCCGAGGCGCCCGCGTCGGCGCCGAGCACGGAACCTTCCAGCTTGCCCGAGCCTGACCAGTCGCCGGACTTGAAGTCGCCCTCGAGCTTCCCGTCGAGCAGCGACACACCGGCGGACGCCTCGTAGGTCTTCTCGCCGATGTCGAAGCCGAGCGCCTTGAGGGTGTCGCCGATCTTGTCGTGCATCATCCCGTCGGACTGCTCGTCGCCCCACTTGCCCGAGTAGCTCTTGCTGCGCCCGTTGCTCTGCCAGCCGCCAGGGTCGACCCACTCGCCCTTTTCGGGATCCCACTTGGTCTTCTTACGGCTGTCGGCGCCGAACTCGTAGCCCTTGCCGACGTCCTTGGAGTAGCCGCCCTCGCCGTCGGGCTTCATGCCGAACGCCTCCGCCACGGAGCCGCCCACCGTGGCGAGCTTGTCGCGGGCGTTGGACAGTACCGTCTGCGCCTCCTGCGCGAGCCCGGCGCCAGGGTCCTGGAACGGCGTCATCGGCTGCCCGGCGGCGGAGGCCTGCGTGGCCTGCGCGTTGTACTGCTCCGCGGCGGTGCGCGACGCGGCCTGGGCCTGGGTGTACATCTCGATCGCACGCTGGGCCTCCGACTGCGCCCACGTCAGCGTGTCGCCGAAGTCGGCGAGGGACTGACCGCCCTGGCCGATCAGTTCGACGGTGTTGAGCCACCTCGGCGGCTCCGGGGTGAACGCGTCCAGGAAGGCGTTGGCGCCCTGCCCGATCCAGCCGCCGACGTCGACGCCCTTGAGGCCGTCACCGGTGGTGCCGATCTTGTCGATGTTGCCGACCAGATCACGCAGGTCACTGGTGATCTGCTCCGGCTCGCCGGGGATCAGATCCTTGGGGTTGGTGGTCTGCCCGAGTTCGCCCGCCATCAGTAGATCGGCCCTTCGGTGTCAGAAGTGTCAGGCGGGTTCAGGCGGCTGCCGATGTCTCCCGGCGGGAACAGCTCGCGGGAGCGCTCCGGGCTCATGATGCCGGTGGTGCCGTCGGCGCCGGCGCCCAGATCGACCCCGCGCTCGATCAGCGGGCCGGCGATACCGCCGCCGATCATCCCGCCGTCGTCGTCGCCACCCCCGCTGAGGTCGATGCCCTGCTCCTTGAGCGGGCCGCCGAAGCCGCCGCCGATCATGCCGCCGTCGTCGTCGATGGCCGAGCCGATGCCGCCGATGCCACTGCCGACCTCGCCGCCGATGCCGCTGCCGACCTCGCCGGCGATGCTGCCGATCCCCCGGCCGATCTCACCCGCGGCGGTGCCGACGCCACTGCCGATGTCGCCGAACAGGTCGCCAATGCCGCTCAGCTGCTTGCCGACGGCCTCGTCCGACTGGGCGTACTCGATGGCGGCCTTCTTGAGGCTCTCGCCGTGCTCGTTCGCCTTGTCGTGCAGCTTGCCGACCTGGTCGCGCATGTCCTCGATGAACTGCTGCCAGCCCTGCTGCACCCCGGGGTGCCCGTAGTCGCCACCAGGTCCGCGCCACACCAGATCGGCGACGCCGCTGATGACGTTGCCGATGGTGCTCGCGGTCTGACGCAGCTCGTCAGGTACGGCATCGAACCCGCTCGTCATGTCCGACCCCCAGAGATGTCTGATGTCGCGCGCCCTCCCCGGGGCGCGAGATCAGACTGCCGGACCCACTTGTACCTTGTGACCGATTTACCGCCACGTCACCCGGATGGGTGATAAAGTCAGCCCAACAAGGCGTCGACGAAGGCCGCCGGTTCGAACGGGGCCAGGTCGTCCGGTCCCTCCCCGAGGCCGACCAGCTTCACCGGCACTCCGAGCTCCCGCTGGACCTGGAACACGATCCCGCCCTTGGCGGTGCCGTCGAGCTTGGTCAGCACGATCCCGGTCACGTCGACGACCTCGCGGAACACCCGCGCCTGGGCGAGACCGTTCTGCCCGGTGGTCGCGTCGAGGACCAGCAGCACCTCGTCCACCTTGGCCTGCTTCTCCACCACGCGCTTGACCTTGCCGAGTTCGTCCATCAGGCCGGTCTTGGTGTGCAGCCGCCCGGCGGTGTCGATCAGCACCGCGTCGACCCCGGACTCCATTCCCCGCTTGACCGCGTCGAACGCGACGGCGGCCGGGTCGCCACCTTCCTTGCCGCGCACGGTCTCCGCGCCCACACGCTCCGACCAGGTCTGCAACTGGTCCGCGGCCGCGGCGCGGAACGTGTCCGCCGCGCCGAGCACGACCCGGCTGCCCTGCGCGACGAGCACCCGCGCGAGCTTGCCGGTGGTGGTGGTCTTGCCGGTGCCGTTGACCCCGGCGACGAGGACGACCGCGGGCTGCTTCTGGCCGTCGACGGTGTGCGGCAGCGCGCGCACCGCCCGGTCGGCGTCCGTAGCGAGCGCGCCGGTCAGCACGTCGTGCAGCAGCGACCGCGCGTCCTGCGACGTGCGCACCCCGCGCTGGGTGATCTCGGCCCGCAGCCGCTCCACGATCTCCGTGGTGGTCGCGGCGCCGAGGTCGGCCACGAGCAGCGTGTCCTCGACGTCCTGCCACGAGTCCTCGTCCAGGTCGCCCGCGCCGAGCAGGCCCAGCAGGCTCTGCCCGAACACCGAGCGCGACTTCGACAGCCGCCCGCGCAGCCGCTCGAGCCGCCCGGATGCCGGTTCGATCTCTTCCTGTGGCTCTGGCTCGGCCTCGGGCTCGGGTTCAAGTTCGGGTTCGGCCTCGGGTGCCTGCGCATCCGGCAGGACGACGTCGACGATCGAGCGGCGCGGCGCGTCCCGTGGCACGGCGGCGTCGTCACCGACGCCGGGCTGGCCGTCGACCTCGGTGCGTTCACCGGCGGGATGGGGTGGCGCCTGCGGCTGTTCGCCACCAGGCGCGAGCGCGATTCCGCCGCCCGCCTGGTAACCGCCACCTTTCGGCTTGGCCTCACCCTCCGGCGCCTCGGGGCGGCGCAGGCTGATGCGGCGGCGGCGCGCCACGGTCAGGCCGGAGACCAGCGAGATCGCCAGCAGTACGACGACTACGAGCGCGATCCAGAACCAGAGGTTGCTTGACACGTTTTCATCCTCGCATCCAGGTCGGGACATGTCGGAACGCCCCGGCCCTCCGTGCGTCCAATCGCACATGGCGTCGCGCGTGGCCGGGCTCATTTCCGGCACCTCGGTCGACGGAATCGACGTGGCGGTCGCCGAGCTACGGCTCGACGCGCACCTGGTCACGCTGATCCCGTTGGGACACCTGGAGATCGACTACCCGCGGGCGCTCCGGCGGGAACTGCTCGACGCGCTGCCGCCGGCCGCGACCACCGCCGGGCAACTCACGAAGCTCGACACACGCGTCGGGCAGGCGTTCGCCGACGCGGCCGCGCGGGCTCTCGACCGGTTCGGCCCGGCGGATCTCGTCGCGTCGCTCGGGCAGACCGCGTTCCACTGGGTCGAAGGCGGCCGCGCACTCGGCACGCTGCAGCTCGGCCGGCCCGCGTGGATCGCCGAACGCACCGGGCTGCCGGTGATCGCCGACCTGCGGATCCGCGACATCGCCGCCGGGGGTCACGGGGCGCCGCTGGCGAGCACTCTCGACCGGTTGTGGCTGCGGGATCTCGCCGACTCGTCCGGTCACCCGGCGGTCGCGCTCAACATCGGCGGCATCGCCAACATCACCGTCGTGCGCCCTGGCGGCGACACGATCGCCTATGACACCGGACCCGGCAACGCGCTGCTCGACCTCGCGGCACGCCGTGCGACGGGCCGGTCCCGCGACCTCGACGGCGAACTCGCCGCGCGGGGCCGCGTCGACGAAACCGTGCTGGCCAGGCTGCTGACCGAGCCGTTCTACCGGCTGGCACCGCCGAAATCGACGGGCAAGGAACTGTTCCACGCCCGATATCTCGACGGTATCGATCTCGGCCCCGAGGATCTGCTCGCCACGCTCACCGAACTGACCGCCCGCACGATCGCCGACGCGTGTCACGAGCACGGCGCGCACACCGTTGTCGCGTCCGGCGGCGGCGTGGAGAACCCGGCCCTGATGAGCGCGCTCGCGCGACGGCTCCGCGACGTCCGGCTGGCCACCAGCGATGACCTCGGCCTGCCGCGCGGCGCGAAGGAGGCTTACCTTACCGCCCTGCTCGGCTGGCTGACCTGGCACGGCATTCCGGCGAACGTGCCGAGCGCGACGGGCGCACGCGGACCGCGGCTGCTGGGCAGCATCACGCCCGGCGCCGGCCCGCTCACGCTCCCACCGTCACACTCCGCAACCGTCACCCATCTGCGGGTAGCGGCGTCTCCGCCCGAAGAGTAGGAGAGACAAATGCATCCCGTGGATCTGGCGATCATCGTCGTGTATCTGGCCGCCATGCCCGCGATCGGCGTGCTGGTGGGGCGCAGACAGCGATCGGCGGCCGACTACTTCATCGGCGAACGGAACCTGCCGTGGTGGGCGGTGTGCTTCTCGATCGTGGCCACCGAGACCTCGACACTCACGGTGATCAGCACGCCGGGCCTGATCTGGGCTGCGTCGGGCAACTACAACGGGCTCACCTACCTGCAGCTGCCGTTCGGCTACATCATCGGCCGGACGCTCGTGTCGTTCGTGCTGCTCCCGCGCTACTTCAAGGGCAAGCAGTCCACGGCGTACCAGTTCCTCGGCGAGCGCTTCGGCTCCACGATGCAGGGAATCTCGTCGGTCGCGTTCATCGTCACGCGACTGCTGGCCGAGGGGGTTCGGCTGTTCGCGGGCGCCATCCCGATCCAGGTCATCCTGACGCACTACGGGCTGCACACCCAGTACTGGCAGATCGTCGTCGTGCTCACCGCGCTCACCGTGATCTACGCGCTGGTCGGCGGGATCAAGGCCGTCGTGTGGGTGGACGTCATCCAGCTGTCGGTCTACGTGGGCGGCGCGATCATCGCGGCGATCGTGCTCGCGGCGAAACTGCCCTCGGGCTGGACGTCGCGGGCGGCGGACGCCGGCATCTTCAAGCTGTTCGACTTCAACGTCACCGGACTGCACCTGCTGACCAGCCAGTACGCGTTCGTCACCGCCGTTGTCGGCGGGGCGATCTTCACGATGGCCTCGCACGGCGCGGACCAGCTCATCGTGCAGCGGTTCCTGTCCTGCCGCAGCATCGCCGACGGGCGCAAGGCCCTGATCGGCAGCGGGATCGCCGTGACCATCCAGTTCGCACTGTTCCTGCTGGTCGGCGCGATGCTGTGGGCGCACAACGGGTTCCGCAACCTCAAGGAACTGGGTGTGAAGACCAGCGACGACATCTTCACGAACTTCATCACGAGCGAACTGCCGGCGGGGGTGGCCGGGCTGCTGATCGCGGCGATCCTCACGTCCACGATGGGTGCGCTGGCCTCCGCGCTCAACGCGCTGTCCAACTCCACCGTCGCCGACCTGTACCAGCGGTTCACCAAGCGCAGGCCCGAGGACTCCGCCCTGCTCCGGCACGGTCGCGTGTGGACACTCGTGTGGGCAGTGGTGTTCGCGGTGTTCGGCTCGCTGTTCTCCAGCCGGAACAACCCGGTGATCGAACAGGGCCTGTCCATCACCGGCTACACCTACGGCGCGATGCTCGGCGCGTTCTTCCTCGGCATGTGGGTCAAGCGGGCGCGACAGCTCGACGCGATCATCGCGTTCGTGGTGACCGTCGCGGCGATGGCGGTGGTCGTGCTCGCGGTGAAGATCCCGCCCGCCCCCGGAGCGAAGCCGGTCGTGCTCGCGTTCCCCTGGTATACCCTGCTCGGCGTACTCATCACCCTCGTCGTGGGCGGCGGGATGTCGCTGCGGCACCGCAGTGCGGACCCGAACGCGACCGCACTGAAGGAAGCAGAGCCGGTCTAGATGGACGCGAAGGTCTTGCTCACCACGGCCGAGGTGTGCGCCGGGTTCCTCTCCGAGCACCTCGACGGCGACTGGACCGCCCCGGTGCCCGATCTGGAGATGACGGTCGCCCAGGTCGTCGCACACATCGGGGACTCGGTGCACTGGTACGCCTACGACCTGGCCGCGGGACCCGTCGAGCTGTCCACAATGGACGCGAAGGTGCGGCCGGGGTCGGCGCCCGCGGAGCTGGTCGTGACGCTGGGCACGGTGGCGAAGGTGCTGGCCGCGATGGTCGCGACCAGCTCCGGCGACGCGCGCGGCTGGCATCCCGCCGGGATCGCCGACGCGGCAGGCTTCGCGGCGATGGCGTGCGACGAGTTGCTGGTGCACACCTACGACGCGGCCCGCGGGCTCGGTGTCACCTTCGAACCACCGGCCGTGGTGGCGGCCGCGACGCTGTACCGGCTGTTCCCGTGGGCGCCGACCGACACGGCCGCGTGGCCCACGCTGCTGTGGGCCAACGGCCGCGCGCCCCTCGGTGAGTACCGGCGCCTGACGAAGTGGACCTGGCACTGCGCCCCGCTCGAAGAGTGGGACGGCACCCTGCCGATCTCCTAGGCGTCCCCGCGTCGGCGATCGAGCAATACGCCGATCGCGGGTAGGGCGATCCAGCACGCATACGCGTACTCGGTCACGAACGACACGCCAATGGACACCAGGAACCCCGCGGTCAGGAAGCCGATCCGGCCGATGATGTGCGAGAAGAATCCCGGCGGCATGGTGTCGCGACACAACCCGGCGTGGCGGACCTCCCACACCAGCAGGATGAACAGGACGCACGCCGCGACCTGCACGATGGCGTAGAACACGAACCGCACCTGGAACGCGCCCTCGCCGTTGAGCAGCTTCATGGCGAACGGCGTGATCACCAGCGTGAGCAGCCAGCACAACGTGATGGTGGTCAGCCGCGTGCTCAGCCTCACCACATACAGGAACAACCGGTGATGGGCGCGCCAGTACGCCGCGATCACCACGAAACTGATCGCGAACGCGATGTACTCGTCCCGCAGATCCAGCGCCGAACGCAGCACCTCCGTATTCGTCGATCCCTGCGGAAGCGGCAGGCTCAACGCCAACAGCGTCATGGCGATCGCGATGACCGCGTCGACGAAGAACACCAACCGGTCCGCGGCAACCTGGCGGATCCCCGGCTGGTCGCGCGGATCCGCGTCGGAGGGGGCCATGGCACACGACAATGCCACAGGCCGGGGCCGCCGCCCGGCATTCGGGGACTCAGGCGGGTGCGCCGGCCTCGATCTTCTCGTCGCGCAGGCGCTGCGAGATGACCTTCGTGATGCCGTCGCCCTGCATGCTCACGCCGTACAGCGCGTCGGCGATCTCCATCGTCGGCTTCTGGTGCGTGATGATGATCAGCTGCGACGAGTCGCGCAGTTGCTCCAGCAGGCCGATCAGCCGGCGCATGTTGGTGTCGTCGAGCGCGGCCTCCACCTCGTCCATCACGTAGAACGGCGACGGCCGGGCACGGAAGATCGCGACCAGCATGCCCACCGCGACCAGTGACTTCTCGCCACCGGAGAGCAGGGACAGGCGCTTGACCTTCTTGCCCGGCGGGCGTGCCTCGACGTCGACTCCCGTGGCGAGCATGTCGTCGGGCTCGGTGAGCACCATCCGGCCCTCGCCACCGGGGAACAGCACCGAGAACACGGTCTCGAACTCGCGCGCCACGTCGTAGTAGGCGCTGGTGAAGACCTCGAGGATCTTGTCGTCGACCTCTTTGATGACCGTCAGCAGGTCCTTGCGGGTGGCCTTGAGGTCCTCCAGCTGGGTGGACAGGAACTTGTAGCGTTCCTCCAGCGCGGCGAACTCCTCCAGCGCCAGCGGGTTGACCTTGCCGAGCATCGACAGGTCCTTCTCCGCGCGCTTGGCGCGGCGTTCCTGCGTGCCGCGGTCGTACGGGATCGGCGGCGGCGCGCTCACGGACTCGCCCCGCTCGCGCGCCTCCTCGTACTCGGCCATCTCGCCCGCGCTCGGCGGCACCGGCACGGTGGGGCCGTACTCGGCGACCAGTTCGTCGAGCCCGATGCCGAAGTCCTCGCCGATCTTGGTCTCCAGCTGCTCCAGCCGCAGCCGCTGCTCGGCCCGGAGCACCTCGTCGCGGTGCACCGCGTCGGTCAGCTTCTCCAGCTCACCCGTCAGCTCCCGCACGCGGCTGCGCACCTGCGCCAAAGCCGTCTCGCGGCCCTGGCGCGCGGCCTGTACCTCGTCGCGCTCGCTCGCCGCGCGCTGCACGGACAGCTCGATGCGCTCCAGCGCCAGCTCACCCGCGTCCACGACGGCGGCCGCGATGGACGCGCCCTTCTCCCGTGCCGCGCGGGCTTTCGCGGCCCGCTCCCGCGCCTGCTGCTCGGCGTAGGCGGCGCGGCGCAACGACTCGGCCCGGCCCGCGATGCCGCGTGCCCGCTCCTCCGCGGTGCGCAGCGCGAGCCGCGCCTCGACCTCCTCCTGCCGGACGGCGGCCAGTTCGTCGGCGATCTGGTCCCGTTCGGTGGTGTCCGGGTCCTCGTCGACGGGCTGCTCGGCGACGGCGGCCAGGCGTTCCTCCAGCTCGGCGAGCTTGGCAAGCGCTTCCTCGCGGCTGGCCTCGACCTTCGCGCGCTGCTGGTGCAGGCGCGTGACCTCGGCCTCGGCCGAGCGGGCCGCCTGCTGCATCCGGTTGAGCCGCTCCGACGAGCGGGCCTTGCGGACCTTGGCCTCGCCCAGCGCGTCCTTGGCCGCTTCGACCTCGTCGCGACGGTTCTGCTGCTCGGCACGCGCACCTTCCAGCTCGGCGGCGGTGCGCTCCAGGCGGCGTTCCGCGGCGAGCATCCGGTCCCGCGCCTCGTCGACGGCGGCCTGCACTTCGATGACGCTCTCGCTGCGCGCGGAACCGCCGACAGCCCAGTGCGAGCCGAAGACGTCACCGTCGGCGGTGACGGTGCTCACGCTCGGATGTGTGGCCACCACCCGGCGCGCCGTCTCCAGAGTGTCCACAATGGCCACTCGTGCCAGCGCGCGCTCGACGGCCGAACGCAGTGCCTCCGGTGCGGTGACGACCTCCCGGGCCCAGCGCGCCCCACCGGGCAGCGACGGCCAGGACGATGCATCCACTGTGTACTCGTCGCCGCCCAGTAACACCCCGGCGCGACCGGAGTCGTTGTGCTTCAAGAACTTCAGCGCGGCCAGCGCGTCCTCACCGCCCTGCACGGCGACGGCATCCGCGACGGGGCCGAGCGCCGCCGCGAGCGCGACCTCGTAGCCGGTCTCGACGGTGAGCAGCGCGGCGACCGAGCCGAGCAGCCCAGGCAGCTCGTCGGCCGCGCCGAGCAGCGCGCCCGCGCCGTCCTTGCGCTTGAGGCCCATCGACAGCGCGTCCACGCGTGCCTTCTCCGACGCGATCTCCCGCTCGGCCGCGCGTTCGGCCTTCACCAGCTCCTCGACACGGGCGCGGGCCGCGTTGTTCGCCTCGACCGCGCGGTCGTGCCGCGCCTGCAGGCCGGCGTCGTCGGACTCCTCGATACCGCCCTCGGCCCTGGCCTCCTCCAGTTCCTCGACCGCGACCTCGGCGCGCTCGGCGGCCTCGTCGATGGACACGGTGAGCCGGTCGATCTCGTCGGAGGTCGCGCCGTTCTTGCTGCGCAGCGCCTCGACCTGGCCGGTGAGCTTGGCCAGCCCCTCGCGCCGGTCGGCGATCGCGCGCACCGCCGCCATGTGCGCCTTCTCGGCGGCCTGCACGGCGTGCTCGAACTGTTCGCGCCGCCGCACGGTCTCCGACAGCATCGACCGCGCCTGCGCGACGGCCTCGTTCAGCTCTTCCTCGCGCTCGGCGACCTGCTCGGCCTCGGCGAGCATTTCCTCCGGGTCGCGGCCGCTGCTGTGCGTCTCGACGTCGGCCGAGAGGTGCCGCTGCCGCTCGACGGCCAGGCGCACCGTGCCGCGGAGCCGCTCGGCGAGCGCGGACAGCTTGTACCAGGTGTCCTGCGCCGCGGCGAGTTTCGGCGCGTCCTCGGCGAGCGCGGCCTCGATCTGGTTCTGCTCGGCGCTGACGAGTTCCAGCGCCTGGTCCACCTCGGCGCGGCGAGCGCGCGCGGTGGTCTCGTCGGCCTCTTCCTTCGCGATGGTCTCGCGCTGCGTGACCAGGTCGTCGGCGAGCAACCGCAGTCGCGCGTCGCGCAGTTCCGCCTGCACGGTCTGGGCCTTGCGGGCGATCTCGGCCTGCTTGCCCAGCGGTTTGAGCTGGCGGCGCAGTTCGGCTGTCAGGTCGCCGAGCCGGTCGAGGTTGCCCTGCATCGCGGTGAGCTTGCGCAGCGCCTTTTCCTTGCGCTTACGGTGTTTGAGGACGCCGGCGGCCTCCTCGATGAAGGCGCGGCGTTCCTCCGGTTTGGACTCCAGGATCTGGGACAGCTGGCCCTGGCCGACGATGACGTGCATCTCGCGGCCGATACCGGAGTCCGACAGCAGTTCCTGGATGTCGAGCAGGCGGCACGAGCTGCCGTTGATCTCGTACTCGCTCGCGCCGTCGCGGAACATGCGGCGGGTGATCGAGACCTCGGAGTACTCGATGGGCAGCGCGCCGTCGGCGTTGTCGACGGTCAGCGTGACCTCGGCGCGGCCCAGCGGCGCGCGGCCCGAGGTGCCGGCGAAGATGACGTCCTCCATCTTGCCGCCGCGCAGGTCCTTGGCGCCCTGTGTGCCCATCACCCAGCGCAACGCGTCGAGCACGTTCGACTTACCGGACCCGTTCGGCCCGACCACGCACGTGATGCCGGGTTCGAACCGCAGGGTGGTAGCCGAGGCGAAGGACTTGAAGCCCTTCAGCGTCAAGCTTTTCAGGTGCACTTCGCGGGGATCCCTCCGACCGCTGGAAAGAACTGCTGATCGGCTGAGTCTACCGAGACGAGCTGAACCGCTCCGGGAAGTCCGCGTTCGCTCGGCGTGGCGCTACCTCCTGTGTCACAGCGACCCCAGGCGTCTCACATTTCGTCGAAACCATGCAGCCCGCCTTCCGCCGCGGCCCAGCGTTCGACGACGTGATCCACACTTCCGGGTGACCGGGACGAGCGCAAAGCCGACAACAACTGCTCACAGTGATCTTTCGGTCCTTCTGCGATGACCTCGACCCGTCCGTCAGGAAGGTTGCGCGCACTGCCGACCAGCCCCAGTTGGAGCGCGCGACACCGGGTCCACCAGCGGAAACCCACTCCCTGTACACGGCCACTAACCCACGCGGTCAGCCTGACCGCACCATTTCGCTCTCCCACTCGCCCATGGTGCCGCATGACGACGACTGCGGACAGTTACGAGTACCCCATTCGGTGTTCGCACAGGGTGAACCGACAGTGCTAATCTCCGCGTCGTGTCCACCGCCCGGGCTACGGTGCTGGTCGTTGCCACTCCGGGCCGGCAGCCAAGGGCAGCAACAGGACGAAAAAGCCTAGCAAGGAGCCACAATGGCCCATTTGGGGTCACGTTCGGGTCAGCGCACCGCGGTGTCACCGCCGCGCGACCCGTCGTCGCGGTCGAAGCGCAGCGGGTACGTCATGCTCGCGGTGAGCGGGGTCGTGCTCGCGACCGCGTTCGGCGGGCTGGCCACGCTCGCATCGCCGTCCTCGCACAGCGCCGCCGACCTGCACGCCGGCAACACCAACACGGCGTCCGGGCCGCAGGTCATCGCGGGCAACCCCGTGCCGGGGCAGGAGGCCGTGAGCGTCAACGGCGTCGCGGTGCCCCGCGCCACCCAGCCGACCGCGGTCGTGACGGTGGGTCCGGACGGGCAGCCGGTGGTCACCATCGTGCCGGCGGCGGGTTCGTCGGCCGCGCCGTACGTGCTGCCGCCGGGCACGCCGATCCCTGGTGACGTGTACGTGCCGCCGGGCACCCAGCTGCCCCCTGGCACAACGACCACGACCCCCACGAGCTCGCGCGACGACCCACCGACGACCAGCACCGACTCGCACCCGCCGAGCACGTCCTCGTCGACGTCCCCGCCGTCGTCGTCGAGTTCCTCGTCGTCCTCGGCGCCGACATCGTCCTCGACTACGACCAAGACGACGACCCAGGACACCACGTCGAGCACGGGTGGCACCTCTGGCGCGACCGGCACCGGCACCGGCACGACCACCCCCTAGACCTCGAAGCGATAGCCCATTCCCGGCTCCGTCAGCAGATGCCGTGGCCGGGAGGGCTCGCGCTCGAGTTTTCGGCGCAGCTGCGCCAGGTACACGCGCAGGTAGTGCGTCTCGGTCTCGTACGCCGGGCCCCACACCTCGCGCAGCAGCTGTTTCTGCGACACCAGCCGGCCGCGGTTGCGCACCAGCAGTTCCAGCACGCCCCACTCCGTCTTCGTCAGGTGCACCTCGTGCGCGTCGCAGTGGACCTTCTTCGCCGCGAGGTCGATCGTGAAGGTGTCGGTACGCACCACCGCCTCCACATCGTCCGAAGTGGACACCGCCGAGCGGCGAACCGCGGCGCGCAGCCGGGCGAGCAGCTCGTCCATGCCGAACGGCTTGGTGACGTAGTCGTCCGCGCCGGTGTCGAGCGCGCGTACCTTGTCCGGCGAATCGCTGCGCGCGGACAGCACGATGATCGGCACCGTGGTCCAGCCGCGCAGGCCTTCGATCACCTCGTTGCCGTCCATGTCGGGCAGGCCGAGGTCGAGCACCACCACGTCGGGTTTGGTGTCCGCGGCCGCCTTCAGCGCGGCCGTGCCGTCGTGCGCCGTCACGACCTTGTAGCCGCGCGCAGACAGGTTGATCCGCAACGCTCGCACGATCTGCGGCTCGTCGTCCACGACCAGAACCGTCGCCTCGCCGCTCATCGCACCCGCTCCTCACTCGCCAGCAGCGGCACCACCTGCGGCGCCTGGTACGCGGGCAGCGCCACGACGATCGTCAGCCCGCCGCCCGGCGTGTCCTCGGCCCTGATCGTGCCACCCATCGCCTCGGTGAACCCCTTCGCCACGGACAGGCCGAGCCCGATACCCGGTGTGGCGTCGCGGTCCCCGAGGCGCTGGAACGGCGCGAAAGCCGACTCGGCCGCGCGCTTGCGCAACCCCTGGCCGTGGTCGACGATCCGGAGCTCGACATAGTCCGCGTAGGTGCTGGCACGCACCGCGACCGTGCCGCCGCCGTGGCGCAACGCGTTGTCGACGACGTTGGCCACCACCCGTTCCAGCAGCCCGGGATCGGCGAGCACCGCGGGCAGCCGCTCGTCGACGTCGGCCAGCACCGAGTCCGAGCCATCCACATTGGACAGCGCGTGTGACACCACCTCGTCGTAGCCCACCGGGCGCAGTTGCGGACGCACCGCGCCGGTGGCCAGCCGCGACGAGTCGAGCAGGTTGTCCACGAGCCCCGTCAGGCGGTCGGTCGACTCGTCGGCCGTCGCCAGCAGTTCGGCGGTGTCCTCGGGCGAAAGCTCGATGTCCGGCGCGCGCAGGCTGCCGACCGCGGCCTTGATCGACGTCAGCGGGGTGCGCAGGTCGTGCCCGAGGGCGGACAGCAGCGCCGTGCGCAGTTCCGTCGCCTCCGCCTTGCGTTCCGCACGCGCGGTCGCCGCGGCCATCCGCTGCTGCCGCAACGCGAGCAGCGCCTGCCCCGCCGCCGCTTCGAGCACCCGCCGGTCGGCCGCCCGCAGTGTTCGCCCGCGCAGGGTGAGGTGCACGTCGGCCGTCACCGGAATGTCCACATCGGCCTCGTCGGGCTCGTCGCAGGGGTCGGGCCCGCACTCCTCGACGCGCTGCCATACGCCGTCCTGTTTTTCCAGTAGTGCCACCGATTCCAGCCCGAAGGTCTCCCGCACCTTCTCCAGCAACCGCGGCACGGGCGTGGGATCGGTGAGCACCGTGCGCGCGTACGAGGCCAGCAGCGACGCCTCGGTGCGTGCCTGCGCCGCCTGCGCGGCGCGGCGCGCGGCCGTGTCCACGACAAGCGCCACGAGCACGCCGACGACGACCATCGCGATCAGCGTGATGACGTTGCGCGGCAAGTAGACGTCGAAGGTGTAGAGCGGTTCGGTGAAGAAGAAGTTGAGCAGCCCGGCCGACAGGACCGACGCGACCAGCGCCGGCCCCAGGCCGCCGAGCAGCGCCACCAGCACCGTGGCCAGGAAGTAGGCGACCACCTCGGTGGAGAAGTCGATCTGATGGCGCAGCACCGCGCCGATGAGAGTGGCGAGCGCGGGCAGCAGCACCGCGAGCGCCCACCCGGCCACGCGCCGGTCCAGCCCGAGCGGGCTGCGGCCGAACACCCGGCGCAGCCGCCCCCCGGCCTGCTCGTGCGTCACCATGTGCACGTCGATCGGCCCCGACTCCCGCACGACGGCGGCGCCGATGCCCTCGTCGAACAGGCGCGCGAGCCGCGAGCGCCGGGACGTGCCGAGCACGAGTTGCGTCGCGTTGACGCCGCGCGCGAAGTCCAGCAGCGCGCTGGGCACGTCGTCGCCGACGACGGTGTGGAACGTCGCGCCCAGCTCCTCGGCAAGCTTGCGGTACCGGCTGACCTCCGCCGGCCCGAGCCCGGTCAGCCCGTCGCCGCGCAGCACGTGCACCACCAGCAGTTCGGCGCCGGCGCGGGCGGCGACCCGGCTCCCCCGCCGGATCAGCGTCTCGCTCTCGGGTCCGCCCGTGATCGACACGACGACCCGTTCCCGGGTCTCCCAGGTGTCGGTGATGCGTTGTTGCGCCCGGTACCGCTGCAACGCCACGTCCACCTGGTCGGCCAGCCACAGCAGGGCCAGCTCGCGCAGGGCGGTGAGGTTGCCGGGCCGGAAGTAGTTGCCCAGCGCGGCGTCGATGCGCTCGGCGGGATAGACGTTGCCGTGCGCGAGCCGCCGCCGCAGCGCCTCCGGCGTGATGTCGACCAGTTCGACCTGCTCGGCGCGGCGCACGACCTCGTCCGGCACGGTCTCCTGCTGCGCGACGCCGGTGATCTTCTCGACCACGTCGTTGAGGCTCTGCAGGTGCTGGACATTCACGGTGGAGAGCACGTCGATGCCGGCGTCGAGCAGCTCCTGCACGTCCTGCCAGCGTTTCTCGTTACGCGAGCCCGGGATGTTGGTGTGCGCGAGCTCGTCGACGACGGCGACCTCCGGTTTGCGGGCGAGCACGGCGCCGACGTCCATCTCGCCGAACTCGTGACCCCGGTAGACGCCGCCGCGCCGCGGCATCACCTCCAGGCCCTCGAGCCGGTCCGCGGTCTTCGTCCGGCCGTGGGTCTCGACGAGCCCGACGACGACGTCGGTGCCGCGTTCCTTGCGGCGCCACGCCTCGCCCAGCATCGCGTACGTCTTGCCGACGCCAGGAGCCGCACCGAGGTAGATGCGCAGCTCACCCCGGCGCGGCCTGTCCCGCTCTCCGTCCACGGATTCAGTGTGCCTCCGCTTCCTGTACCGCGAGATTCAGCTGTGGCACGTTCACCCCGGGGATCCCGATTCCGTCGCCGGAGGTGTACTTCGCGACCAGCTCACGGACCTGCTGATCGGGCAGCCCGGTGTTCCGGGCGACACGTGCGACCTGCAGATCGGCGTATGCGGGACTGATGTCCGGATCGAGACCGGAGGCCGAGGCCGTCACCGCATCGGCGGGCACGGCGTCCTGCGGGACACCTTCGCGCTCGGCGATCGCCGCCTTGCGCTCCTGCACGCTCTTGACGAGGTCGGAGTTGAAGCCGCTCTTGTTCGAGCCGCCCGACGCGGGCAGGCTCGCCGCGGACGGCCGCGTGTGGAAGTACGGGTCACGCGCCGGGTCCGCGGGCACCGGGTCGATCCCGATCAGGGACGACCCGACCGCCTGGCCGTTCGCCGTGAGCACCGAGCCCTCGGCGTGCGACTGCAGGCCGGGCAGCCGGGACACCGCCCAGACGCCCAGCGGGTAGAGCACCCCCAGCAGCACGGTGAACACGAGCAGCACACGCAGCCCGGCCAGGGTTTGCTTGACCATGAGAGTCACCCGATTCCAGGGATGAGACGGACCACGAGGTCCACGAGCCAGATGCCGGCGAACGGCGTGACGATGCCGCCGAGGCCGTAGATCAGCAGGTTCCGGCGCAGCAGCGCGGACGCGCTGGCGGGCCGGTAGCGCACACCGCGCAGCGCCAGCGGGATCAGCGCGACGATGATCAGCGCGTTGAAGATCACCGCCGACAGGATCGCCGACTGGGGCGAATGCAGGTGCATGATGTTCAGTCCGCCCAGCTGCGGGTAGATCGCGAAGAACATCGCGGGCAGGATCGCGAAGTACTTGGCGAGGTCGTTGGCCACGCTGAACGTCGTCAGCGCGCCGCGCGTGATCAGCAACTGCTTGCCGATCTCGACGATCTCGATCAGCTTCGTCGGGTTCGAGTCGAGGTCGACCATGTTCCCGGCTTCCTTGGCCGCCGAGGTGCCGGTGTTCATCGCGACGCCGACGTCGGAGGCCGCGAGCGCGGGCGCGTCGTTGGTGCCGTCCCCGGTCATCGCGACGAGCCTGCCACCCTCCTGCTCCTTGTGGATGAGAGCCATCTTGTCCTCCGGCCTGGCCTCGGCGAGGTAGTCGTCGACACCCGCGTCCTGCGCGATGGCCTTGGCGGTCAACGGGTTGTCGCCGGTGATCATCACCGTCTTGATGCCCATCGCGCGCAACTCGCCGAACCGTTCCCGCATGCCGGGCTTGACCACGTCGGACAGCCGGATGACCCCACGGACGAAGGCCTCGTCGCCGATGCGCTCGGCCACCACCAGCGGTGTGCCGCCCTGCTGGCTGACCTCGTCGACCACTGCCGAGATCGCGGCCGGCAGGTTGCCGCCGACCCACTCGCGCACCGCGCTCGCCGCGCCCTTGCGCACCTGCCTGCCCGGCAGGTCCATGCCGCTCATCCGGGTCTGCGCCGTGAACGGCACGAACTCGCCGTGCTCGTCGGTGCCGTCGGTGCCTGCCGTGAGTTCGACGATGCTGCGTCCCTCGGGGGTTTCGTCGGCCAGGCTGGCCAGACGCGCCGCGCGGGCGAGCTCGTCGGAGGTGGCGCCGCCGACGGGGATCAGTTCGGTCGCCCTCCGGTTCCCGAACGTGATCGTGCCCGTCTTGTCGAGCAGCAGTGTCGACACGTCGCCTGCCGCCTCGACCGCACGGCCGGAAGTGGCGAGGACGTTGCGCTGTACCAGCCGGTCCATGCCCGCGATGCCGATCGCGGACAGCAGCGCGCCGATCGTGGTCGGGATGAGACAGACGAGCAGCGCGGTCAGCACGACAACCGACTGCTCGCTGCCCGAATAGGCCGCCATCGGCTGCAGCGCGACCACCGCGAGCAGGAAGATGACCGTCAGCGTGGACAGCAGGATCGTCAGCGCGATCTCGTTCGGCGTCTTCTGCCGGGAAGCGCCTTCCACCAAGGCGATCATCCGGTCCACAAAGGACTCTCCCGGCTTGGTGGTGATCTTCACGACGATCCGGTCGGACAGCACCGTGGTGCCACCGGTGACCGCGGACCGGTCGCCGCCCGACTCGCGGATGACCGGCGCCGACTCCCCCGTGATGGCCGACTCGTCGACCGTCGCGATGCCCTCGACCACGTCCCCGTCACCCGGGATCAGCTCGCCGGCCTCGACGACCACCAGGTCGCCGATGCGCAGTTCCACGCCCGGTACCGCCTCCTCGCCGGACTTGGTGAGGCGCCGCGCGATGGTCTCCTTCTTGGTGCGGCGCAAGGATTCCGCCTGCGCCTTGCCCCGCCCCTCGGCCACCGCCTCGGCGAGGTTCGCGAACAGAACCGTGAACCACAGCCACAGTGCGATGCCGATGGTGAACACGCTCGGGCTGCCGATCGCGAACACCGTGGTCAGCACCGAGCCGAGCCACACCACGAACATGACAGGGTTGCGGAGCTGGTGCCTGGGGTTCAGCTTGCGCAGCGCGTCGGGGAACGACGTCAGCAGCTGTCCGGGGCTGAACACGCCCGCGCCGACGCGCACAGGTCCGGTCTCGGTCCGCGGCCGTTCTTCGGTGATGGTCATGCCGCCTCCTCGACGGACGCGGCAAGCCGCGACTGTGTTGCCACGCAGGCGAAGCATGGTGCTGATGATTCGGACCTGCAAGCAGTCCTCATGCCGTCTCCTCGAGCGCAGTCCTCATGCGAGTGCCTCCGCGATGGGCCCGAGCGCGAGCGCCGGGATGAACGTCAGCGCCGCGACGAGCACGATCGTGCCGGCCAGCAGCGACCCGAACAGCGGTCCGGTGGTCGGCAGCGTGCCCGCGGTCTCGGGTACCTTCTTCTGTTGTGCCAGCGATCCCGCCAGGCACAACACAGCCACGATCGGCACGAACCGGCCGAGCAGCATCGCCACGCCGAGCGTGGACTGGAACCAGTTGCTGGTCACCGTGATCCCGGCGAACGCGCTGCCGTTGTTGTTCGCGGTCGAGGTGTAGGCGTAGAGCACTTCGGACAGTCCGTGCGGGCCGCTGTTGCCCAGCGCGGACGCCGTGTCCGGCATCAGCAGCGCGGCACCGGTGCCCAGCAGCACGAGAGTCGGCATCGCCAGTATCGAGATCGCCGCCGCCGTCACCTCGCGCTTGCCGAGCTTCTTGCCCAGGTACTCGGGTGTGCGGCCGACCATCAGGCCGGCGAGGAACATCGCGATGATGGCGACCACGAGGATGCCGTAGAGCCCCGTGCCCACCCCACCGGGCGCGACCTCGCCGAGCAGGATGTTCAGCAGCGGCACACCGCCACCGAGACCGGTGTAGCTGTCGTGCATCGAGTTGACCGCGCCGGTGGACGTGCCCGTGGTGGCCGTGGCGAACAGCGACGACGCCGAAATGCCGAAGCGTTGTTCCTTGCCTTCCAGTGCGCCGCCGGCGAGCAGCGCGCCGGGCCCGTTCGGGTGGCTCTCGGCCCACCACACGACCGCCAGCAGCGCGGCCTCGATGGCGCCCATCACCGACACCAGGACGTAGCCCTGCTTGCGGCTGCCGACCATCGTGCCGAACGTGCGGGTCAGCGACACCGGGATCACCAGGATCAGGAAGACCTCGACGAGGTTGGTCCAGACGTTCGGGTTCTCGAACGGGTGCGCGGAGTTGGCGTTGAAGATGCCACCGCCGTTGGTGCCCAGTTCCTTGATGGCCTCCTGGCTCGCGGCGGGTGCCAGGTCGATCGTGCCGCTGGCGGTGTGCACGCCGGACTTGAGGCTCTGCACGACGCCCAGCGCGATCAGCACGATCGCGAACACGAACGCGATCGGCAGCAGGATCCGGATGGTGGCGCGGGTCAGGTCGACCCAGAAGTTGCCGAGCCGGTCGGTCCGCCGCCGGATGAACCCGCGCACGAGCGCCATCGCCACCGCCATCCCGACGGCGCCGGACAGGTAGTTCTGCACGGTCAGCCCGGCCATCTGCACCGCGTGCCCCATCACCGTCTCCGGCACGTAGGACTGCCAGTTCGTGTTGGTGACAAAGGAAGCCGCGGTGTTGAACGCGGTGCCGGGGTCGACCGGGCCGCGGCCGAAGTTCAGCGGCAGCACCGATTGCAGGCGCTGCAACAGGTACAGCAGCAGAACCGAGACGAACGAGAAGCCCAGTACGCCCATCGCGTAGACCGGCCAGCGCTGCTCGGCGTCCGGGTTCACCCGGAACAGGCGATACAGCCCTCGTTCGAACGCGAGGTGCTTCTGGCTGGTGAACACGCGCGCCATGTAGTCGCCGAAGGGCCTGTACACCACGGCGAGCGCGACAAGAAGAAGGCCGACCTGGACGAGGCCGGCCGCGAGGTCGGACATCAGAATTTCTCCGGCCTGATCAGCGCGACGAACAAGTAGACGATCAATCCGAGTGCCAGCACGCCGGCCACGATGTTGGCCGCCAAACTCGTGCCTGTCACAGCTTCTCCAGTCCGCGCAACATCAGCACGAGCGCCGCGAACACGGCGATCACGAGCACGACGTACAGCAGGTCCGCCACTTCGCACCTCTCTCAGCGAGCCACCCGTTCCGGTGACGCACTGGAAGCGTGCACGCGCGGTACACCGGAAACGGCCTCCGCTGACGCCCTCTTGACGCGCCGGGGGTGCGCGTTTACGCGGTCTTGACGCGCGGTGAGACGGGCCACACTATCCGTGGCCAGCCGGACGAATCGGAACTTTCACACAGACACGGATCGCGCACGTGTGTTACCACAGTGTTACGCATAGTTGTTAATGCTAAGCATTTGGGAGGCAGCACGTGTGCGGAATTACCGGCTGGGTCGCTTACGGGTCTGACCTGCGCGAACACCGCGAAGACCTGGACGCGATGACGGCGACGATGGCCTGCCGGGGCCCCGACGACGAGGGCGTTTGGACCGGCGAACACGCCGCCCTGGGCCACCGAAGGCTCGCGATCATCGACCTGCCCGGCGGCAGGCAGCCGATGTCGGTGCGTACGCCGAACGGCGAGGTCGCGATGGTCTACAGCGGCGAGACCTACAACTTCGGCGAGCTGCGGGCCCAGCTGGCGGGCCTGGGACACCGCTTCGAGACCGACAGCGACACCGAGGTCGTGCTGCACGGTTATCTCCAGTGGGGCGAGGCCGTCGCCGAGCACCTCAACGGCATGTACGCGTTCGCGATCTGGGACACCCGCGACCAGAAGCTTGTCATGATCCGCGACCGCATGGGCATCAAGCCGTTCTACTACTACCCCACCCGCGACGGCGTGCTGTTCGGCTCGGAGCCGAAGGCGATCCTGGCCAATCCCTTGGCACGCAAGGTGGTCGACCTCGACGGCCTGCGCGAGCTGTTTGCGTTCACCAAGCGGCCCGGCTGGTCGCTGTGGAAGGGAATGTCCGAAGTGGAGCCGGGCACGATCGTGCGGGTCGACCGCGACGGCGTGCACGAGCACACCTACTGGAAGCTCGAGGCCCGCGAGCACACCGACGACCGCGAGACGACGGTCGCCAGGGTGCGCGAGCTGATGACCGACATCGTGCACCGGCAACTGGTCGCCGACGTGCCGCGCTGCGTGCTGCTCTCGGGTGGCCTGGACTCCAGCGCGATCACCGGCCTGGCCGCCGCGCGCCTGGCCGAGCAGGGCGAGCAACTGCGCACGTTCTCGGTCGACTTCTTCGGCCAGGAGGAGAACTTCCAGCCCGACGCGATGCGGGGAACGCCGGACTCGCCGTTCATCCGCGACGTGGCGAAACTCGTCGGGTCCGCCCACCGGGACGTCGTGCTCGATCCGCAGGCGCTCACGGACCCCGCGGCGCGGCGGGCCGTGGTCACGGCACGGGACGTCCCGGCCGGCATGGGCGACATGGACACGTCGCTCTACCTGCTGTTCAAGGCCATCCGCGCGGAGTCGACGGTCGCGCTGTCCGGCGAGTCGGCCGACGAAGTCTTCGGCGGCTACCGGTGGTTCCACGACAAGACCGCCCGCGAGGCCGACACCTTCCCGTGGCTGGCCTACAACACCGGCATGCTTGACGGCGGGGACCTGCTGCGTCCCGAGCTCAAGGCCGAGCTCGACCTGAGCGGGTACGTCGCCAACCAGTACCGCACCGCGCTGAAGCAGGTCGACCACATCGGCGGGGCGAACGCCCACGAACGCCGGATGCGCGAGGTGTGCCACCTGCATCTGACGCGCATGGTGCGGGCGCTGCTGGACCGCAAGGACCGCGCGTCGATGGCGGTGGGCCTCGAGGTGCGGGTGCCGTTCTGCGACCACCGGCTCGTCGAGTACGTCTACAACACGCCGTGGTCGCTGAAGACGTTCGACGGCAGGGAGAAAAGCCTGCTTCGGCATGCCACCAGGCACGTGCTGCCGCAGTCGGTGGCGGACCGGGTGAAGAGTCCGTATCCGTCCACACAGGACCCCGGCTACGCGGCGGCGCTCCAGCAACAGGCGAAGGAAATCCTCGCCGAGCGCGACAACCCGGCATTCGAGCTGGTAGACCGGGCCTGGCTGGCCGGCGCGGTGGAGGCGGATCCGTCGACGATGCCCAACTCGACCCGGCACGGCCTGGACCGGGCGCTGGACCTGCACCACTGGCTCGATATCTATCGCCCGGCGCTCGAGCTGGGGTAATGGTGCCCACACCTGAAAATTCGCTGTGAAAATCCGGCATAAGGCACAACGGGACCGGGGTATGCGTTGAACACGGTAGAGAGGTGACTGAGATGACTCAAGCTTTCACGCAGACCGCGTTCAGCAACGCTCCCGCACGGCCTGGGTTGCCCACCCTGCCCACCGGCTGGCCCATCGGTTCGTACGAATCCTACGCGGACGCCCAGCAGGCGGTGGACCACCTCGCCAACAGCGATTTCCCTGTCGCGGACCTGACCATCGTCGGGGTCGAGCCGATGCTCGTCGAGCGCGTCGCGGGCAAACTGAGCTGGCGCCGGGTGCTCGGCAGCGCCGCGATGTCCGGCGCCTGGTTCGGCATCTTCGTCGGCCTGCTCCTGTCGCTGTTCTCCACGGGTGCCGGCCTCCTGCCGATCCTCATCGGCCTGGTGGCCGGTGTCGCGTTCAGCATGATCTTCGCGGCGATGAGCTACGGGGCGACGCGCGGCAAGCGGGACTTCATCTCGCACAGCCAGCTGGTAGCGCGCCGCTACGACGTGCTGAGCCAGCCACGCAACGCCGAACGCGGCCGCGAGCTGCTGGCGAACCTGGCCGCCAGGGCCACCCTGGCGAACAGCTGACAGCTGACCATGGCCGAGGCCCCGCCCACATGGGCGGGGCCTCGTGGCTCTCGCCCACGAGGCGAAGACCGCCCGGGGCGCTCAGCGGGTGCGGCGCGGGCGTGGCTGGCAGCGTGTCGCGGCGAGTGGCTACACCTCGATTGCGTTTGAGCCGGTTGGCACAGCCCTGCACCGCGTGGCGCTGCTTGCGCCTGCCCGGCGGCGTCGGCCTGGGTTTGCCGACCGGCCTGGATCTGGTTCCAGCTGCCGTCGCGTTGCCGGCGTCGAAACATCCGGTAGACGCTCTCGCTAGCGGGAGCGGCGCGGGCGTGGCTGGCAGCGTGGGCAGAAGTACGACGAGCGGTTCATGAACGGCTCGCGGCGGATCGGTGTGCCGCAGCGGCAGCAGGGGCGGTCCGCCTGGCCGTACACGTTGAGGGAGCGGTCGAAGTAGCCGGACTGGCCGTTGACGTTGACATACAACGCATCGAAGGAGGTGCCGCCCGCCTGGAGCGCCTGCGCCATCACGTCGGTCGCGGCCTCGAGCAGGGCGCGGCCTTGTGCGTTGGTGAGCTTCTCGGTCGGACGTGACCAGTGCAGCTTGGCGCGCCAGAGGGCCTCGTCGGCGTAGATGTTGCCGACGCCGGAGACCAGCGTCTGGTCGAGGAGTGCGCGCTTGATCTCGGTACGCCGCGAGCGCAGTGCCTTGACGGCGTGCACCGGGTCGAAGGCGGGGTCCATCGGATCGCGTCCGATGTGGGCGATCGGCGTCGGCAGCAGGGTGCCGTCGGCGTCGACGAGATCGGCCAGTGCGAGCCCGCCGAACGTCCGCTGGTCGACGAAGCGCAACTCGGTTCCGTCGTCGTCGAAGCGGACACGGACGCGGAGGTGCTTCTCGTCCGGTGCGCCCGCGGGCTGGACGAGCATCTGCCCGCTCATGCCGAGGTGCGCGAGGATCGCTTCCTTGTCGGAGAGTTCGAGCCAGAGGTACTTGCCCCGGCGGCGCGCGGCCTCGACCCGTGCGCCCGCGAGCCGCCCGGTGAAGTCGTCGTGCCCGAGCGCGTGCCGCCGGATGGCCCGCGGATGCAGCACGTCAACCCGCGTAATGACGCGGCCCGCCACGTGCGCCTGCAACCCGGCGCGGACCACCTCGACCTCGGGAAGTTCTGGCACCACAGCAGCGTAACCTTCGCGATACCGCTGGCCGGAAGAGGAGGTGGCGCAATGAATACCACCATCGAGCCCGCTACCGGCTGGTCAGCACTGTTGCACACCTGGCAGACGCTCGACCTGCCAGAGGGCTGGAAGGCCGAGATCGCCGATGGGTGCCTGCGCGCCACTCCGCCGCCCGGAGACGTTCACAACAACATCGCTGATCTGGTGAGCAAGGCACTGGTCCCGGGTCTCCGGGACGACTGACTCCCGGACATCCTGGTCGTGCCCTCCAATGAACCCCCGGAAGAGAACGGCATCGTGCTCGGGGACACAGGGTCCCCGCCGTGGAGATCACCTCGCGGGACAGCGCGGACTACGGCCGCAACAACAAGGTCACCCGCCACGCGCATGATGGCGTGCCCGTGTACCTGCTCATCGCTGGCTGGGATCGAGCCCATCGGACTCGAACCGGACACTCGCCGCTTCGGCTAGGGGCTACTCGCCCTCGGTTGCGGGCTTCAGTTCCTCGGACAGCGCGCGCCAGGCCGCCTCGGCGGCCTTCTGCTCCGCTTCCTTCTTCGTCGTGCCCTCGCCGTGGCCCAGATCCCGGCCGGCGACCAGCACCGTGGCGCTGAACTCCTTGCGGTGGTCCGGACCGGTGTCCTCGACCTTGTACTCGGGCACGCCCAGCGTGGCCGACGCCGTCAGCTCCTGCAGGCTCGTCTTCCAGTCCAGCCCGGCACCGCGCAGCGGCGCCTCGGCAAGCAGGCGGTCGAACAACCTGTGCACGAGCGCGCGCCCGGCCTCGATGCCATGCGCCAGGAACACCGCACCGATCATCGCCTCGAGGCCGTCGGCGAGGATGCTCGCCTTGTCGCGGCCGCCGGTCAGCTCTTCGCCCTTGCCCAGCAGCAGATGTGCGCCGAGCCCGCCCTCCCCGAGATTGCGCGCGACGCCCGCCAGTGCGTGCATGTTCACCACGCTGGCCCGCAGCTTGGCGAGCTGGCCTTCCGGCAGCTCCGGGTGCGCACGATACAGGTGATCGGTCACGACGAGGCCGAGCACCGCATCCCCAAGGAACTCGAGCCGCTCGTTCGGCGGCAGCCCACCGTTCTCGTACGCGTACGACCGGTGTGTCAGCGCAAGCGTCAGCAGCTCGGCGTCCAAGTCGACGCCGAGCGCTTCGAGTAACGGCGTTGGGTCGGCAGCCGGCCCTCCCGGCTTCGACTTACCCCCCATTTCGGTCAACCTCAGGCAGGCTCGACGACCTGACGACCGTCGTACTGGCCACAGGTGGGGCAAGCCACGTGCTGCGGCTTCGGCGCACGGCAGGCGCGGTTCGAGCACGGCACCAGCTGCACGGGGGCCGCTTTCCACGCGGACCGGCGGGTGCGCGTGTTGGCTCGCGACATCTTCCGCTTCGGGACGGCCACGACTGATCTCCTCGTCAAGGTTCGCTCGCTCGCGCGAGCCTGCTTACGTGCTGCCGAGCTGCTGCTCGTCAAGCTTCCTACTGGTCGGGGCCACTCGCCGGAGAATCGCCGAAGCGCTCGACCAGCGCGGCCCACCGAGGGTCTATCGTCTCATGCCCGTGTCCGGGCCCGAGATCGGCCCACTTCGCACCGCATTCGGGACACAGCCCCTGGCAGTCATCGCTGCACAGCGGCACCTGCGGCAGCGCCAGCACGATGGCGTCGCGCACGACCGGCTCGAGGTCGATCTTGTCGCCGATCAGCCGCGAGACCTCGTCCTCCTCGGTGGTGGTGTCCGTCGTCGAGTCGGGGTAGGCGAACAACTCGGTCAGCTCCACCTCGACCTCGTCGTCGAGCGGGTCGAGGCAGCGCGAGCATGCGCCGGTGAGGGACGCGGCGGCCGTGCCGGTGACCAGCACGCCCTCCACGACCGACTCCAGGAGCAGGTCGAGCTCGATCTCGCTGCCCTCGGGCACGACGATGACGTCGGGCACGCCGAGCGCGGTGCCGACCGGAGCCTTGCGGCGCAGGGAACGGCTCTGGCCCGCGCGGCGGCCAAGCTCACGGGTGTCGAACACCCAGGGGCTGCGGGTGTCGAGGGAAAGGTTTTCGTCAGACATTGCCCATCCAGAGTACGCCGCCGCGCCTGCACGAGGCGCGGCGGCGGGAAGCGGAGGAGGACCGGTCGGGTGCGGGTCAGGGCTGGAAGTCGTACATGGGGCTGCGTGAGCCGAGGTTCGACGGTGCCCGCAAGTGGTTGCGTCCGGAGTCGACAGTGCGCAGCGTCGTGGACAGCAACTCCGAGAAGTCGGCCAGCTTGCCGTCCACATAGGCGTCGCACTCGGCGCGCTGGCGGTCGGCCTCGGCGTGCGCCTCGTCGACGATCCGGGCAGACTCCGCGTGCGCGGCCTGCACGACCTCGGTCTGCGAGACCAGCCGCGACTGCTCGTGCCGCCCGTCCTCGACGGCCCGGTCGTAGGCGTCCCGCCCGGCCTGGATCATCCGCTCGGACTCGGCGCGTGAGCGCTCGACGAGGTTCTGGTACTCGGCCTGCCCCGCGCCGACCATGCGCTCGGCCTCGGCGTGGGCGTCGGCGAGGATCTTCTCCGCCCGCGCCTGCGCGTCGACGACCAGGCGCTCGGCCTCGTCGGTGGCCTCCGAGACGGCACGATCGGCCTCGGCGTGCGCGCCGTTGACCATCGCACCGGCCTCGGCCTTGGCCTTGTCGAGCAGTTCGTCCCGCTTGTCGAGCACGTCCTGGGCGTCGTCGACCTCCTGGGGCAACGCGTCCCGGACATCGTCGAGGAGTTCGAGCACGTCCCCGCGCGGCACCACGCAGCTGGACGTCATCGGCACCCCGCGCGCCTCTTCCACGATCGTCACGAGCTCGTCGAGAGCCTCGAACACCCGGTACACGGCAACTCTCCCTAGGTGACCTTTCCGCACAAACGCTGTCGCCCAGTGTGCCGCCAAACAGCGGTCAGGCGAGGGACGCGCGCGATCGTCCGCGTGTCAGGTGTTCACGTCGATGAGCTGGAAACTCTCGATTCCGGCGAACGTCGTCAGCCGTTGGAGCCACGCGCCGCGAGCTTGGCCGTCAGCCGCTCGAACACCACGCCGGGGACGAGGTTCTTGATGTCCCCGCCGTAGGTCGCGACTTCCTTGACCAGCGAGCTGGACACGAAGCCGTAGGCCGGGTTGTTGGACATGAGCAGCGTCTCCACCCCGGAGAGCTCGCGGTTCATCTGCGCCATCTGCAACTCGTAGTCGAAGTCGCTGACCGAGCGCAGTCCCTTCGCGATCGCCACGATGTCGTGCTGCTTGCAGTAGTCCACGAGCAGTCCGTGCCACGAGTCCACGCGCACGTTCGGGAGCGCGGTCGTGATCTCCCGGATCATCTCCATGCGCTCTTCGATGGAAAACAGACCCTTCTTGTTCGGGTTGATCAGCACGGCCACCACAACCTCGTCGAACAGCCTCGTTGCCCGTTCGATGATGTCGAGATGCCCGTTGGTCACCGGGTCGTATGAGCCAGGACAGACCACTCGCCGCATGTCGCGGACGTTACCTTGCCTCACCCCGGTTGGCGCGCAGAAGTGATGTACTCCGCCCAATACAGGGCCGTATCGCCGTGATTCATGGTCCGCAGCGGCGCGAAAACCGCGGGCCACCGCGGTTCCCCGTCCCGGCGGGCCCGCTCGATCACCACCAGGCCCTCCGCCACGATCCAGCCGCCCGCCGCCAGCGCGGCCAACATCACACCGAGGCGCGCCGCGTCCACCGCGTACGGCGGGTCGGCCAGCACCAGATCGAAGGGCTTTTCCGCCGGCTGGGCGAGGACGGCGTCGACCGCGCCGGAGCGCACCACACCGCCGAGACCGACCTGTGCCACGTTGGCCCGCAGCACCTGCACGGCCCGCCGGTCGGACTCGACGAACACCGCGTCCGCCGCACCGCGGGACAGCGCCTCGAGACCGAGCGCGCCCGAGCCGGCGTAGAGGTCCAGCACCCGGGCGTCCCGCAGCTCACCGGCCGATTCCAGGGCGTTGAACAGGGCCTCGCGGACGCGTTCCGACGTCGGCCGCGTGCCCTGCGGGGGCACCTTGAGCCGCCTGCCCCCGGCTCGCCCGGCGACTATCCTGGTCATTCGCTCATCTTCTCAGGACGTGGGTTTCGGACCAGGACTTGGTGAAGGGTTCAGGCGGCACGCGTAGAGTCGTTCTTCCTGTTGCCGGCGAGAGTTAGCTGTAGGAGCGCTGCGTGTCGGAACCTCGGGTCAGACAGGCCGAGATCGCCATCGAGCAAAGCCACGTCGATCGCGTCTACACCCGTCTCGCCGAGTTGCGGTCCCAGGCCGAGGCGATGCGGACCAAGGGGTACGAGATCGGGCACGGCGCCCAGCGGGAGGCCGTGTTCGAGCAGGCGTCGATGCTGTTCGAGCGCGACATGATGGTGTTCCACGCGAACCAGACGCTGCAGACGCTGGACGCCGAGTACGAGGGTCTGGTGTTCGGCCGTCTCGACCAGACCGGTGGCGAGAAGCTCTACGTCGGCAGGCTCGGCATCCGCGACGCCGAGTTCGACAACCTGGTGACCGACTGGCGGGCACCCGCGGCCGCGGCCTTCTACCAGGCCACCGCCGAGGAACCGATGGACGTCGTGCGCCGCCGCGTCATCCGCTGCTCGGGCGCGACCGTGCTCGATGTGGACGACGACGTGCTGATCGCCGGCGCGGTGCCCGAGGACATGCGGATCGTCGGCGAGGGCGCGCTGATGGCGGCGCTGGGCCGCTCGCGCGGCGAGAAGATGCGCGACATCGTCGCCACGATCCAGCGCGAGCAGGACGAGGTGATCCGGGCGCCGTGGCGCGGGGTCACCGAGATCACCGGCGGTCCGGGCACCGGCAAGACCGCGGTCGCGCTGCATCGCGCGGCCTACCTGCTCTACCGGCATCGCCGCCAGCTCGGCGGCGCCGGGGTGTTCGTGCTCGGCCCCTCCGGCGTGTTCACCAACTACATCTCGCGCGTGCTGCCGTCGATGGGTGAGACCAACGTCGAGCTGCGCGCGCTCGGCGAGGTGCTCGACGGCGTGGTCGCGACGCGCCAGGACCCGGCGCGCGTTGCCGCGATCAAGGGGTCGCTGCGGATGCGCAAGGTGCTGATGCGGGCGCTGCGCGATACCCCGCCCGGTGTGGCCGGCGAGATGCGCATCGTCTACCACGGCGAGGTGCTCAAGCTCGGCGGCAAGGAGCTGGACAAGGTCCGCCGCAAGGTGCACTCGCACGGTGGGCCGCCCAACCGCTCCCGCGTGCGGGCCGCCGAGACGCTGCTCGAGGCGCTCGCCGACAAGGCCGAGGAGAACGCGCGGACCGACGGCCGGTCGGTGGACCGCGACGAGCTGATCACCGAACTGGGCGAGCGGATCGAGTTCCACCGGTTCCTCGTCGTGTGGTGGCCGGTGCTCTATCCGGGCGAGATCCTGCGCTGGCTCGGTGACCCGGCGCGGCTGACCCGCGCGGGCAAGGGCGTGCTCACCCGGGACGAGGTGGACCTGCTCTCGGCGTCGCTCGCCGATCGCTCGCGGGACTGGTCGGTCGCCGACGTCGCACTGCTCGACGAACTGCGCGTGCTGGTCGGGCCGCCGCCGAAGCGCCGCCGCCGGGCGCAGCAGCTGGAACTGGACGCCGCTCCCCCGGCGCGCGGCATGCAGGGCACCGGCTCGCACCGCCCGGAGCACTACGACGAGTACTCCCACATCGTGGTGGACGAGTCGCAGGACCTCTCGCCCATGCAGTGGCGGATGATCGGCCGGCGCGGGAAGTACGCGAGCTGGACGGTCGTGGGTGACCCGGTGCAGAGCTCGTGGCCGGACCCGGCGGAGGCCGCGCAGGCGCGGGACCAGGCGTTCGGCCCGCGCACCCCGCGGCGGCGGTACACGCTGCGCACGAACTACCGCAACTCCAAGGAGATCTTCGAGCTGGCGTCCCGTGTCGTCGCGGGGAACGCCAAGCCCGGCGAGCTCCCGCAGGCCGTGCGCACGACCGGCATCGAACCGGACATCCGCATGGCCGACCCGGCCGGGCTGGAGGGCGCGGTCCAGGCCGCGGCGAAGGAACTGCTGGACGCGGTCGAGGGCACGGTCGGCGTGATCTGCGCCATGGACCGGGTGCCCGAGGTGACGGGGTGGTTGCAGGGCCGGGCCGACGAGCGGCTCAAGATCGTGGGCAGCCTCGACTCGAAAGGCCTGGAGTACGACGCGGTCGTGCTCGTCGAGCCGACCGAGCTGATCACCGAGTCGACCACCGGCCGCCGGGTGCTGTATGTGGCGCTCACGCGGGCCACGCAGCAGCTGACCGTGATCGCGTCGGACCGGGAATGGTTGTGACAGCGCACGTGTTGCGTTGATCGTGAGCTCTCTGTCCGACGTGAAGCTGTCCGTGCTCGACCTCTCGCCGATTCCGGCCGACGGTGACGCCGGGACGGCGCTGCGGAACACCATCGACCTCGCCAAGGCCACCGAACGGCTGGGGTACCACCGGTTCTGGGTCGCCGAGCATCACAACATGCCCGGTATCGCCAGTTCGGCGACGACGGTGCTGATCGGGCACGTCGCGCAGGCCACCGAGCGGATCCGGGTCGGGTCGGGCGGGATCATGCTGCCCAACCACGCCCCGCTGATCGTGGCCGAGCAGTTCGGCATGCTCGAGGCGTTCCACCCTGGACGCATCGACCTCGGTATCGGCCGCGCGCCCGGCACCGACCAGCGCACGGCGCTCGCGGTACGCGGTTCGCTCGCCGCCTTGAGCGCCGAGAACTTCCCGCAGCAACTGGCCGAGCTGATGGACTACTTCGAGCCGGACGAGACGCGCGCGGTCAACGCGTTTCCCGCGGTCGGGCACAAGCCGCCGTTCTGGCTGCTGGGCTCGAGCGGGTTCAGCGCGCAACTGGCCGGGATGCTGGGGCTGCCGTTCGCGTTCGCGCACCACTTCAGCGCGCAGAACACGCTGCCCGCGGCGCGCCTGTACCGTCAGTCGTTCAAGCCCTCGGCGACGCTGGACGAGCCGTACCTGATGCTGGGCGTCGCGGTGATCTGCGCCGAGACCGACGAGCGGGCACACTGGCTGGCCGGGCCGAGCGGTCTGACGTTCCTCAGCCTGCGCCGCGGCCGGCCGATCGCGATGCCCACGCCCGAGGAGGCGGCGCAGTACCCGTACACCGACCTCGACCGGCAGTTCCTGGCGGAACGGTTCGGCAGCAACATCATCGGCTCGCCCGAGACCGTGCGGAAGGGGATGGAGCAACTCCTCGCCGACACGAACGCGGACGAGCTGATGGTCACCACGATGGTCCACGGCCTGGCCGACCGAGTGCGCTCCTACGAGCTGGTCAAAGACCTCGTGCCGTGAGCAGAACCGTCACGGCACGGGTCAGGACAGCAGCGCCGTGCGGGTGCGCGGCATCCCGGACCCGCCCGTGTCGGTGGTCTTGACCGCGAGGATCTGGTTGACACCGATCGAGCCCTTTTCGAACGCCAGCGCGGACGCCGCCATGTAGAGGCGCCACACCCGGGCACGGCCCTCGCTCGTGAGGCGCACCGCGTCGTTCCAGCCGGCTTCGAGGTTCGCGACCCACGCGCGCAGGGTCAGCGCGTAGTGCTCGCGCAACGATTCGACGTCGCGGATCTCGAACCCGGCCTGCTCGATCGCACCGGCCATCACGCTCACCGGCTCCAGTTCCCCGTCCGGGAACACGTAGCGGTTGATGAACGTCTTGCCGCCGGTGTGCCCCGCGACGCCCACCTTGCGGGAGATCGCGTGGTTGAGCAGCCGCCCCTCGGGACGCAGCAGGTCATAGAGCACTCGCGCGTAGGTGGGCAGCATCGCCTCGCCGACGTGCTCGGCCATGCCGATGCTGGAGATCGCGTCGTAGGGCCCGTCGCGGACCTCGCGGTAGTCCTGCACGCGGATCTCGACCAGATCGGACAGGCCGGCTTCGGCGACACGTTTGCGCGAGAGATCGGCCTGCGCCTGGGAGAGCGTGACGCCGACGGCCTTCGCGCCGTACTCGCGGGCCGCGTGGATGACGAACGTGCCCCAGCCGCAGCCGACGTCGAGCACGCGCATCCCTTCGCGCAGACCGAGTTTGCGGCACACGAGGTCCACCTTCGCGGTCTGCGCGTCAGCCAGCGTCTCGGCCTTGTCGTCCCACAACGCGCACGAGTACGTCATCGACGGTCCGAGCACGAGCGCGTAGAAGTCGTTGCCGACGTCGTAGTGGTGGCTGATCGCCTGCGCGTCGCGACGACGGGAGTGCAGGCGGCCGCCCAGCCGGATCTCCTCGGCAGGCGGCTTCGGCGGCGGCCCGAACGCGCGCAGCCGGAGGCCCGCCTTCACGACGTCCCGCCTGGCGGTCTTGTCCACCGCCAGCTCCTGGCCGCCGATCACACGCTCCAGCTGCGACAGGGTGTCGAAGAAGTCGCTCTCGACGTCGAGGTCACCGGAAACGAAGGCGCGGGCGAGACCGAGTTCGTTGGGCGACCACAACAGGCGGCGCAGTGCGCGGCGCCGGCGGAGGACGAGCCGAGCCGGCGCGTCCGGCGGGCCGGCCTCGCTGCCGTCCCAAGCACGGATTCGGAGCGGAAGTTCACTGCCCATCACCGCACGCACAAGAGCGTGAACGGCGCCCGCAGCGCTTTGCGACGTACCCACGCGGTTCATTCAAGCACTCATGCGGTTTTTACGCCCATGTGTGCAATGACGATTTGCCCGAAGTGCCGGAATCATCGACCGTGTAATTTCCCACATTACTTAGCATGAGCAAGTACACGGCCTGTGTGCTAGGTGCTGCCGCTCCAACGTCCGGCGCCTCAGGACAGCGGGAAATGCTGCTGGAACCAGCTCAGCGCGCGGTCGTAGAAAACCGCGGCGTTGAGCTGGAGGTTGAGGTCGTGCCCGGCGTCCGGAACGACGGTCGTCTCCAGGTGCGCGGCGGGCGCGAAGTACAGCGCCTCGGAGGCGCGCAACCTGGCGTCGTCGGCACAGTCGGTGAGCGACCCGCCGCCACCCTGCGAGCAGAACGCCATGTCCTCGACGCCGTTGACCTCCAGCACCGGCACCTGAATGCCGAGCGTGGACGGAATGTAGACCGGGACCGTCAGCGCCACCCCAGACGCGCCCTCGCTTCGCGTCGCCTCGTCCTGTTGCACCACAGCCGGATCGGCGTTCGGCAGGTAGTAGAACACGTCGGCGCGGGCGCCGGGGACGCTGAGATAGCCAAGGTCCAGCGGCGGGACGCGAGGCGCGGTGACCGGGTCGAGCTGGGCGGGCCGGACGTGGGTCGCGATGCGGGCGAGCGCGACCGCGCCGAGCGAATGCGAGGCTCCGGACACGAGAACCCCGTCGACGTCATGGTATGTCCCGGCTTCCAGCCACGAGGTGAGCGAACCGAACGAGTGGCCGACCAGCGCCACCTTCGTGAACGCCGGCCCGAACTCGCCGGCCCGGGCGGCGGTGACCACGTCGTGCACCGCGTTCGCGCTGGCGAGCTGGGTGGTCAGCGCGCTCGGCGGGTGCGAGCTGCGGCCCACGCCGAGCTGGTCGATGGCCAACGTGGCGTACCCGCCGGCATTCTGCGTGCGCACGTAGGAGTAGCGGCCGTCGAAACCTGGGAAGTCCCAGTAGGTGTGGTCGTAGGTGGCGCCGTGCACCAGTAGTTGCAGCACCGTCGGCGGTGGTCCTGGCGGCAGGCAGAGCCTGCCGTACACCGTCTGGTCCTTGGCCAGCCCAGGAGCCAGCGAGGCCGGGATGTTGACGTCCGAGCAGCCGCCGGAATCGGCGTCCGCCGTGGACACGGCAATGAGCGGAAGCGTCAGCACCAGGGTCAGGCCGAGGAGCAGCCCTCGAAGCCTTCGTGCGCTCGCCAAGATTCCCATCTTTCGGTGTACCTCCACGGGTCCGGCGTAGATAGTAAGGCCGTCTCATTCCAGGACCAGCAGGAGGTCACCGCCCTCGACCTGCTGGACGGAGTTGATCGCGAGGCGGCCGACCTTGCCCCCGGCGGACGTGGTAATCGCGGCCTCCATCTTCATCGCCTCGATCGTCGCCACTGTCTCCCCGGCTGAAACCTCGGTGCCCTCGGCGACCGACAGCGTGACCACCCCGGCGAACGGCGCGGCGACGTGCTTCGGGTTCGACTTGTCGGCCCTCTCCGCGGCGGGCAGGTCCGCGGCCACCGACCGGTCCCGCACCTGGATCGGCCGCAACTGCCCGTTCAGGGTCGACATCACCGTGCGCATGCCGCGCTCGTCGGCCTCCCCGATCGCCTCGAGTTCGATGAGCAGCCGGACACCCGGTTCGAGATCGACGGAGTACTCCTCGCCGGGGCGCAGCCCGTAGAAGAAGTCCTTGCTCGGCAGCACGCTCGTGTCGCCGTAGGCCTCACGGTGCGCCTCGAACTCCTTCGTCGGCCCGGGGAACAGCAACCGGTTCAGCGTCCGGCGGCGGTCGGTCGCGAGCCCGTCACGGTCCTCGGCCGACAACCCGGTCTCCGGCTTCGGCTCGGCCCGGCCTTCGAGTGCCTTGGTACGGAACGGTTCCGGCCAGCCGCCGGGCGGGTCGCCCAGTTCGCCGCGCAGGAACCCGATGACCGAGTCCGGGATGTCGAACTTGTTGGGCTCCGCCTCGAACTTCTCCGGCGACACCCCGGCACCGACGAGGTGCAGCGCGAGGTCACCGACCACTTTGGACGACGGTGTGACCTTCACCAGGTGGCCGAGGATCTTGTCGGCCGCCGCGTACATCGCCTCGATGTCCTCGAACCGATCGCCCAGCCCGAGCGCCCGCGCCTGCGTGCGCAAATTGGACAGCTGCCCGCCCGGGATCTCGTGGTCGTACACGCGTCCGGTCGGCGACGCGAGACCGGCCTCGAACGGCGCGTAGATCTTGCGCACGATCTCCCAGTACGGCTCCAGGTCGCCGATCGCCCGCAGGCTCAGCCCGGTCGGGCGTTCCGAGTGGTCGGTCGCCGCGACGATCGCCGACAGCGACGGCTGCGACGTGGTGCCCGCCATCGACGCGACCGCGCCGTCCACCGCGTCCGCACCCGCGTTGATCGCGGCCAGGTAGGTGCCGAGCTGACCGCCCGCGGTGTCGTGCGTGTGGATGTGCACCGGAAGGTCGAACTCCTTGCGCAGCGCGGAAACCAGCTTCGCCGCCGCCGGCGCCCGGAGCAGGCCCGCCATGTCCTTGATCGCCAGCACGTGCGCGCCGGCGCCGACGATCTGCTCGGCCAGCTTGAGGTAGTAGTCCAGTGTGTACAGTTTCTCGGCGGGGTCCGAGAGGTCGGAGGTGTAGCACAGCGCGACCTCGGCGACCGCGGATCCGGTGGCGCGCACCGCGTCGATCGCCGGGCGCATCTGCTCGACATCGTTGAGCGCGTCGAAGATGCGGAAGATGTCGATGCCGGTCTTCGTGGCCTCCTCCACGAACGCGGTGGCCACCTCCGTCGGGTAGGGCGTGTAGCCGACGGTGTTCCGCCCGCGCAGCAGCATCTGCAGGCAGATGTTGGGCACCGCTTCGCGCAGTCGGGCGAGCCGCTCCCACGGGTCCTCGGCGAGGAACCGCAGCGCGACGTCGTAGGTCGCGCCGCCCCAGCACTCCAGGGACAGCAACTCCGGCACGGTCCGCGCGACCACCGGCGCGACCGCCAGCAGGTCCTTGGTGCGGACGCGGGTGGCCAGTAGCGACTGGTGCGCATCGCGGAACGTCGTGTCGGTGATGCCGATCGTCGGCGATTCCCGCAGCCAGCGCGCGAAACCCTCCGGGCCGAGTTCGGTCAGCTTCTGCTTCGACCCGGCCGGCGGCTCCGCGTCCGCGACCTTGGGCAGTTTTCCGGCCGGGTCGATCAGCCGTGGCCGCTCGCCGTTGGGCCTGTTGACCGTGACGTCGGCGAGGTAGGTCAGCAGCCGGGTCCCGCGGTCGGCCGAATGCCGCGCGGTGAGCAGGTGCGGGCGCTCCTCGATGAACGACGTCGTCACCCGGCCGCCGGAGAAGTCCTCGTCGTCGAGCACCGCCTGCAGGAACGGGATGTTCGTGGCGACCCCGCGGATCCGGAACTCCGCGAGCGCTCGGCGCGCGCGGCCCACCGCGGTCTGGAAGTCGCGTCCGCGGCAGGTCAGCTTCACCAGCATCGAGTCGAAGTGGGCGCTGATCTCGGTGCCCGCGAACGCGGTGCCGCCGTCGAGGCGGATGCCTGAGCCGCCGGGCGACCGGTAGGCGCTGATCATGCCGGTGTCCGGGCGGAAGCCGTTGGCCGGATCCTCGGTGGTGATCCGGCACTGCATCGCCGCGCCGCGCAGGTAGATCTTGTCCTGCGACAGGCCGAGGTCCGCCAGCGTCTCCCCCGCCGCGATGCGCATCTGCGACTGGACCAGGTCGACGTCGGTGACCTCCTCGGTCACGGTGTGCTCGACCTGGATACGCGGGTTCATCTCGATGAAGACGTGGTTGCCGTTCCTGTCGAGTAGGAACTCGACCGTACCGGCGTTGCGGTAGCCGATCTTGCGCGCGAAGGCGACCGCGTCGGCGCAGATCCGCTCCCGGATGGCGGGGTCGAGATTCGGCGCGGGCGCCAGTTCGATCACCTTCTGGTGCCGCCGCTGCACCGAACAGTCGCGCTCGAACAGGTGGATGACGCCGTCGTCGCCGCCGGTGCCGTCACTGAGGATCTGCACCTCGATGTGGCGCGGGTCGACGACAGCCTTCTCGAGGAACACCGTCGGGTCACCGAACGCGGACTCCGCCTCGCGCGCCGCGGCTTCGATGGCCTCGCGCAGCCGCGCCGGGTCCTCCACTCGCCTCATGCCGCGGCCGCCACCGCCGGCCACCGCCTTGACGAACAGCGGGAAGCCGACCTCGCCGGCCGCCGCGACGAGGTCGTCCACGTTGTTCGACGGCTGCGACGACCCCAGCACCGGGACGCCGGCCTCGCGGGCCGCGGCGACCGCGCGCGCCTTGTTGCCGGTCAGCTCCAGGATCTCCGCGCTCGGGCCGACGAACGTGATGCCCGCCTCTTCGCATGCCAGCGCCAGATCCGGGTTCTCCGAAAGGAAGCCGTACCCCGGGTAGACGGCGTCCGCCCCGGCTTTGCGTGCCGCGCCGACGATCTCCTCGACGGAGAGGTAGGCGCGCACGGGGTGGCCTTGCTCGCCGATCTGGTAGGCCTCGTCGGCCTTCAGGCGGTGCAGCGAGTTGCGGTCTTCGTAGGGGAACACCGCCACGGTGCCCGCGCCCAGCTCGTAGCCGGCGCGGAACGCGCGAATAGCGATCTCGCCGCGGTTCGCGACGAGTACCTTCCGGAACATGCCCGGTCCCTTCGTGTCCTGATGCCGACGGATCGGTTGCAGGGTGACGGTACCTTGGACATCCCGGAAGGCGGGAGTTCAGTCGGCTTCACCGGTGTAGAGAAGGCGGTTCGGGGTGCCCTGCGGCGCCCCGGTCAGAACGCCGGGCGTGGCCCGGTCCACGATCGCCTGGCTCACCTCGGCGGGGGTCGCCGCCGGGTGCCCGGCCCGGTACAGCGCGGCGGCGCCCGCGACGAACGCGGCGGCCATCGACGTGCCGGATGCCGTGGGAGCGCCGCCGATGGTCGCGGACGGGATGTCCACGCCGGGCGCGAAGACGTCGATGCCGGCGCCGGTGTTGGACTTCGGCGCGATCGCGTCGGACGGGTCGCTCGCGCCGACGGTCAGTGCCTCGGCGATGCGCCCGGGCGAGGACTGGCTGGTGTCGCCGCCCGACCAGCCCGCCGGCACGGCGACGGGCATCACCACGGCCAGGCCGCGGACGGCGGTGTCGAGCGCGTCGTTGACGGGGCCACCGATGCCGAGCACCGCGACGGCGGGCTGCGTCGCGTTCTTGGTCACCCAGTCGATGCCGGCGAGGATGTTGGTGAGGCGGCCGTTGCCGGTGTCGTCGAGCACCCGGACCGGCACGATGTGCACCTTCTTGGCGACGCCGAAGTCCTTGCCGCCCAGGATGCTCGCGAGCCGCGTGCCGTCCCCGTTGCCGTCGCTCGCGTCGTCGTTGCCGTCGACGAAGTTCTTCCCCGGTTCGACGCGGCCCTCGAAGTCCGGCTGCTTCGCGTCGACACCGGTGTCGATCACGTAGGCGGTCACGGTGTCCGCCGTGGTGGCGTAGTCGTAGACGCCATCGGTGGCGGCGTCGCGCTGGTCGATTCGGTCCAGGCCCCAGCTGGGCGGGTTCTCCTGCCTGCCGGGATCGGCCTGGGCGGCGGGCGCGGACACCAGCGCCACGGCCACGGTGAGCAAGAGGGAAGTCACTGTTCGTACCGGAAAGTTGGCCACACGTCAGGGTGGCCCGCTCACCGATACCGGGACAAACGCTGTACCACTATCGAGCGGCTGCATCTTGCTGGACACCCCGGTCGCGGTCGTCTAGGACTTTTCCAGGTACTCCGCGCGATCTTCGTCGATCACGGTCGCGACCATGTGCGCCAACCCGGGATTCCGCGTCAGGTCCGGGTCGACGCTCACGACCGCCTGCGCGGTCTCGCGGGCCTCGGCGATCAGATCCTCGTCCCGCAGCAACGAAAGCAGCTTGAGCGTGGACCGCTTGCCCGACTGCGCGGCGCCGAGGATGTCGCCCTCGCGGCGCAGTTCGAGGTCGAGCCTGGACAGTTCGAAACCGTCCGTTGTGGACTCCACCGCGCCGAGCCGCTCCCGTGTGCCGGTGCCGTCGAGCGCCTCCGTGACGAGCAGGCACAACCCGGGCACGTCACCGCGCCCGACCCTGCCCCGCAACTGGTGCAGCTGGCTGACGCCGAACCGGTCGGCGTCCATGATGACCATCGCGGTCGCGTTCGGCACGTTCACGCCGACCTCGATGACCGTGGTGGCCACCAGCACGTCGACCTTGCCGTCGGCGAAGGCGCGCATCACGGCGTCCTTGTCGTCCGCGGGCAGCCGGCCGTGCAGGATGCCGAGGCGCAACCCCCGCAGCGGCCCCGCCTCCAGTTCGCCCGCCACGTCGAGCACCGCGAGCGGCGGGCGCTTGTCACTCTTGTCCGACGGCGGTTCGTCGCCGATGCGCGGGCAGACGACGTAGGCCTGGTGGCCCTTCTCGACTTCCTCCCGTACCCGCTGCCACACCCGGTCCAGCCACGCGGGCTTCTCCGCGACCGGCACGACCGTGGTCGCGATCGGCGAACGGCCCACCGGCATCTCGCGCAGCGACGACGTCTCCAGGTCGCCGTACACGGTCATCGCGACCGTGCGCGGGATCGGCGTCGCCGTCATGACCAGCACGTGCGGGCTGGAGCCGTCCGCGCCGCGCGACCGCAGCGCGTCCCGCTGCTCGACGCCGAACCGGTGCTGCTCGTCCACCACCACGAAACCGAGATCCGCGAACGACACCGAGTCCTGGATCAGCGCGTGGGTACCGACGACGATCCCCGCCGCGCCGCTCGCGGCGTCCAGCAACGCCTGCTTGCGCTCCCTTGTGGACATCGAACCCGTGAGCAACGTCACCTTCGTCGCCTCGTCGGCGGCGCCCAGCTCACCCGCCTGGCCGAGGTCGCCGAGCATCTCGCGCAGGGACCGGGCGTGCTGCGCGGCCAGCACTTCGGTGGGCGCGAGCATCGCGGACTGGCGGCCCGCGTCGACGACCTGGAGCATCGCGCGCAGCGCCACGATCGTCTTCCCGCTGCCGACCTCGCCCTGCAGCAGGCGGTTCATCGGATGCTCGCCCGACAGGTCGGCCGCGATGTGCTCGCCTACGTCGCGCTGGCCGCCGGTCAGATCGAACGGCAAACGCTTGTCGAAGGCTTCGAGGAGGCCGCCCGGCTTGGGCGGGCACGCGTGCGCGGGCCGCGACAGCGCGGACGACCGGCGCTGCGCGAAGATCAGCTGAATGGCCAGCGCCTCGTCCCACTTGAGGCGGTGCCGGGCACGCTCCAGCGTTTCCCAGCTGTCCGGCCGGTGGATCCCGCGCAGCGCGCTGTCCAGGCTCATCAGGCCCTGCCGCTTCAGGATCGCGGCCGGCATCTGGTCCTCGTCGAGCTCGAGGATGTCCAGCACCTGCCGCACGCACCGGGCGATGGACCACGAGGGCAGGCCCGCCGCGGCCGGGTAGACGGGAATGATCTGGGCCAGGAAGTCGTCCAGTGCCGAGTCGTCCGCGGACTCGGCCTCGGAGTCGAGCAGCTGGTACTCGGGGTTGGCCAGCTGCAGCTTTTCGCGGAACGCGTTGATCTTGCCCGCGAACAGCCCGGTCTTGCCGACCCGCAGCTCCTTCTCCCGCCACGCCTGGTTGAAGAACGCGCAGTTGAGCCTGCGGTGCCCGTCGGTGATGACGAGTTCGAGGATCCACCCGCCCTTGGTCTTCATCCGGCGCTTGTCGACGCGCTCGATCCGCGCCAGCACGGTGGCGTACTCGCCGATCTCCAGACCGGCGATGTCGGTGAGCTCGCCGCGGCGGGCGTACCGGCGCGGGTAGTGCCGCAGCAGGTCGCCGACCGTCTCGATGTCCAGCGCGCCGGTGAGCGCCTTGGTGGTCTTGGCGCCCAGCAGCGGGGTCAGCTTGTCGCTCAGTACGGCCACGTTCACTCCACGCCGATCAGCAGCACGGCATCGGTCTCACCGGCGGGATAGCTCACGAACTCGACCTCGGGCCGCTGCTCGCGCAGCCGGTCGGCCAGCTCGCGCTCGATCCCGTCGGGCGCGTCCACGCCGGTCAGCACCGTCACCAGCTCGCCACCCACCGCCAGCATGCGCTCCAGCACCGTGACGGCGGCGGAGACCAGGGTGCCTGCCGACCGCGGCTCCACCAGCACGACCTCGCCGTCCACGAACCCGATGAGATCGCCCGCGTGTGCCCGCCCCACCCAGGTTATCGACTCCTCGCGCGCGACCACGAGCTCGCCACGCCGGGTGGCCGCCGCGGCCTCGGCCATGGCGACGACATCCTCGTTCGCGCGACGTGCCGGATCGTGCACGGCGAGCGCGGCCAGCACCTGCACCGGCGAGGCGCACGGGATGACGACCACGTCGCGGTCGCCGATCATCGGGTGGCCCGCGGCGGCGTCGGCGGCCTCGGTGAGCTCGATGTCCGCGGGCAGGACCGTGATGTGGCCGACCGCACGTTCGGTGATCAAACCCAGCATCTCCTCGACGGACGGCCGCGTGCCCGCGTCGACCGCGAGCACCGCGATCCCTTCGTCGCGCAGCAGGTCGGCGAGCGATCCGCCGCGCACGAGCGCGACGACGGTCCGGTCCGGCCCGCCGGGTGCCTCGATCGGGGTGGGCGTGACGAGTGGCTCGACCCTGATCCGGCGCGGGCGGCCCACGCCGAGCCCCGCCTCGATGGCCGCGCCGATGTCGGCGCAGTGCACGTGGACCGCGTACCCACCGGCCCCGTCGCCCGCGACCGTGACGCTGTCACCCAGTCCGCTCAGTGTGTGCCGGAACGGGGTCAGGTCGGGTTCGCCGACGCCTTCCAGCAGGTACATGACCTCCCACGCGTAGGGCGCGGGCGCCGTCTCCTCGGTGCCGGTGTGCGCCTCGCAGGAGTGCGCGTGCTCGGTCGCGGTGCCGGTGACCACGCCCGCGAGCGCGTCGAGCACGGCGACAATCCCCCGCGCACCCGCGTCCACGACCCCGGCCGAGGCGAGCACGGGCAACTGCTGCGGAGTCTGTTCGAGCGCGGCCGAGGCGGCCTTGGCGGCGGCGGTGACCACGTCCTCGAGCGACTGGTGCGGACCGGTGGCGGCGGCGACAGCCTGCAGGATGGTGAGCATCGTGCCCGCGACCGGCCGGGCGACCGCCTCGGTCGCGGCCTTGTCGGCGCAGGCCAGCGCACGGGCCAGGTCCTCGCCGGTGAGCTCCGCCTTGCCCCGTGCGGACTCCGCGAGCCCGCGGAACACCTGAGACAGGATGACCCCGGAATTGCCGCGCGCGTTGTGGATGGCGCCGCGGGCGAGCGCGCTCAGCGCCCGGTCGGCGCCGTCGAGCTCACCCTCCGTGCCGAGCGCGTCACGGGCCCCGGTCATCGTGTGCAGCAGGTTGGAGCCGGTGTCGGAGTCGGCGACGGGGTAGACGTTGATGCCGTTGATCGCGGGGCGGAGCACGTCGAGACTGTGTACGCAGGCCGCTGCCCACGCCACCACGGCCGCCTCGTCCAGCACCCGCACTCCCGACCTCCTAGCCCCGGTTCCTGGCAGCGTATCGACCCGGCCGCAGCCCACGTGCGGACAGTGGTTACTATGGTCGAGTTGCCCGGCCGGTGCTGGGCGTGGTTTGTCTTCCCTGATCGTCAAAGGAGTTCGACGTGGCTGCCGTGTGCGACGTCTGTGGCAAGGGACCCGGCTTCGGCAAGGCGGTCTCGCACTCCCACCGGCGTACCAACCGCCGCTGGAACCCGAACATCCAGACCGTGCACGCCAAGATCGGTCTGTCCCAGCGTAAGCGCCTCAACGTGTGCACCTCCTGCCTCAAGGCAGGCAAGGTCGTGCGCGGGTAGCGTTTCAGTCTTCGCCAAGGCCCGGGTGGACATCAGTCCCCCGGGCCTTTCGGCGCGCCCGCAGCGGCACCTGCCGCGCGGCGAACCGCTCAGGGCAGCTGCCAGTCGATGGGCTGCGCGCCCTGCTTGACCAGGAGTTCGTTCGCGCGGCTGAAGGGGCGTGAGCCGAAGAATCCGTTGTGGGCCGACATCGGGCTCGGGTGCACCGACTCGATACACGGCACCCCGTTCAGCAGCGGCTTGAGACTGCGCGCGTTGGAGCCCCACAGGATCGCGACCAGCGGCCCGCCGCGCGCGGCCAGCGCCCGGATCGCCTGCTCCGTGATCTCCTCCCAGCCCTTGCCCTTGTGCGAGTTCGGCGAGCCGGGGCGCACGGTGAGCGCCCTGTTCAGCAGCAGCACACCCTGCTTCGTCCACGGGGTCAGATCGCCGCACGCCGGCATCGGATGGCCGAGGTCGTCGCAGTACTCCTGGTAGATGTTGATCAGGCTCTTGGGCAGCGGCCGCACATCGGGCGCGACGGCGAAGCACAGGCCGATCGGGTGCCCCGGCGTCGGGTACGGATCCTGCCCGACGATGAGCACCTTGACCTCGGAGAACGGCTGCTGGAAGGCCCGCAGCACGTTCTCCCCGGCCGGCAGGTACCGCCGCCCCGCCGCGATCTCGGCGCGCAGGAACTCGCCCATCGCGGCGATCCGGTCCGCGACCGGGGCGAGCGCCTCGGCCCACCCTGCTTCCACGACCTCGGGCAACGGCTTGGCAGTCACGGCGGCGACTTTAGCGCCTGGGCGGCCGCGGGCTAATCCAGCCTGCGCAGTTCTTTGCGGAACTGCTCCGCCCGCTTGACGTAGCTGTCCACCACACCGCTGATCTGCTTGGGGCCGAAGGAAGTGTTCGGGCGCGTCTTGGCGGGGACGCCGAGCGCGATGTGGCCCGAGGGCACGTGCGAGCGGTACGACAGCACCGCCCCTGCGCCGACCATCCCGCCGTCCTCGATCACCGACCCGTTGAGCACCACCGCTCCGGACGCGACGAGGCATCCGGTGCCGATCCGGGCGCCTTCGACGTGCACCGAATGCCCGAGGGCGGACGAGGCGCCGAGGACCGTCGGTTCCCATGGAGTGCAGTGCACGATGCACCCGTCCTGGATGTTGGACCGCTCGCCCACCTCGATGTAGCCGCCGTCGCCGCGCAGCACCGTCTGCGGCCACACCGACGCGTACGCCGCGACCCGCACGTCGCCGATCACCGTCGCGTCCGGATGCACGTAGGCCTCCGGATGGATCTGGGGCACCAAGTCCCCCAACGCGTAGATCGCCACGTGCACGCTCCCATCACTCGGTCCCCAGCGATTGGATCACATCACCGGGCTACCGGAGCTGTTTGCCCAGACACAGTGACAGCGGCTCGTCGCGGTACACGCCGAACTTCTCGATCTCGGTGTAGCCCGAAGACCGGTACAACGCGATCGCCTCGGGCTGCATGTGCCCGGTCTCCAGCACGGCCCGCGCATGCCCGGCCACGGCCGCGGTGCGTTCGAGTTCGGCGAGCACACCGCGCGCGAAACCCTTGCCGCGCGCTGATTTCACCACGAACATGCGCTTGATCTCGGCGCCGTCGGGGTTGCTCCGTGCGCGCCAGCCGCCGCACGCGACCGGCACGCCGTCGTCGTAACCCACCAGGAACAGGCCGTGCGGCAGCGCGAACTCGCTCGCATCGACCGGGGTCCGGTCGGTATCGCCGTAGCGGACGACGTACTCCTGCTGCACCGCGTCGATGAGCTCGACCGCGTCCGGATCGTCGAAAGGAACCACGCTGAGATCCATCAACGCCAATGCTCCCAGCCCGCTTCGCCCTCGTACGCGCCGCCGTCGACGGTGACGCCGGAGTCGGGGATGGTCACCGCGCCGATCCGCCGCCAGCCCTCGGGCAGGTCCGCGAATGGCGGGAACGTGGCCGCGAACGCGTGGTCCTCGCCGCCTGTCAGCACCCAGTGCATCGGGTCCCCGCCGAGCGCGGTGGACAC
>DASZUO010000135.1:0-10493 GCA_035547575.1 Amycolatopsis sp. | reverse complement strand
CCAGGGAGGTAGTGACGTGGCTGCCGTCGGCTTATCTCAGGCCGTCAGATCCACGCCAGCCGGTGCTTTGCCGGCGAGCATGGTTCCGCACCCGCGGGAAGAGCTGTTTTCCGTGCTGGTGGTCGATGACCACCCGTTACTCAGGGAGGCTATTGCCGCACGACTCGCTCAGATGGGAGCGGGCACCGTACACGAGGCTGCCTCGGTAGCCGAGGCGAGGGCGCGGGCCACCGCGACAGGTCCCTGTGACCTGGCGATCCTCGACCTCGGGCTGCCGGACGGCTCGGGCATCGAACTGGTGACCGAGCTGCGTAACCATGGCTGGCCTCGCATCGTGGTGCTCGCGTCCTCGGACGACCCGTACGCCGTGCGCTCGGCCTTCCAGGCGGGCGCGCAGGCATACCTGCTGAAGTCGGCGTCGCCCATGGTGGTGACGGACGGCGTCCGCAGGGTGCTCGACGGTGGGGTCTACGCGGATCCGAGCGTGGCTCCGGTGCTGGCCACCGGCACGCGAGTCCCGGGCACGGACAACACCCCGCGGGAGCTGTCCGCACGTGAGGTGGAGGTTCTCCAGCTCGTGGCGGATGGCCAGTCCAACAAGGAGATCGGCGAGGAGCTCAGCCTCTCCGCGCTCACCGTCAAGTCGCACCTGTCGCGGATCGGGCGCAAGCTCGGCACCGGTGACCGGGCGCAGATGGTGGCGCTGGCGATGCGCGCGGGCGTCATCCGCTGATCGTCGTTCAACGGCTCTGCGGGACGGGCGAACCAGGCGCGGTACCGCCCGTCCCGTAGGGTTGAACGCTGTGGAAACCGCAGATCAAGGCCTCGATGACGCGGAGCAACCAGTCGGCCCCATCCTGTTGAAGGAGCCGGCTGAAGGGACGCCACCGGTCATCGGCGACGCGAGTGAGCTCGCGCGCGCGTGCGAACGGCTCGCGTCGGGGTCCGGCGCCATCGCGGTGGACACCGAGCGTGCGTCCGGGTACCGGTATTGGCCCAAGGCCTATCTCATGCAGTTGCGGCGGGAGGGCGCGGGCACGGTGCTGGTGGACCCGATCGCGCTCGACGGCGACCTCGAACCACTGCGGCAGGCGATCAATGCCGAGGAGTGGGTGCTGCACGCCGCCTCGCAGGATCTGCCCTGCCTCGCGGAGCTGGACCTGCGCCCGGCGAGCCTGTTCGACACCGAACTGGCGGGCCGGCTCGCGGGCTACGACCGCGTCGCGCTCGGCACCCTTGTCGAGCGGCTGCTGGGCTACCAGCTCGAGAAGGGCCACAGCGCGGCGGACTGGTCGAAACGGCCACTGCCGGTGGACTGGCTCAACTACGCGGCGCTGGACGTCGAACTGCTCGTGCCGTTGCGCGAGAAGATCGAGGCCGAACTGGCCGCGCAGGGCAAGCTGGAGTGGGCGCAGCAGGAGTTCGAAGCCGTCCGCACGGCGCCGCCGCCTGCCCCGAGGTTCGAACCCTGGCGCCGCACGTCGGGGATACACAAGGTCCGCACCGCGCGGGGGCTCGCGGCCGTGCGCGCGTTGTGGGAGGCGCGGGACGAGCTGGCGCGCAAGCGCGACCGGGCGCCAAGCCGGGTGCTGCCCGACAGCGCGATCGTCAACGCCGTGCTCGCGGAGCCCCGGACCGTCGCCGATCTGCAGGCGCTGCCCGTGTTCGGCGGCCGCGTGCAGCGGCGCTACTCGGCGAACTGGTTCCGGCACCTGGAGGCGGCGCGCGCGCTGCCCCGCGAGGAGCTGCCGAACCCGTCGCAGCCCAACGACGGTCCTCCCCCGGCCAACCGCTGGGCCGACAAGGACCCGGACGCCGCCGCCCGGTTGGCCGCGGCGCGCGCCGCGCTGAACCGCATCGCGGAGCATCACCAGTTGCCGGTGGAGAACCTGCTCCTGCCCGACTTGCTGCGCCGCACCTGCTGGCGCCCGCCCGAGGACCACGGCGTCGAGGCGGTCGCCGAGATGCTGCGCACCGGCGGCGCCCGACCGTGGCAGATCGAACTCACGGCACGCGAACTCGCAACGGCGCTGGACGCGGCGGCGGAGAAGTAGGCGGCGAGTCCCCGAAGGGTGGCGTGACCCACCCGACAGGGCCACTCGGCTGGTTACCGACGGGTAACAAGGGCTATGGTGCGGTTGTCAACCTCGGATTCTTTCCCCGTGAGGAGCAACCGTGGGCGCAACACCGTCTGGAGGCGGGCATGAGCGACAATCGCGAAGCTCCGCTCATGCACGGCGACCGGGTGCGGGTGTCCCGCAGACTCTGGCGCCGACCGCACGAGAGGTGCGCACCGTGGCTTTCGTCGAAGGGGTCCGCACCCCGTTCGGCAAGGCGGGCGACAAGGGCATCTACGCCAATACCCGTGCCGATGACCTCGTGGTCAAGGTGATCCGGGAACTGCTGCGCAGGCACCCGGAACTGCCACCGGAGCGCGTCGACGACGTCGCGATCGCCGCCACCACCCAGATCGGCGACCAGGGCCTGACCATCGGCCGCACCGCGGCACTGCTGGCCGGCCTGCCCAAGTCCGTGCCCGGCTTCGCGATCGACCGCATGTGCGCGGGCGCGATGACCGCGGTGACCAGCCTCGCGAGCGGCATCGGCTTCGGCGCATACGACATCGTCATCGCGGGCGGCGTCGAACACATGGGGCGCCACCCGATGGGCGAGGGCGTCGACCCGAACCCGCGCATCGTCGCGGACAAGCTGGTCGATCCCACCGCGCTGGTCATGGGCCAGACCGCGGAGAACGTGCACGACCGCTTCCCGGCGATCACCAAGCGGCGCGCGGACGAGTACGCCGCGCAGAGCCAGGAGCGCTACGCCGATGCCGTGAAGGCCGGCAAGATCGGTCCGGAGCTGGTGCCGGTCGCGATCCGCGACCCGGCGCTGGGCTGGGGACTGGCGACCGAGGACGAGCCGCCACGGCCGGGCACCACCGTCGAGCAACTCGCCGCGCTCAAGACGCCGTTTCGCCCGCACGGCCGGGTCACCGCGGGCAACGCGGCGGGCCTGAACGACGGCGCGACCGGTGCCGTTCTGGCCGACGAGGCCACCGCCAGGGAGCTGGGCATGCCGGTCGGCATGCGGCTCGTCGGCTACTCCTTCGCCGGCGTCGAGCCCGAGGTGATGGGGATCGGCCCGGTGCCGGCCACCGAGAAGCTGCTCGCCCGCACCGGCCTGTCGATCACCGACATCGGGTTGTTCGAGATCAACGAGGCGTTCGCCGTGCAGGTGCTCGCGTTCCTCGACCATTTCGGCCTCGAGGGCACCGATGAGCGGGTCAACCCGTGGGGCGGCGCCATCGCGTGTGGCCACCCGCTGGCGTCCTCGGGCGTGCGGCTGATGACCCAGCTGTCGCGGCAGTTCGCGGAGCACCCCGAGGTTCGCTACGGCCTGACCACGATGTGCATCGGTATCGGCATGGGCGGCTCGGTGCTGTGGGAGAACCCCGCCTACGACGGGAGCGAGAAGTGACTTTCACCGCGGAGCAAGCGAAAGCGGCCTTCCCGGACGAGGTCGTGACGACCGCCGTCACCCGGCTCGTGCGGGTGCCGGGGCTGGACGAGCCGTTCGCACTGATCACTTTGGACAACGGCCACGACCACACCCGGCCCTCGACGTTCGGCCCGCAAGGCCTGGTGAGCCTGAACGCGGCGCTGGACAAGGCGTTCGCCGCCGAACCGGCCGCGATTGCGGTCACCGGCAAGCCGTTCGTGTTCGCGGTCGGCGCGGACCTCGACGGCGTCGAGGCCCTCTCGGATCCCGCACTGGCGCACGAGATCGCCGCGACCGGACACGAGGTGTTCCGCCGGCTGACCGACTCGAAGATCCCGACCTTCGCGTTCGTCAACGGCGCGGTCATGGGCGGCGGGCTCGAACTGGCGTTGTCCTGCCACTACCGCACGCTGTCGGAGAACACCGCGGCCATCGCGTTCCCCGAGGTGTTCCTCGGTCTGTTCCCGGGCTGGGGCGGCACGCAACTGCTGCCGAACCTGATCGGGCCGGACGCGGCGGTCACGGTGATCATCGAGAACGCGTTGAACCAGAACAAGATGCTGAGCGTGGCCAAGGCCGCGGAACTCGGCATCGTGGACGAGGTCCTCGGTTCGGCCGACTACCTCGAGCGGTCGCTGGCGTGGGCGGCCGGCGTGGTGCGCGGCGAGCGGACCGTGCCGCGGCGGGAGATCGACCGGGGTGCCGGATGGGACAACGCGATCGCCCGCGCGAAGTCCATTGTGGATGGCCGGACACACGGCGCGTCACCGGGCGCGACGAAGGCCGTCGAGTTGCTGGACCTGGCACGTGGCAATGATCTCGACGCGGGCTACGCGGCGGAGACCGCGGCACTGGCCGAACTGCTGATGTCGGATACGCTGCGCGCCGGCCTGTACTCGTTCAACCTCGTCAACAAGCGCGCGAAGCGACCCGCCGGCGCGCCGGACAAGTCGCTGGCGCGCCCCGTGACGAAGGTGGGCGTGGTCGGCGCCGGGCTGATGGCATCGCAGATGGCGCTGCTGTTCGTGCGCAGGCTCAAGGTGCCGGTCGTGCTGACCGACGTGAGCCAGGAGCGCATCGACAAAGGTGTGTCCTATGTGCACGACGAGATCGGCAAGCTGCTCGCCAAGAAGCGGATATCGCCGGACGAGGCGAACCGGCTCACGGCGCTGGTGACCGGCTCGCCGGACAAGGCGGCGTTCGCGGACGCGGACTTCGTGATCGAGGCCGTGTTCGAGGAGATGGGCGTCAAGCAGCAGGTGTTCGCCGAGCTGGAACAGTTCGTCACGCCCGAGGCGATACTGGCGACGAACACGTCCTCCTTGTCGATCACCGAGATGGCGTCGAAGCTGCGGCACCCGGAGCGTGTGGTCGGGTTCCACTTCTTCAACCCGGTCGCGGTCATGCCGCTGCTGGAGATCGTGCGCGCGGAGCGGACCGGCGACACGGCGCTGGCGACCGCGTTCGCGCTCGGCAAGCAGCTCAGGAAGTCCAGTGTGCTGGTCAAGGACGCGCCCACGTTCGTGGTGAACCGGCTCCTGCTGCGGTTCCTCGGCGAGGTGCTGACGACGATCGACGAGGGCACCCCGTTCGAGGTGGCCGACCACGCGCTCGACCCGCTGGGCCTGCCTATGACGCCGCTGGTGCTGACCCAGCTCGTCGGGCCGGCGATCGCGCTGCACGTCGGGGAGACGCTGCACGCGGCGTTCCCCGGCCGGTTCGGCGTGAGCGAGAACCTCAAGCGGTTCGTGGATTCCGGCAAGACCGCGGTGTGGCAATGGGATTCCGCGGGCAACCAGACCGTCGATCCCGAGGTGGCCGCGCTGTGGCGGCAAGGCGACCGGCCGTCCACATCGGACGAGGTGCGCGAGCGCGCGCTGGCCGCGATCGCCGACGAGATCGGGCTGATGCTCGACGAGGGCGTGGTCTCGCAGGCGCAGGACATCGACCTGTGCCTGCTGCTGGGTGCCGGCTGGCCGTTCTGGCTGGGCGGGATCACGCCGTACCTGGACCGCACGGGTGTGTCCGAAAACGTCACCGGGAAGCCGTTCCTGGCGCCCGGTGTGGCATCGGTCGCGGCCTGACGCACCGCTCGCGGGTCCCTCGTTCTGCTTGCGAGGGACCCGCGAGCGCGGCTCAGTACCGCCACAGGTGTGCGGCGATGATCTCGTCGGTGCCACGCTCGGCGGCCCACTTCGCGTCCGAGTGCCGCACGGCCCGGAACGCGCCGAGCAGCTCCGCGCCCAGCGCGCCGGACACCGTCTTCGACGCCACGAGCGCGGCATCCTGCTCGGCCGGTGTGCTCGGCAGCCGGTCCACGCGCGCGGCCGTGCGCCGCTGCTCGGACCACGTTCCGGGGTCCTCGGCGATCGGCTCGGGCAGCGTCAGCCCCTCGTCCATCCCGGCCAGCCCGGCGGCGAGCACCGCGGTCAGCGCGAGGTACGGATTCGCCGACGCGTCGGAGGGTTTGAGCTCGACGTTCGCGTGCCCGGCGCCGAGCAGGTCGGTGCCCGGCACGAACCGGAGCGGCGCTTCCCGGTTCTCCACGCCCCAGAATCCGTACGCGCTGGCGAAATAGCCGGGCCGCAACCGCATCGTCGACAGCACGCTGGGGGCCGTGATCGCGGTCAGCGCGGGAAGTTCGCGCAACAGCCCGGCGATGTAGCCGGCACCATCGCCTCCGGGAATCCCGGTCAGCAAGTTGCCGATCCGGCCTGCGCCCTGGCTGCCGGCCGGATCGGCGACGACGGGCACAGTGCGGCGCTTGCGCCACAACGAGGTGTGCAGATGCCAGCCGTTGCCCGCGGCTTGCGGCGCCACGATCGGCGCGAAGCTGGCGCGCAGCCCGTGCGCGTGCGCCGCGGCGTGGATGGTCTGCCGGGCCAGCAGCTGGTCGTCGGCGGCCGACACCGGGTCGGTCGCCCTGAGTGACAGCTCGACCTGCGCCAGGCCGTATTCGGCGTGCAGCTGATGCAGGGGCAGCCCATTGACCTCGAAATCGTGCAGCAGCGCGGCGATGAACGCGTCCAGCCCGATCAGCGCGTGCGGGCTGTAGGCGGGCCCTTGATGCCCCGGCGCGGACGCGATGTCCGGGCTGCCGGCGGGTGCGACGGCGAACTCCAGCTCGTAGCCTGCCCGCAGCTCGTACCCCTGCCTGGCGGCGGCAGCCACCTGCCGTTCCAGCAGCGTGCGCTGGCAGTAGGGCCACGGTGACCCGTCCGCGGCGATCTGCCGTCCGGGCGCCCACGCGAGTGCGCGTTGTCCCGCCAGTCGCCGCAACCGGTCGAACACGGGCACCAGCCGGACGTCGCCGGAAGGCGTGGACAAGCCCGGATGGGCGTAGGTGATCCTGTCGTGCGTGTCGAACACCGCGAACAGCGCGGTGATCCCGATGCCGCGGGTGGCGGCATCGGCGAGGCCCTGGATCGGCACGATCCGCGACCGCGGGATGCCGTTGTTGTCGGCCCACGCGATCTGCACTCCGGTGACCCCGGCGACTGCCAGATCCTTCGCCGCGGCCGAAGCCGCCTTCGTCATGACGTGAAGTGTCTCACGGCCACGGGCCGCCGAAAGTCCCTTCGCGGGGCGGTTTCCGGTTTCGCTCTTAACGAACACGCGGGCACGCGGAACCGATCCGGAAGCGGAATTCTCCGGTCGCCACCGGGCCGGCAGGACAGGTGCTGACCTGTGCGAACAGGTGGTCTGAACGTGTCACGCAGGTTACGCCGTCCTGCATGGCGGGATTGATCTACGACATCTGGGGTAATTCGACGTGACGCAGGTCCCACACACGCGGGAACACTTGCGGCAGGCTCAGCGTCTGCAAGAGTGGAAGCTACGAACACCGCGGAGCCGGCGGCGACCCCGACGCCGGAGTCAGTGCCGAAGTGATCGTGCTGGATCGAGGCATCGGGCAACCGGTGCCGGGACGGAGGGAGACTCCCATGACATCGCCCACGCTCACCCGCCCCGAATTGACCGCCGCCGACCGTTGCGACCGGTGCGGCGCGGCAGCACAGGTACGAGCGATCCTCTCCTCCGGCGGCGAGTTGCTGTTCTGCGGCCACCACGCTCGCGAGTACGAGGCGAAGCTCAAGGAGATGGCCGCCGAGATCCAGCGGTAGCGGACCAGGCCAAGGCGGGCGGGAATCCTCCGGGGTTCCCGCCCGCTTCATTTTTGCTGTGACCACCGTCACCACGACCGGAGCGTGACGATCCGTTCCTCCAGTTGCTCCACCGTCGCCATGGCGGTCGGCGGGCCGCCGCACACCCGCCGCAGCTCGTTGTGGATCGCGCCATGGGGCTTGTTGGTGCGGTGGTGATACATCCCCACCAGCGCGTTCAGCTCCTTGCGCAGCGCCGCGATTCGCTCCTGGACCGACTGCGGCCGCGCCGGGGCGGCCTGCCCCTGCTCCGCGGCCGGCTTGCGGCGCTTGGCGTCCGACAGTTGTTCCTCCTGGCGCTTGCGCAGCAGCGCCCGCACCTGGTCCGGCTCCAGCAGGCCGGGCAGGCCGAGGTACTCCTGCTCCTCCGCGCTGCCCGAGAACACCGCCGTGCCGAACGAGTTGCCGTCGTAGATCACCTGGTCCAGCTCGGCCGAGGCGCCAAGCGACGTGAACGCCTTCTCCTCCTCGCCGGGCTCGTCCTCGGTGCGGTTGGCCTGCGCCAGCAGCTCGTCGTCCCAGCCGTCGGACTCCCGGTGCGGCTTGCCGAGCACGTGATCGCGCTCCGCCTCCAGCTCGCTGGCCAGCTCCAGCAGCACCGGGACGCTGGGCAGGAAGACGCTCGCCGTCTCGCCCGGCCGCCGCGCCCGCACGAACCGGCCGATGGCCTGGGCGAAGTACAGCGGGGTGGACGCGCTGGTGGCGTACACGCCGACCGCGAGCCGCGGCACGTCGACACCCTCGGACACCATCCGCACGGCGACCAGCCACCGGTCGTCGGAGTCGGCGAACTCGCCGATCCGCTTCGTGGCCTTCGGGTCGTCGGAGAGCACCACGACCGGGTTCACGCCGGTGATCCGGGCCAGGATCGTCGCGTAGGCACGGGCCGACTCCTGGTCGGTGGCGATGACCAGGCCACCGGCGTCGGGGATGCCGCCGCCGCGTAGCTGCTGCAGGCGCGTGTCCGCGGCCTGCAGCACCGAGGGCACCCACTCGCCACCCGGGTCCAGCGCCGTGCGCCACGCACGGGCCGTCTGCTCGGCCGTCAGCGGCTCCCCCAGCCGCGCCGTGAACTCCTCGCCGGCGCTGGTCCGCCAGGACGCCTCGCCCGAGTACGCGAGGAACACCACCGGTCGCACGACGCCGTCGGCCAGCGCGTCGGCGTAGCCGTAGGAGTGGTCCGGCCTGCTGCGCATCGCGCCGTCGCCGTCGGGCTCGTAGGTGACGAACGGGATCGGCGAGTCGTCGCTGCGGAACGGGGTACCCGTCAGCGCCAGGCGCCGAACGGCCGGGGTGAAGGCCTCGCGGATCGCCTCGCCCCAGGACTTGGCGTCGCCGCCGTGGTGGATCTCGTCGAGGATGACCAGGGTCTTGAAGTTCTCCGTGCGCACCCTGTGCAGCGTCGGATGGGCCGCGACCTGGGCGTACGTCAGCGCGACGCCCTGATAGTCGCTGGAGGTCGCGCCCTGGCCGTTGCGGTAGCTGGAGTCGATCGCGATCCCCGCGGCGGCCGCGGAGATCGCCCACTGGTGCTTGAGGTGCTCGGTGGGCGTGACGATCGTGATGCGCTCGACGGTGCGGTCGGACAGCAGTTCCGCGGCGATCCGCAGGCCGAAGACGGTCTTGCCGGCGCCAGGGGTCGCCACCGCGAGGAAGTCCTGCGGCCCGGTGGTGAGGTACTTGGTCAGTGCGCGCCGCTGCCACGCGCGCAGCGGCCGCGGGGTCGCGTCGTGCTCCGGCTCGGGCGCGGTGAACCCGGCGTCCTGATTACGCTGGGCCCCATCATGCCGCGACTTCTCCCTCCTGTGCTCCTCGGGCCGTGGACGGCCCTGCGATGCTCGGAGGCCGGCGCCCGCGGTGTCATGCCGCGACTTCTCCCTCCTGTGCTCCTCGGGCCGTGGACGGCCCTGCGATGCTCGGAGGTCGGCGCCCGCGGTGTCCGACAAGGATCGTCCCCCTCCTCTCGCCGACTCGGAACGCGACATGCGAAAACCCCCACGAGGTCGTCCGGCAGCGGCGCCGGGCGCGGGTGAGGGCGCTCGAAGAAGCCTACCTGGCGCAGAACACGCCACACCGACAACGCGCCAAACCCGCGCGGATGGACCATGCTGGAAAACGAGATGAACGACACGACCGAGCCCAATGCGCCGCGTAAGGGTGCGCGACGCCTGCTCGGCCGCACGCTGAGCAAAGCGTGGGACGGCAACATCTTCTCCGAGTCCGCCGAGGCCGCGTTCTGGCAGACCCTGTCGCTGCCGCCGCTGCTGCTCGGGCTGCTCGGCTGCCTCGGCTACATGGGCGACTGGTTCGGTCAGGCCTTCGTGGCCAACGTGCACGACAAGATCATCACGTTCACCGACCGGATCTTCACCGGCAACGTGGTGCACCAGATCATCGAGCCGACCGTCGACGACATCCTGACGATCGGCAAGGGTGAGATCGTCTCCGTCGGCTTCATCATCTCGCTGTGGGCCGGTTCGTCGGCGATGTCGTCGTTCGTCGACGCGATCACCGTGGCGCACGACCAGTACGGCGTGCGCAACGAGGTGTGGCAACGGATCTTCGCCCTGCTGCTCTACCTCGCCTGCCTGGTCCTGCTGGTGATCGGGCTGCCGCTCATCGCGATCGGCCCGGACCTGCTGACCGACCTGTTCCCGGACTCGTGGCGCCCGACACTCGCGACCTGGGTGAGCACGCTGTACTACCCCGTGCTCGGCGTGGTGCTGGTGCTCGGCGTGACCACCCTGTACAAGGTCGCGCTGCCGCGGCGGCTGCCCTGGCACCGGGGCCTGCCCGGCGGGGTGCTCGCGATGGTGATCTTCCTGCTGT
>DASZUO010000134.1:0-3458 GCA_035547575.1 Amycolatopsis sp. | reverse complement strand
GCAGCTTCTCCACGACCGTCGCGACGTTGTGCGCGTCGCGGGCGACGCCGAACACCGAGACGCCCCGCTCCGCCAGGGTCTGGGTGACGGCCAGGCCGATCCCGCTCGTCGCCCCGGTCACGAACGCCACCTTCGGGGAATACTCGCTCATGTTTCCAGCTCCTTCGAAGACTGTGTCGCCAATCGCTCATCCGACCGCAGTCACGGCCTATCTAACTTGCGTAGCAACGGTTTCGTTCTGCTCGGGGTCGGCCTACTTTGGTCGGATCAGCAATTCGCGCCTTGCGAAGTCAGCCTGAGGCAGCTGGGTACAGGCTGTCTGGAGCCGCTCTCGAACCCGTCGCGCTGTTCGGGATCGCCTCGAGCAGCTCACGCGTGTAGGGATGGCGGGGGTCGGCGAACAGCGCTTCAGTGGCGCCCGTTTCGACGATCCGGCCCTGCCGCACGACGGCGACGTGGTCGCACAACTGCCGCACCACGGCGAGATCGTGGGAGATGAACACGTACGCCAGCCCCAGTTCCGTGCGCAGTTGCGCGAACAGCTCGAGGATCGTGCTCTGCACGGTGACGTCCAGGGCGGACACCGGTTCGTCGCACACCAGCAGCCGCGGTTCCAGCGCGAGTGCCCTGGCGATCGCGACCCGCTGCCGCTGCCCGCCGGACAGCTCGGCGGGCTTGCGGTGGAGCAGGGTCGTGGGCAGCCGGACCAGGTCGAACAGCTCGGCCACCCTGGCACGGCGGGACCGGCGGTCGCCGACCCCGAAGGCGCGCAGCGGCTCGGCGACGCTGCGCCCGGCGCTGAACCGCGGATCCAGTGCCGTGTAGGGACTTTGCTGGATCAGCTGCACCTTCCGGCGCAGCGCGCGCAGCCGCCAGCCGGTGACGGTCGTGGCGTCCGTGCCGTCGAGCAGCACCCGGCCACTCGACGGCCGGTCCAGGCACGCGATCAGCCTCGCCACGGTGGACTTTCCCGACCCGGACTCGCCGACGAGGCCGAGTGCCTGGCCCGGCGCGACCGTGAAGCTCACCTCGTGCACGGCCGGGCTGTCCCGGCCCGGGTAGGTGCGGCCCAGTCGCGCGGCCTCGAGGACCGGGCGCGAATCGTCATCGGGGGGCGGGTCGGGTGCGCGCCCGCCGGGCACGCTCGCGACCAACGTGCGGGTGTAGGCGTGTTCCGGATATTTGAAGATCGAGCGCGCCGGGCCTGCCTCCACGATCTCACCCGCCCGCATCACCAGCACCCGGTTCGCCCGCTCCGCGGCGACCGCCAAGTCGTGTGTGATGAGCAGGACCGCGATGCCCAGCTCCCGGCTGAGCGCGCCGAGGTGGTCCAGGATCACGCGCTGCACGGTCACGTCGAGCGCGCTGGTCGGCTCGTCGGCCACGATCAGCGCGGGCTCGGCGGCCAGCGCGATCGCGATCAGGACACGCTGCCGCATCCCGCCGGACAGCTCGTGCGGGTAGCGCCGGGCGAGCTCCGCCGCGTCCGGCAGCCCGGAGGTGGTGAGCAGCTTCACCGCGTCGGCCGCGGCGCTCTTACCGGCTGCCAGACGGTGGATTCGGCGTACCTCGGCGACCTGTTCGCCGATCCGCTTGACCGGGTTGAGGTAGGCGAGCGGGTCCTGGGGGATCAGCGCCACGCGCGCCCCGCGCAGCCGCCGCATGCGCGACTCCGGCACCCGCGCCAGGTCATCGCCCGCGAACGTGATCGAGCCGCCGGTGATCCGGCCGCCGGCCGGAAGCAACCGGAGCACGGCGTGCGCCACGGTGCTCTTCCCGGATCCCGATTCGCCCACCAGTGCGACGGTTTCGCCCCGCGCCACAGTGAAGTCCGCGCCCCGCACGGCCGGGGTGTCCCCGTAGGCGACGCGCAGACCGTCCACTCGCAACAGTGTCACCACGACTCCCGGCGACGTTGTTCCAGTGCCCGTGCCACGCGGTTGGTGGAGAGCACGACCAGTGCGATGACCAGGCCGGGGAACGTGGTGAGCCACCAGGCCACCCGCAGGTAGTCGCGCCCGCCCGCGACCAGCGCACCCCACTCCGGTGTCGGGGGTGCGGCGCCGAACCCGAGGAAGCTCAGGGCCGACACGGTCAGCAGGATCGTGCCGATGTCCAGTGCCGCCAGCGACAGCACCGGGCCCGCCGAGTTCGGCAGGACGTGCGTCACGAGCTGGCCCGCTGCCCGCACTCCGCCGCCGCGCGCCGCGGTGACGAAGTCGGCGTGCCGCACCTTCAGCACTTCGGCGCGGGTCACCCGGGCGAAGTTGGCGACGCTCACGACACCGACCGCGACGGCGACCTGCAGGACGCCGAAGCCGAGCGCGGTCACCAGCGCCAGCGCCAGCAGCAGGCCGGGGATCGCGAGCAGCACGTCCATGATCCGCATCAGCGCGCCGTCCACCCGGCCGCCGAGGTAGCCCGCGATGGACCCGACCGCGGCCCCGGCGATCAGGGCGACCAGCACCGCGACCACCGTCGCGCTGAGCGACAGCGCGGCGCCGTGCACCACCCGCGCGTACAGGTCCCGGCCCAGGTAGTCGGTCCCGAACCAGTGCTCGGCGCTGGGTGGCCGCAGCCGTTGCGACACCACACCCTGGATCGGGTCCCGCGCCGTGAACAGTCCCGGCGCCAATGCCCACGCGACCACCACCAGCAGCACGAGCACCGACAGGACGAGGCCCGGCTGCCGCGCGACGGAACGCCAGCGAAGCCGGGGCAGGTCGAGCGCGGTCATCGGGCTTTCACCTCCGTGCGGACGCGCGGGTCCAGCAGCGGGTAGAGCGCTTCGACCAGAAGGTTCACCACGACGTAGATCACCGCCGCGAACACGACCAGGCCCAGTACGACCGGAAGGTCCTCATTGGACACCGCATCCACGGTCACCGCACCCAGCGCGTGGCGCCCGAAGACGGTCTCCACGACGACGGCGCCGCCGAGCAGGTTGCCGACCAGGATTCCGGTGATCGTCACCGCGGGCAGGCTCGCGTTGCGCAGCGCATGGCGGAAGAGGATCCACGTCCGGGTCGCGCCTTTGGCCTGGGCGAGCTGGACGTAGGGTTCGGCGAGCGTCTGGCGCATGCTCTTGCCCAGCACCTGCGCCACCATGGCCGCGGTCGGCACCGCGAGCGTGACGGCGGGCAGCACGAGGCTCGGGAAGCCGTCGGCGCCGGTCGCCGGGAACAGCGACCACCGGAAGGCCAGCAGCTGCAGCAGCAGGATGCCCAGCCAGAACGACGGGATCGACACACCGGCCGCGGGCAGCGACTCCAGAATCTGCCGGAGCAAGCGGTTGCGGGCCAGGCCGGCGAGCAGTGCGAGCGCGGCACCGGCCACTACGGCGAGCAGCAGCGCGAACGCGGCCAGGCCCGCGGTCTGCGGCAGGGTAGCGAGGATCAGGTGCCGCACCGGTTCTCCGGTCTGCACCGAGTCGCCGAACTCACCGGTGACGGCCCGCC
>DASZUO010000133.1:0-27886 GCA_035547575.1 Amycolatopsis sp. | reverse complement strand
GCCTTGGCGCGGGCGCCTCGCCGATCACGCGACGCGCCGCGCGGGTCTCGGCGATCGCCGCCTCGGGCTCCAGCCGCAGTAAGTGGGCGAACCCCAGCATCAGATGCGCGGGGGCCGAGCATGAGGGCCGGCCGTTGCGGTCGGCGCTCGCGACGGCCTCCGTGGCCGTTTCCACCAGCCCGTCCACGTCGCCGTCGAACCCGGCCGTCATGGCGCGCGCGAGCAGCGCGTGCGTCAGGAGGTACTCCAGGCCGAGATCGCGGGCCAGCTTCGCGCCCACGTCGAGTTCGAGGCGGGCCGCGTTCCGGTCGCCGCGGCACAGGGCGGTCCAGCCGGCGAGCATCCGTGCCCACGCTTCCAGCCCCGGCTGGTCGTGCGCGGCCACCACGCCGTGCCAGTCGATCGTCGCGAGCCGCCGGGGGTCGTCCCGCACGAGGTCATATGTCGCGGCGACGAGCCGGCACAACGCGCCCACCGGCATCCCGTACCCGGACATGGTCTCCGCGCGCGCGAGGTGCGCACCGGCGGCCTCGAGCCCGCCCCGTTCCAGCTGGGCCAGTGCCGCGATCAGGGTCAGCGGGAGGTCGGCCTCGACCACCGCGGGGCCCGCGGAATCCAGCGCATGCTGGACGATGTCGTGGTCGCCGTTGAGCAGCAGCACCACGGCGTGGTCGCGGAGCAGCGCCAGCACCGTGTCGGCCTCCTCCGCCCGGGCGGCGTGGTCGAGTGCCTCGCGGGGCAGCGCCTCCTCCGCGAACCACGCGGCCGCCGTGTGGTTGAGCTCCACCGCCCGGTCCGGCAGCCGCCGGTCCAGATCGCCACGGAGATAGGCCCGCAGCAAGGGATGCACGCGATACCAGTGACGGTCGCGGCCGAGGCCCGTCACGAGCGAGCTCTCGCGCTCGAGCTCGTCGAGAATCGCGCCGGCGTCCTCGCGGCCCGACAGGGAGGTCGCCAGAGCGGGGGTGACCTCGTCGCAAACGCTCACCACGGCGAGGAAGTTCTTCGTGTCCTCCGGCAGGTCCGCCAGCACCTCGCCGACCAGGTAGTCGGCGACGGCCCGGTCGTCGCGGGCGAAGTCGTCGAGGAAGGCGTCGCGGTCCGGCGTCCGGCGCAGTGAGCGCGCGGCGAGCCGGAGCCCGGCGGCCCACCCATCGGTCTGCTCGACGAGGCGATGCAACTGCCGCCCGGTGAGGCGGACGCCGCTCGTCTCGAGCAATGCCGCCGCGTCGGACTCGGAGAAGCGCAGGTCGCTCGCGCGCAACACGCGAAGCCACTCCCGAAGCCGCAGCCGGGCCAGTGGCAGCAGCGGGTCCAGCCTGCTGGAGAGCACGAGCCGCAGCGACGCGGGCTGGTGCCGGATCAGCATGGCGATCCCGTGTAGCGTCTCGCCGTCCACGATCTCGTGGAAGTCGTCGAGCACGAGGCAGAACGCGTCAGGCAGCGTCTCGAGCCCGTCGGTGAGCTCGGCAAGGAATCCCGCGATGTCCGCCGGGTCGGGAATCACTGTCCGGAGTGGACTGTCGGGCGGCAGGACCCGGTGTTCGCGCAAGGCGCGCAACACCCCGGCCCAGAATCGCACGGGCGTGTTGTCGGTGCGATCCAGCGACAGCCATGCCTTGGCAGGCGTGGCGGTGGTGTTGAACCAGTCCGCGAGCAGGAGCGTTTTGCCATAGCCGGCGGGCGCGGACACGATCGTGACCGGCGCCTCGACCGCGTCCGCGAGCCGGTGCAGCAGCCGTTCCCGTTCGATGTAACCAGCGGGAACGTTCGGTACGGCGATCTTCGGATGGGGTACCCGGTCCACGCTGCGCCGGACAGCTCGGTCGTTTCGGCCCGTTCGTCCCATGCCTGGCGACGCTAAGTGAACGCATCAGCCCCGGCCAGGGCCATTGGTCACTTCGGATGCGCTCTCCAGCAACCCGTGTCGCAGCGCGACCTCCACCGCGTCGCGGCGCTTGCGCACACCGAGCTTGTGATAGATGGACCGGACATGCGTCTTCACGGTATTCGGCGAGACAGTCAGATCCTGGGCGATCTCGTCGAACGAGCGAAAGGTCGGCAGCAGGCTCAGGATCGCGCGCTCGCGCCGGGTGAGCGGCAGCGGAACCGGCCGGCTGTGCAGCCCCTGCCGGATGTCGAGCACCCGTGCCGCGACCCCGTCGAGGCCGCCCAGTTTGCCGAGCCCGCCGACCAGCAGGTCGATGACGGCCGGTGCGGCGAAAACGAGTGGGTACAACACATCCAGGTGCTCGGCGAGCGACAGCGCTTTGCGCAGTGCCCGGTGCGCACCGGCTTCGTCGCCGGCGAAGTGCGCGAGTTCGGCGTCGAGAAGCCATGCGTCGATGACGGTCCAGGGCAGCACCACCGTGCGGGAGGTGTCGAGCAACGGCCGGATCAGTGCGTTCGCCGATACCGGGCGGCCCATCGCGAACTGGGTCCTCGCCCGCATCAGCGTCCGCTCCCCGGACCCTGGAACGGCCGACCGGAGCCAGGCCATCGCTTCACGAGCGGCGTCCGTCCAGCCGAACCGGACCGCCGCCCGGTGCTCCAGCACGGCACCGAGTACCACCTCGACCGCCGGAAGGTGGATGCCGCGGGCGGTCGCCCGCGCCTCGCCCAGTCGCGCGAGGCCCTCGCTCCACTCGCCGGACTCGAAGCGGGCTGTGCCACCAAGCGTGCCCAGCAACACCGACAGGCCACCGGTGGCGGGCGGCACGCTGCCGTCGACCATCCGTGCACTGCGCTCCGTGTGCCGGAGGCATTCGCCGGGTTGCCCGAGCAGCAACGCCCGGTACGCCAGCATCGCCGACGCGGTGGCCGCGACCATCGTGTGCTGCCAGCCCTTCTCCTCGGCGTCGCGCAGCACCTCCCGCGCTCGTTGTTCCATCAGCCGGTAGTCCCCCGCGCTCGCGGCGGCCCCGCCGAGCACGGCGAGGCATTCGAGTGCCACGTAGTCCTGTCCACTCGTGCGCGCGGCGGCGAGCGCGGCCGCCAACTGGTGCTCTGCGGGGCCTCGCTGATCCGCGGCGAGTAACGCCGTGCCCCGCCGCAGCATTCGCATCGCGTCGAGCGTGTTCCCCGCTTCGCCGGGCTGGAGCGTGCCGGTGTTGCGCGCCATGCCGTCGACGTCGCCGGTGAGCTCCGCGACGCGCGCGTCGACGAGGACGCGCAGTTGCTCGAGGTCGGCGAGCGCCGGCGCCACCCAGGCCGCGTCGGCGTGCACCAGGTCCATCTCGGCGCTGGCCGTCTCACCTTCTTCCAGGTGCAGCAACGCCGAGACGAGCGCGAGCAGGCTGTCGCCCGCGATCACGGTGTCGCCGAGCACCGCCAGCGCGCGGGCCAGCAGGTCGTGCTCACCCGACAGCGCCAGCGGCAGCGCCAGCCGCCGGAGCGGGCCCACGATCTGGTCGGCGTCGCGGGTCTGGATCAGCTGCGACAGCGCCTGGACCGGCCGGCCGTGGCCGGCGAACCACTCCGCGGCGTGCCGGTGCAGGACCGCCGCCCGGCCGGGCACCTGGCGGTCGAGACCGGCGACCAGGTACGACCGGACCAGCGCGTGCACTCGGTACCAGCGCGGCTGGGCGCCGACGCGCATGACCAGCGCGGTGGTGCGCTCCAGGGTGTCGAGCAGGACGCCAGCTTCGGCGCGCCCCGACAGCGTGCGAGCCAGTCCGGCGGACACCTCGTCGGCCACGCTGATCGCGCGCAGGAACTCCAGCAGTTCCACCGGCAACCGGGACAGCACCTCGTCGAGCAGGTAGTCGGCGACCGCCCGGTCGTTCTCCGCGAAATCGGCGAGGAGCCGGCCGGGGTCCTCGGTGTCCCGCAGCGACACACCGGCCAGCCGCAGGCCCGCGGCCCAGCCCTCGGTACGCCGGACGAGCTCGGCGACCTGGTCCGGCTCGAGCGCCACCCCGGCGGCCGCGAGCAGGGCACGGGCCTCGTCGCGGGAAAACCGCAGGTCACCGGCACGGATCTCGCCAAGCTGGTCGGCCAGCCGCAGCTTGGCCAGCGACAACGGCGGGTCGTGCCGGGTGACCAGCACGAACCGGAGAGCCGGCGCGTGCTGTCGCACCAGCGTTTCCAGGCCCCGGAGCGGATCGTCCGCGATGATCTCCTGCAGATCGTCGAGCACGAGCCACACCGGCCGTGGCAACTCGTCCAGCGCATTGACCACCGCGCCGGTGAACCCGGGGTCCCGGCTCGGGTTCGCGGGCACCGCGAGGCGGCGGACCGGGCTGCCCGGCGGCACGGCCGGGCACTGCCCGAGCGCCTTCAGGATCCCGGACCAGAACCGCCGGTCGTCGTTGTCGTCCGAATCGAGCGAGACCCACGCCGTTTCACCGGGATGGCGGCGACGCACCCATTCGGCGAGCAACAGCGTCTTGCCGGACCCTGCGGGCGCGCTCACCACGGTCGCGGTGACGTCCCGCACCCGGTCGAGTGCGGCCAGCAGACGCGGCCTCGACACGTACCCGTCCGGGACATCGGGCACGACTACCTTGGCCCCGGGTACCCGCCGCCTCGCCTCACCTCGGCCACCGCGCTGCATCGCTGACTCCTGTGCCTGCCTCCCGGCCACCCTCGCATCCGGACGGACCACGCGGCCAGCACCCGGTGCTATCTCATCAGCGATGGGCGAGCCGCGACCGCCGCCCAGAATTTGAAGAGTTCCAGAAAGCGTCTTACCGTTGTTGCGTGACGTCGGACGTCGAGGCGCAGTTGCGGGCGGTCTCGTTGCGCGTGACCCGGCCCCGCATCGCGGTGCTCGCCGCGCTGCACGAAAACCCGCACGTCGACACCGAGACGGTGATCGCGCTGGTGCGGGCCGAGCACCCCACTGTGTCCCACCAGGCGGTCTACGATGTGCTGCGCGCGCTCACCGACGCCGGACTGGTGCGGCGCATCCAGCCCGCCGGGGCGACCGCACGCTACGAGTCCCGGGTGGGCGACAACCACCACCACGTCGTCTGCCGCTCCTGCGGCGCGATCGCGGACGTCGACTGCGCCGTCGGACACGCGCCCTGCCTCACCGCCGCAGAAGACCACGGCTACGTGATCGACGAGGCGGAGGTCGTCTTCTGGGGCACCTGCCCCGACTGCTCGGCAGCACCCACAACAAACAATCCGCGAGCTCGGAAGGCAAGCACATGAGCAACACCCAGGACAACACTCCCTCGAGCGCACAGGGGGTGGACCAGCAAGGCTGTCCGGTCGCGCACGACTCCGTGACCTCGCACGGCAGCGAAAGCGAGAACCCGGCGATCGACTCGCCGACGGCGAAGACGGGCCGCCGCCCGCGCACGAACCGGGACTGGTGGCCCAACCAGCTCGACCTCTCGGTGCTGCACGCCCACGACTCGAAGAGCAACCCGCTGGGCAAGGACTTCAGCTACGCCAAGGAGTTCGCGAAGCTCGACGTCGAGGCCCTCAAGCGGGACATCGTCGAGGTGCTCACCACGTCGCAGGACTGGTGGCCGGCCGACTTCGGCCACTACGGCGGTCTGATGATCCGGATGAGCTGGCACGCCGCGGGCACCTACCGCATCCACGACGGCCGCGGCGGGGCCGGCGACGGCGCGCAGCGCTTCGCCCCGCTCAACAGCTGGCCGGACAACGCCAACCTCGACAAGGCGCGGCGGCTGCTGTGGCCGGTCAAGGAGAAGTACGGCCAGAAGATCTCGTGGGCCGACCTGCTGGTGCTCGCCGGCAACGTCGCCCTGGAGTCGATGGGCTTCAAGACCTTCGGCTTCGGCTTCGGTCGCGAGGACACCTGGGAGCCAGAGGAGATCTACTGGGGCCCGGAGGACGACTGGCTCGGCGACGAGCGCTACGCCAGCGACACGGAGATGGTGCCCGAGCTGGGCGCGACCGAGATGGGTCTCATCTACGTCAACCCGGAGGGCCCCCGCGGCAGCGCCGACTTCATGACGGCCGGCCACTTCATCCGGGAGACGTTCCGCCGCATGGCGATGAACGACGAGGAGACCGTGGCACTGATCGCGGGTGGCCACACCTTCGGCAAGACCCACGGCGCCGGCAACGCCGACGACCACGTGGGCCCGGAGCCGGAGGCCGCGCCGCTGGAGACGCAGGGCCTCGGCTGGCTGAGCACCTACGGCACCGGCAAGGGTGCCGACGCGATCACCAGCGGGCTCGAGGTGACCTGGAGCGACCGGCCGACCCAGTGGAGCAACCGCTTCTTCGAGATCCTCTTCGGCTACGAGTGGGAGCTCACCACGAGCCCCGGCGGCGGCAAGCAGTACGTCGCCAAGGACGCGCCGGAGATCATCCCGGACCCGTACGACCCGAACAAGAAGCACAAGCCGACCATGCTCACCACCGACCTGGCGCTGCGCTTCGACCCGACGTACGAGCCGATCTCCCGCCGCTTCATGGAGAACCCCGACGAGTTCGCGCTGGCGTTCGCCAAGGCCTGGTACAAGCTGCTGCACCGCGACATGGGCCCGGTCAGCCGCTTCCTGGGGCCGTGGGTCGCCGAGCCCCAGCTGTGGCAGGACCCGGTGCCCCCCGTCGAGGGCAAGCTCGTGAGCGAGGGCGACATCGCCGCCCTCAAGGCCCGGGTCCTCGACTCCGGCCTCACGACCGCCCAGCTGGTCAGCACCGCATGGGCCGCCGCGGCGAGCTTCCGGTCCACCGACAAGCGCGGCGGCGCGAACGGCGCCCGGATCCGGCTGGAGCCGCAGCGCAGCTGGGAGGTCAACCAGCCCGAGCGGCTCGCGCCGGTCCTGGCGAAGCTCGAGGACATCCAGCGGGAGTTCAACGAGATCGGCGGCGCGCGGATCTCGCTCGCCGACCTGATCGTGCTGGCCGGCTCGGCCGCCGTCGAGAAGGCGGCACGCGACGCCGGCGTCGAGGTGACGGTACCGTTCCACCCCGGCCGCACCGACGCCACGCAGGAGCAGACCGACGTCGAGTCCTTCGCGGTCCTGGAGCCGCGCGCCGACGGTTTCCGCAACTACCTGCGTTCCGGTGAGAAGCTCCAGCCCGAGGTGCTGCTCGTCGACCGTGCCTACATGCTCAACCTGACGGCGCCCGAGATGACCGTCCTCGTCGGCGGCCTGCGCTCCCTCGGGGCGAACTTCGGCGGTTCGAAGCACGGTGTCCTCACCGACCGGCCCGGCGTGCTGACCGCCGACTTCTTCACCAACCTGCTCTCGCCGGGCACCCGGTGGAAGGCGTCGGAGTCCGAGGAGAACGTGTACGAGATCCGCGACGCGGCCACCGATGAGCTGAAGTGGACGGCCACCGCCGTCGACCTCGTCTTCGGCTCCAACTCCCAGTTGCGGGCCCTCGCCGAGGTCTACGCCAGCCGCGACGCCCGCGAGAAGTTCGTCGCCGACTTCGTCGCGGCCTGGACGAAGGTGATGGAGCTCGACCGGTTCGACCTGGCCTGACCCGCCCGCGCCGACGAGCCCGGCCGATCCACCAGCGATCGGCCGGGCTCGCGCGAGACGGGGTCAGCGGGTGATGCCGGTGTGCCCGATCGAGTAGCGGCCGGGCTGGGGCCACACGCACAGGCCGTGCGGTTCGCTGCCGACGGGGATCTTCCCGAGCAGCGCACCGTCCTTTGTGGATATCACGTAGACGACCCGGTCGTACCGGCCGGAGACCCACAGCTGGGTGCCGTCCGCGGTCACGTTGCCCATGTCCGGGCTGCCGCCGCCGGGCAGGTGCCACATGGTGACGGGCGCGCCGGTGTAGGCGTCGAGGACGCTGATGCTGCCCGCGTGCCGGTTGGTGACGTAGAGCTGCCGCGCGTCGCGCGACAGGTACAGCCCATGCGCGCCCGCGCCGGTCGGGATGAACCGCAGCACCTTGGTTGCCGCGCCGTCGAGCACCCACACCCCGTTCGCGTCCGAGTCGGCGATGTAGTACGCCGAGCCGTCCGGGGCGAGCTTGATGTCCTGCGGGCCCATGTGCGTGTGCCGTTGCGGCATCGCGACCGTGCGCAGCACCTTGTGCGAGGCGACGTCGACGATCGCGACCGCGCCGGCGAACTCGCAGGTGAACACGGCGGTTCGGCCGTCGGCGGCGAACTCGGCATGGTCGACGCCCGCGCAACCCGGCACCGGCGTCACGTCGCGGCGCGCCCAGGTGTGCGGGTCGTACCAGACCAGTTCGCGCCGGGCCTCCGCGACGGAGATCGCGTAGGCACCGTCGGGCGTGAAGTACATGTTGTAGGGATCGGTGACCGGGATCGCCTCGCCCGGCAGCCCGCTGCGGGGGTCGAACGGCAGCAGGTGCTCGCCCCTGTCGTCGGTGGCGTAGAGGGTGTTCAGGTCGTAGCCGGGCACGACATGCTGGATTTCCTTGCCCGCCGGGTACTTTCCGACCACCGCGAACGTGGCGGGATCGATCACCCAGACATCGCCGGAGCGGACGTGCGGCACGTACACCAGCGGCCGCGCGGCCTTCGCGGCGGGCGCCAGCAGGTTCGCGCCCGCGGCGGCGACGATGTTGTGCGGATCGGGCACCGGTGGCATGCCGGGCAGACCATCGGCGGGCGCGACCGCGGCCGCGCTCGAGGACGGCGGCGCCGCGGGCGGCGGGGTCGAGGTGCAGGCGGCCAGCAGCGTACCCACCAGCAGGAGCAGAACCAGGCCAGGGTTGCGGGTGGGGGCCACTTCCAGGCTCCCCCGCCGCCCGATCTCCCGTCGCACCATCAGCGCCACGTCTTCCGTCAGCCGCTGGTCCTCCGCACAAGCACGCGGCCCCATATCCTGCCACCGCCGCGCCGAGATCGCCGCCGGGACACGTCAGCTGAGCAGGTCGACCACCCTCGTGGGGCCGTGGATCCGGGCCAGGTGGTCCACCACCGCGGTGATGTGCTCGCGCCAGTACGCCTCGGCGGCGTCCGCGTCGCCGGATTCGACCAGGCGCAGCATCTTGCTGTTCGCCCGTACCGACCGCTTGTTGTCGCGCACCTGCTCCGCCCGGTCGGTCTCCGGCGCGGTCTCGCGCACCGTGATGTGCAGCTCGACGATCTCGGCGATCAGGTCCATCACGACGGTGAGCGCCTTGTTCCCGGCGAGCTCGACGACCTGGCGGTGGAAGCCGAAGGAGTGGGTGGCGAACCCGGCGAGGTCCTCCACCGCGGCCGCGGCCCGCTCGTTGTACTTGCGCAGCATGGTGACGGCGGCCGGCGCGTCCGGCGACTCGGTCAGCCAGCGCACCGCAAGCGGTTCCAGCCCGATCCGGACCTTCTGCAGCTCGGTCAGCGTCGTGCCGCGCACCTGCAGCAGCGTGCCGACATGACGGGCCGCCACCCGTGGGTCCAGCGAGAGCACGCGCGGCCCACCCTGCGCACCCCGCCGGATCGTGATCAGCCGTTCCGACTCCAGGATCCGGTACGCCTCGCGGAGCACGTGCCGGGACACGGAAAACCGCTCCATCAGCTCGTTCTCGGTGGGCAGGCTCTCGCCCTCGCGCAGGTCGCCGCGCAGGATCTGGGTGCGGATACGTCCGGCGAGGACCTCGGCGGTCTTCGGGACCCGGAGCGGCTCCGCGTTGGTGGTCATCGTGTGGCTCTCGATTCGCGGTCGGCCCAAGGGTGGGGCTGATGGTCTCCTTCAGCTTGCCATCGCCGCCGAGCCTATCTTATTAGAGTACTGAATGGCTTGAAATCTCTCGGTGCGCGCATTAATGTCCTGTGACACCACCACCTAGCCGGATCTTGCGAGGTCACTGTGGACTTCGAATGGACCGCCGACGAGCAACGGCTCCGTCAGGAGCTGAAGGACTTCGTCGGTGAGGTTGTTCGACCTGGATGGACTCTCTACGACCGGGACATGCCCGGCACCGACGAGCGCGACGCCGTACTGGGCTACTGTCTCGAGCTGGCGAAACGCCGCCTGCTGACACCGCACTGGCCGCCCGAATACGGCGGCCGGGACGCTTCGGCCTGGGAACAGGTGGTCGTCAGCGAGGAACTGTGGGGCGCCGGCGAGCCGCGGGGCCCCCAGTACATGAACATCACCTGGATCGGACCCGCGATCATGAAGGCGGGCACCGAGGAGCAGAAGGCGCGCTACCTGCCACCCATCTCACGCGGCGAGGCCATGTGGTGCCAGGGCTTTTCCGAGCCCGGCGCGGGCACGGACCTGGCCGCGCTGCAGACCTCGGCGTACCGCGACGGCGACGAGTACGTGATCAACGGCCAGAAGATCTGGACCTCCTACGCGCATTTCGCCGACTACTGCTTCCTGCTGGTGCGCACCGCCCCCGGACGGCACGGCATCACGATCCTGCTGGTCCCGATGGACACGCCGGGCATCGAGGTCCGGGAGATCCCCACGATGGGCTTCCACCACATCGTGCACGAGATGTTCTTCACCGATGTGCGGGTACCGGCGGACTGCCGGCTCGGCCCGGAGAACGAGGGCTGGAACCTGATCCGGACGATCCTCGCGAACGAGCGGGTCGGTCTCGCCCGGCACGAGCACGCCGACCGGGCGCTGGACAACCTGGTCGCCGAACTCGAAGCGGACGGCGGCACCCTCGACGACCCGGACGTGCTCGAGGCTCTGGGCAACGCGGCCGCCGACACCGCGGCCACGCGAGTGCTCAACTACGTGGCCGTCGACCACCGGCACCGCGACAGCCCGGAGCAGGCGCAGGCCGCGTCGGTGTACCGGGCGTCGATGGCGCAGATGGAACACGGCATCACGCACACCTACTACGACGTGCTCGGCACCCAGGCGCTGTCCGGTGACTCGCTCGGCGACTACTCGCTGATGTTCTCGACCACCTCGACCATCGCGTCGGGGACGCTCGAAGTCCAGCTCAACAACGTCGCCCGGCACGTGCTGGGCCTGCCGAAGGGGTGAGGACGTGCATCTGTCACTGACCGACCAGCAGCGGGACGTGGTCTCGTCGGTCCGCGCGATCCTCGCCAAGTCCGCGACCACGAGCCCGGTCGCGGAACTGGACCGGGACGCGTTCTCGGCGCTCGAGGAGGGCGGCTTCCTGGACCTCGGCGAGCTCGGCGGCGGGCGACTGGAGGCGGTACTCGTCGTCGACGAGGCCGGGGCCGCCGGCGTCTGCGCGCCGGTCGCCGCCAAGGCGCTGGTCGCCCCGGCGGTGACCAAACAGGACCTGCCCGCGGTGGTGGGCCTGGCCGCACCGGAGTACGGCCGGTTCGTGCGCTTCGGCGCGGAGGCCGAGGCGTTTCTCGTACTGGACGGCGACGAAGCGGTGCTGGCAGCACTCGAGGACGTCGCGGTCGAACGCCGGGAGATGCGCTGGGGCTACCCCAGCGCGACGGTCACTGTCCACGGTGGACAGCGGCTGGGCCCCGGTACGGGACCGGTCCTGCTGCGCGCGTGGCGGACCGCGCTCGCGGCCGAGGCGGGCGGCCTGATGCGTGCCGCGGTGCTGAAGGCGTCGAAGTACGTGACCGAGCGCAAGCAGTTCGGCCGCCCCATCGGCGGCTACCAGTCCGTGCAGCACCGGCTCGCCCGCGGCTGGATGCTCGCCGAGGGCACCACCTGGCTGGCCCGCCGCGCGGGCTGGTTCACCGACGACGACCTGGCCGCCGCGGCGGCCGCGTGCTACGCCTGCAAGGGCATGCGCGAGGTGTTCCGCTCGGTGCACCAGGTGGTCGGCGGAATGGGCATCACCGACGAGTTCGGGCTCACCCGGCTCACCGGCAAGCTGGCCTACCTGCACACCGAACTCGGCGGTGCGACGGCCAACGCTCGCGCGCTCGCGGCGGGCCGCTGGCTCGCCGCCCGCTCCCCCGCGGCGGGGTGAGGACGTGGCCACCCCGGCGCCCGCGGCGCCGGCCGTGCCGGACGGTCAGACCGCCGAAGTCGTCCTCGAGGGACGCGGGCTGAGCAAGCGCTTCGGCGGCCTGCATGCGGTGTCCGATGTGGACCTGACCCTGCGCGCCGGATGCGTGCTGGGCATCATCGGGCCCAACGGTGCGGGCAAGTCCACCGTGGTCAACCTGCTGTCCGGGATGTACCGCGCGGACGGTGGCAGCGTGCTGCTGCGCGGGAAGGATGTCTCCAACCACGACCTGGCGGCGCGGTCGCGGTGCGGGCTGGTGCGCACCTTCCAGCACACCAAGGTGCTCACGTCGTTCACGGTCGGCGGGGCCATGGAGCTCGCGGTGAAGTCGCCGCGCAACCGTGCCGCCGCCCGGCGCGGCACGGTCGCCGCGCTCGCCCGCGACTTCGGCCTCGCCGGCGTGCTGCACCGGGACGTGCGCGAACTCCCTTACGGAACACAGAAAGTCGTCAACCTGGCGCTCGTCGCGCTGACCTCGCCGGTGGCTGTGCTGCTCGACGAGCCGTTCGCCGGGGTGACCCGCAGCGACATCGACCGGCTGTGCGAGGTGATCGAGCGGCTGCGCGCGGCGGGCACCGCGATCGGGCTGGTGGAGCACGACATGGACACCCTGATGCGGTTGTCGACCTCGGTGCTGGTGCTCGACTCGGGCCGGCTGGTCACCGAGGGCAGCCCGGCCGACGTGCAGGCGGACGAGCGCGTCCGCCGGATCTACCTCGGCCGCCGGAAGGGGCGGTCATGACCGCCCAGCTCACCGAGCCGGTGCTCGAGGTCAGCGGGCTCGTCGCCGGATACCGGGGTTCGGAGATCCTGCACGGGGTCGACCTGCGGATCGAGCCCGGCGAGGTGGTCGGCGTGATCGGCCCCAACGGGGCGGGCAAGTCGACCATGCTGAACACACTGGCCGGGGCGCACCCGGCACGGTCGGGCCGCACCCGCGTCAGCGGCACCGACGTCAGCCGGTGGGCGGCGGCGAAACGGGTGCCGCACGGCGTGGTGCTGGTACCCGAAGGCCGCCAGGTGTTCGCCGCGCTGAGCGTGCGCGAGAACCTGTGGCTCGGCTCGTTCAGCGCGCCGCGGACCCGCGCCGAACGGCTGGCGACCGTCTACGACCTGTTCCCGCGGCTGCGGGAGCGGAGCAACCAGGCCGCCGGCACCCTGTCCGGCGGCGAACAGCAGATGCTGGCGATCGGTCGCGGCCTGATGGCCAGCCCCACCCTCCTGATGATCGACGAGCCGAGCCTCGGCCTGGCCCCGGTGCTGATCGAGACGATGATCGAGCAGCTTGCCCGGATCCGCGCGGAGCTCGGCATCACGATGCTGATCGCCGAGCAGGGCCTGAACCTGGCCGCCGAGACCTGCGGCCGCATCTATGTCGTCGCGAGCGGGCAGATCGTCGCCGAAGTCGGCCCGGACGTGTCCGAGCGGCGGCTGTCCGAGCTCTACCTGGGAAGCAACACGTCCAACCCGATTGGGCCCAGCCCCACCTGACAGCGAAAGAGAGTCCGGTCATGGCGAGCAACGACGCTCTACCAAGACTGTTCCCGCGCCACTTCCGGCACACCACCACCGCGCTCGGCGTGGCCGCTGTGCTGACCGTCGCGCTCACCGCCTGCGGCGGCGGCTCCGGCAGCGGCGGCGGTTCCGACACGATCCAGCTCGGCGCCGAGGCGAGCCTCACCGGCCCCGGTGCCGCGGTCGGCGGCCCGCAGACCAACGGCATCCAGATGGCTGTCGACGAGATCAACGCCGCCGGCGGCGTGAAGATCGGCGGCAAGTCCGTCAAGCTCGGCCTGCAGACGCTGGACGACCAGTCGAGGGCGACCCTGGCCGTGCAGAACGTGCAGAAGATGTTGCAGGGCGGTGGGTCGCACTACATCGTCGGCACGCTGAGCAGCTCCTCCGTCGGCGCCTACCTGCCGATCATCAAGGACCGCGACGACGTGATCTCGATGGTCAGCGGCGCCGTGCTGCCGGGCATCACCGACAACAAGCCGGTGTACCGGTTCCAGACCGAGACCAAGCAGCTCGACGACGGCACCGGCAACGTGCTCCTGAGCAAGGGCGCGAAGAAGGTCGCGATGCTCACCGACAAGTCGCACGCCAGCTATGTCGGCAACACCGACTCGTTCGTGCGCAAGCTCGGCGCCGCCGGGATTTCCGTTGCCACCCAGCAGCAGTACCAGTTCGGCGACACCCAGTACGGCGCGCAGGTCGAGGCCATGCTGCGCACCGCGCCGGACGCGCTGCTGTTCCGCGGCTACGCGACCGACCTGATCCGGGCCATCACCACCGCCCGCCAGCTCGGCTTCACCGGGCCGATCGTGAGCAGCGCCGGGTACACCGACCAGGAGGTCACCGACGCCAACGCGGCGCCGGTGATGCACGACGTGACCGACGTGGGCAGCCCGCCGGTTGACTACGTCGCCAGCGCCGCCGGCGGCTTCGACGCGACCCTGACCGCCAACGCCAAGAAGTTCGCCGACGACTACCAGGCGCGGTTCCACCAGGCGCCAGGACTGTTGTCCGCCAACGGTTACGAGAGCGTGTACCTGCTCGCCGGCGCGTGGGCCAAGGCCGGTTCCGCCACCGACATCCCGAAGGTGCGCACCGCGCTCGACGGGCTCAAGCCCGCCGACGTCACCGCCAATGCGGTGCTGCCGGTCAGCGGGAACACGGTGTTCGCCAACCACCAGACGATCTTCGCGCTGGTCGGCCTCACCTACGGCAACGGGCACTGGGCCCCGTCGGGCAAGGTCGACAGCACGCTCGGGCCGGCCTGAGGCCGCGGGAGAGCCACGATGCTGCAGACGATTGTGGTCGGTCTGGTCGAGGGCGGGGTGTACGCCCTGTCGGCGGTCGGGCTCGTGCTGATCTTCAGCGTCGCCGGGGTCGCCAACCTGGCGCACGGTGAGTCGGTGGTGGTCGGCGGTCTGGTCGCCTACGCCGCGGGCACCTACGCCCACGTCCCCTACGTTCTGTCCATTGTGGTCGGAGCGGCGGCGGCGACCGTGCTCGGGCTGATCCTGTCGCTGGTGTTCGACCGGCTGCGGGACGCCGCGGAGACCGGTGTGCTGATGGCCTCGCTGGGCCTGATCCTGATCATCGAGGCGTTCGGGGTGACCGTGTTCGGCGACGAGCCGAAGAGCGTGCCCGCCGCGCCGGGGCACGTGCTGGACCTCGGCGGCGTGCGGATCCCGGCGGTGTGGGCGGTGATCGTGGTGACCGCGTTCGTGCTGACCGGCCTGCTGCGGCTCTACATCTCGGCGAGCAGGCCGGGCCGGGCGATGCGGGCGATGGCGATGAACCCCTACGCCGCGACGCTGATGGGCATCGCCCGGCGCCGCTACGCCATGCTCGCCTTCGCGATCGGCTCGTGCGTGGCCGGGATCGCCGGGGCGCTACTGGCCAGCGCCTTCCCGATCGGCGCGACCTCGGGCGAGGACATCGCGTTCAAGGCGTTCATCGTGATCATCTTCGCCGGCCTCGGCTCGATCGGCGGGGCACTGGCCGGCGGGCTGCTGCTCGGCGTGATCGGCGCCGTGGCCTCCAGCTACATCGACTCGGGGTACGCGAACACCTTCCTGTTCGCGTTCCTGCTGATCGTCATCGTGCTGCGCCCCAACGGATTGTTCGGAGTCAACGTTGCTCGCGACTAGAACGGCGCGGTCCGCCTCACCGTGGGCCGTCTGCGCGATCGTGCTGCTGGCCACCGGGTTGTCCGGCGACCAGTTCCTGCTGTCCGTGGCGACCACGACGATCCTGTGGGTCGTGCTCGCCGGCGGGCTCAACCTGATGATGGGCTACGGCGGCCTGGCCAACCTCGGGATCGGCGCCAGCTACGGCATCGGCGCCTACGCGGCCGGGCTGGTCGCCACCCGCACCGGGCTGCCGCTGGTTGCCGCGTTCGCCGTGGCGATCCTCGCCGCGGCGATCGTCGCGGCCGTGATCGCGCCGTTCGTGCTGCGCACCCGCGGGCTGCACTTCGCGATCGCCACGCTGGCGATCGGGATCGTGGCCACCGACCTGTTCACCAACCTCGCCGGCCTGACCGGCGGCTCGGTGGGCCTGTCCGGGATCAGCCGCCCGGACTGGCTGGCCGACCCCGCCGCGATGTACTGGTTCGCCGCCGCCATCGGGTTCCTGCTGCTGGTGCTGTTCGCGGTCTACCACCGGTCACGGATGGCGCTGGTGCTGCGCGGCGTGCGCGACGACGAGCAGCTCACCCGCTCACTCGGCTTCGCCGTCACCCGGTACAAGATCACCGCGTTCGTGCTGGGCTCGGCGTGTGCCGGGCTGGCCGGCGCGCTCTACGCGTACTTCATCCAGTACGTGGCGCCGTCGGAGTTCGCACTGGCCGGCGCGTCGTTCCAGGCGTTCGCGATCGTCGCCTTCGGCGGCGCCGCGACCGTGTGGGGACCGTCGGTCGGCGCGATCCTGCTGACGGGTCTGCCGACCTTTGTGGACCTCGGGCCGCAGGCCAAGATGGCCGCATACGGGCTCGCACTGCTGATCGTGGTGCTGGCCGTGCCCGAAGGTGTCGTGCCCGGCGCGGTCCGCCTGTCCAGGCTGCTGCGGCACCAGTTCCGACAACGGTCCACCCCCGTCGAGAAGACACCAAGCGGCGCCGAAACCGCTCCGCTGCCGGAAACCGCTACGAGATACCGAGGTTGACGCATGACCACGACCGAAGCCCCTGCCATCACCGACGAAGCCATCGAGCGCATGCGTTCCCAGCTCAACCAGCCATGGCCGACCCGCGGCTGGAATTCGGCCGCTTCCTCCGACGCCGTCTGGCATTTCGCGCTCGGCCTCGGCGACGACAACCCGATGTGGTGGGACCCGGGCCACCCCGGGGGCCAGCAGGTACCACCGACCTTCCTCTACAGCTGCGAGAACGCGCCGGTCGTGCCGGGCCTGATGCAGACCGAGGAACGCGGCGGCGTGGACACCTGGCTGCCGGGCGCGCTCGGGCTGTGGGCCGGCGACCACTGGATCTGGCACGAGCGGGTGGAGGTCGGCGAGCCGATCAGCGCCACCACCGAGCTGTGGAAGGTGGCGGAACGGAGGAGTTCGCTGTCCGCGCGGTCGGTCGCCCAGGTCACCCGCACGGTGTTCCACGGCCGCGACGACCGGTTGCTGGCCGAGGTGTACCGGTCGATCTTCCGGTTCGAGCGCTCGGCGCTGACCGACCAGTACATGGGTCTCGAGCCCGCCCGCTACACCGCCGAGGACCGCGAGCGCATCCAGCGGCAGTACCTCGCCGAAGCCGCCAACCGGCGCGGCGGCGAGCCCCGCTTGTGGCGCGATGTCGAGGTCGGCGACAAGTTGCCCACCCTCCTCAAAGGACCGCTCACCGTCACCGGGCTGGTGTCGTGGGTGGTCGGCTGGGGTGCGTCGATGTGCCAGAGCGACCGGATCCGCGCGACGGTGCTGCAGCGCAACCCCGGCGCGGCGATCGTGCACCCGGAATTCGGCTTCACGGACACGATCGAGGGCCCGCACTGGGATTCCGCGCTCTCCCACCTCGGCCGCTACCCGCGCGGCTACGACTTCGGCTGCCAGCGGCTGTCCTGGCTCGCGCAGTGCGTCACCGACTGGTGCGGCGACGGCGGCCGGATCGCCGAACTGGACGGGCGGCTGCTCAAACCGAACCTGCTCGGCGACAGCACGTGGGTCACCGGGCGGGTCACCGGCAAGTCCCGCGACGGCGACCGGTCCCTGGTGTCGTGCGCCCTTGAGGCCCGCAACCAGCGCGACCAGATCACCGCGTCCGGGGCCGCCGTCGTCGAACTGCCGAGCCGCGCATGACCGCGACGGCCGGGACCAACTGGGGCCGCTGGGGGCCCGACGACGAGCGGGGCGCGCTGAACCTCGTCGGCGACCACACCCGCAAGGCCGCCGCGGAACTGGTGCGCACGGGGAAGGCCTATCCGCTGGCGCATCCGGTGGACGAGCGGACCCCGCACACGCCGGGCAGGCACGCGGTGTGGCAGACCACGCACATCTCGCGCAACCCGAAGAGCCAGGTCGGCACCATCGACGACATCCTGACCCTGCACACCCACATCGGCACCCATCTGGACGCGCTGTGCCACTACTGGGGCCCGGAAGGGCTGTACAACGGGTTCGACGACGAGCACATCACCTCCAACGGCGCGCCCCGGCTGGGCGTGCACAACGTCGAGCCGATCGTCACCCGCGCCGTGGTCGTCGACCTCACCCGGCGCTGCCCGGCAGGCAAAGCCGGCTGGGGGCACGAGGTGACCGTCGCGGACCTGACGTCCGAATTGGACAGTGCGGGGATCTCGCTGTCTCCCGGTGACGCGGTGCTGCTGGGCACCGGGTGGGAACGCGAGCTGCACGAGACCCCGGAAACCTATACCTACGGCGAGCCCGGCATCGGCCCGGACGCGGCCGAATGGCTCGCCGGGCAGGACCCGGTGCTGATCGGCGCGGACACCTGGGCCGTCGAGGCGGTGCCGCCCGCGGTACGCGGCGTCGGCCTTCCGGTGCACCGCACCCTGCTCAACCGCTACGGCGTCTACATCCTGGAAAACCTCAGCCTCGGCACGCTGCTCGCCGAGCGGGGAACCTGCGCGGGACTGCTGGTCGTCGCGCCGCTGCTGGTCCGCGGTGGCGCGGGGAGCCCGGTGACGCCGGTGTTCGTGTGCTGAACCGTACTCCGGAAGGAGAACTGCCTTGAACGACAACGGTGTCGACGCGATCGCGGACAAGCGGGCGCAGTGGCGCGCGGCCGGGATCTACGCGACGGAATCTCTGGGCCAGGTCATGGACGCGGTCGCGCGGGAGCATGCCGGCGACGTCTTCGTGTTCTTCACCCAGGACGGCGAACACACGGTCACCCTCGGCGAGATCACGACCGCCGCGTACCAGCTCGCCGGGGCGCTGCGGCGCCGCGGTGTCGGCGGCGGGGACGTGGTCGCCGTCCAGCTGCCTGACGGTGTGGAGTGCGTCGTCGCCTACCGGGCGGCGATCGCGCTCGGCGTCACCCTGGTGCCGATTCCCGCCATCTACGGCGAGAAAGAGGTCGCGTTCATCCTCGCCGACAGCGGGGCACGCTGCCTGGTCACCGCCGACCGGTGGCGCTCATCGGAGTATGTTTCCGCGCTGCCGCGGGTGCTCGAGCGCACGAGCGTGGAGCTGACGGTGGTGGTCGGCGCCGAGGTACCGGACGGCTGCCTGTCGTGGAGCGAGCTCAGCGCCGACCGGCAGCCCGGCGACGACCGGCCACCGGAGAGCGGGGTGACCGCGGCACACGAGGCGGCGATCCTCTACACGTCCGGCAGCACCGCCGACCCCAAGGGGGTCCGGCATTCGCACGAGACCTTGCTCTACGAGCTGCGGCAGTGCATGCCGCCGTGGCGCCTGCACGGGGCGCGGTGGCTCAGCGTGCTGCCGTTCGCGCACATGGCCGGGTTCCTCACGGTGTGCCGCCCGCTGCTGTTCGGCGGCGGGATGGTGTCGGTGGACCGCTGGGACCCGGTGCAGGCACTGGAGCTGCTCAAGCGGTTCGACATCACGTCCGGCACGCTGCCGCCCTACCACCTGACGACGCTGCTGGAGGCGGCGCGCGCCGAGGGTGTGGACCGGCTGGAGCTGCGGGACGTGCTGGTGGGCTCGACGGCGGTGCAGGCCGCGCTGATCCGGTCCGCCGACGCGGTCGGCTGCCGGGCCTACCGCTGCTACGGTTCCAGCGAGCACCCGACGATCAGCAGCGGCGAGGAGCACGACCCACTCGACCTGCGGGCCGACACGGACGGCAAGCTGTATCCCGACATGCTGGTACGGATCGTCGACGAGGACGACAACGACGTGCCGCCCGGCACTCCCGGCGAGATCCTGAGCACCGGGCCGGACCTGTTCCTCGGCTACACCGACCCGGCGGCGACCGCCGCGGTCTTCACCGCGGACGGCTACTACCGCACCGGCGACATCGGCATCCTCGACGGCGACCGGCTGACGATCACCGGACGCCGCAAGGAACTCATCATCCGGGGCGGGGAAAACCTCTCCCCCAAGGAGATCGAGGACGTGCTGGGCACCCACGCCGCCGTGGTCGAGGTGGCCGTCGTCGGCGCGCCCGACCCGCGCTACGGCGAGCGGGCATGGGCGTTCGTCCTGACCCGGGACGGGCTCGGGCTGACGCTGGAGGAGGTGCGCGAGCACTTCCGCGCGGCCGGGATCGCCCGGCAGAAGACGCCCGAGGGGATCACCGTTCTCGACGAGTTCCCGCGCACGGCGGCGGGCAAGATACGGAAGACCGAGCTGCGAAAGCTGCTCGCGTGATGACGGCCGGAGCCGCCGCGCGTGCGACGATGATCCACGGCGGGCCGTCCGAGCCTGACTGTCCGTAGTGGACAGCGCTCAGTCCACTTTGGCGAAGTAGGGCACCGTCTCGTCCTCGGCGCCGTCGCCGGACTTCTCGAACCGGACCTCGACGGCGGCCCCGGCCGGGTCGTCGTCCGGGGCGAAGCCGCGGAGTTCGGTCCACCACCACGGACCTTCGGCGAGTTCGACGATGCCCACCAGTGAACGGCGGGTGCCGCCCTCGGGGAGCCTCGTGTGTGGCGCCGACCACGACACGACCGTCGCCTTGCCGGAGGCCGGGACGTGCTCGAAGCGGGCACGGTCGAACGACGTGTCGGTGCGCGGGTCGAGTACCTCGCCGGTCGTGGTGTCGCGCAGGAGCAGGAACTCGCCGCGAGCGGTGCCGTCGAAGAAGGTGGCTGTCGCCGCATCCCGACGAACCGGGAACAGGGCCATGATCGATCATCCTTTCCGTATCTTGCGGGGTTCCGCACCCAACCGGTCCTCCTCCGCGACGCTCCTCCGTCGCGCCCGCTCCGTGCGGTCCTTCCGTACCTAGCGGCGTTCCCACTACTTTGCGAGGTCCGCTCACACGGTGCCGAGCACCAGCGTCGCGTGGTGGTCGAGCGTGCCGCCGTTGCCGGAGATCAGCACCCGGTCGTGCCGTTCGACCTGGCGATCGCCTGCCTGGCCGCGCGCCTGGATGACACCCTCGGACAACGGCGTCATGCCCCACAGGTAGTACGAGGACAGCTCGCCGCCACCGGTGTTCAGCTTCAGCTTCCCCTCCGGGCCGAGCACGCCGGGCTCCGCCAGGAACGGCCCGCCCTCGCCCTTCTCGCAGAACCCGTAGTCCTCCATGGTGATCAGGGTGGTGAAGGTGTAGCAGTCGTAGATCTCGAGCACGTCGATCTCGTCGAGCGTCGTGCCCGCCATCCGCAGGGCCGCCGGCCCGGACCGCGCGGCGCCGCTGACGAGCCCGAAGTCGTCGTTGCGTACTCCGCCCCGCCCGGGGTGGGTCTGCGCCCAGCCCAGCACCTCGACGGGCGGCTGCGCGAGCGTCCTGGCGCGATCCAGCGAGGTGATCACGAGCGCGGCGGCGCCGTTGGAGACGAGGCAGCAGTCGAGCAGGTGGAACGGCTCGGCGATCCAGCGCGACGCGTGGTAGTCCTCGAGAGTGATGGGCGCGCGCATCTGCGCGAGCGGGTTCATGGTGGCCCACTGCCGCTGCGCGACGGCGATCGCGCCGAAGTGGTCGTTGGTGGTGCCGTACTTGCGCATGTGCCTGCGGGCCGCGAGCGCGTAGTAGGTGTTGGCGCCGGAAACGCCGCCGGCCGCGAGCAATCCCTGCCAGCCCGCCGCGTACCGGCCGGCCCGCTGGTAGGCCGCGCCGGTGCTGACGTTCTCCTTCAGCGGATCGTCCGCCCAGACGATCGCGATCGTTTCGGCCGTACCGGAGCGCACGGCCATCGACGCGTATTGCACCATCTGCGCCGCCGTGGACCCGTAGCCCTGCATGGCGGTGAGCAGGTTCAGGTCGGTCAGCCCGAGCGTACCCTGCAGCCTCAGGTCCACGCCGCTGCCGAGCCCGCTCGACATGATCAGCCCGTCGAGATCGCTCAGCTCCAGACCCGCGTCGGCGACGGCGTTGCGGACGGCGATCGAGGCGAACTCGGCCGCCGTGTAGCCGTAGACCTTGCCGACCTCGCTCATGCCGAGACCGGCGATGGCGGTGCGTTCGACAGTCATGGTCACTTCCCTTCCCAGCGCGACGCCGTCGTCGCCGAACGACCGTCCCAGCGACGACGAACTGCCCTCCCTGGGCTGAGGTCAACCCGTTTCGAGAAAGGAGAACCGGCGCTCGCCGCCGACCGTGACCAGCCGTCCGAACGGGAAGTGGGCAGCGGCGATGACGTCCTGCGTGTCGGTCGTCGCATCGCTGAGGGCGGCCCGCACCCGCCGGCCGGCCTCCACGTCGACGTCGAACACCGCTTCCCAGGTGGAGTCGGTCAGCTGAACCGGGGAATGGGCGACATCGCCGAGCAGCAGCGCTCGCTCCCCCTCGCTGGACACCACGTAGATCGTCGAACCAGGGGTGTGCCCTGGCACGTGCCTGGTGTCCAGCCCCGGCGCGAGGGTGGTGTCGCTTTCGAAGGTCTCCAGCTGCCCGGTGAGTGGGGAGAGCTTGCGCACCGCACCCGGGACGGCGTCCGGGCTTTCCACGAAGTAGGCCCAGTCGGCGCGATGCACGCGGTAGGTGGCGTTCGGGAAGACGACCTCGCCCTTGCGGGTCGCCCAGCCGACGTGGTCGATGTGCAGGTGGGTGAACAGGACGTCGGTGACATCGGCCGGGCTCACCCCGAGGCCCCGCAGGCTTTCCAGGAACCGCCCGCCGATGTACTTGCCGGTGTCGAGCGTGCCCACGCCCGTGTCGACCACGATCACCCGGTCGCCGGTCCGCACCAGGAAGCCGCCCAGCGTCAACGGCACGTTGCCGGACTCGTCGAGCAGGTCCTGATGGCAGGCCCAGGCGTCGGTGACCCCGGGGCGGCTCAGCACCTCCTGCGCCGGTTCCACGCCGTGCCCGTCGTAGATCAGCTCGACGGATATGGTGCCGATCCTCATCGCGCCTCCCCGGGTGCCACATTGCCCTCCCGACTGTAGCGAGCGCGAGGTCACGCAACCAATGCCCGATCTTGGGAACGTCCTGGCTACTCCACGGTCCTGGCGAGAATGCCGAGCGTCGCACGCAGCGCCGATTCCGGGATGACGGGGAAGATGCCGCGCTCGCGCCACGACTGCTTGATCCGGCTCCAGTCGTAGTACGACGTCACCAGTGTGCCGGTCTCGCGGGGTTCGAGCCGGTAGCCGTACCGGTGCTGGATCGAGGACCTCCCGGCGCCGGCGACGGTCCATTCGATGAGGGCATCCTGCTCGAACTCGGTGATGAGCACGGTGACGTCGTACTTGCCGAGCGGGACGTCGTTGAGCGACTCCCGGTCCATGTGCACGACGAACTCGTCGCCCACCTTCTGCACGGGCTTGCCCTCGGCCGACTGGAGCATGCCCGAACTGTCGATCGCCACATGGCCGCTGGGATCGCACAGCACGGCGAACACCTTCGCAGGGGCGGCCGCGATCTCGCGCCGCACCTCGAATCGCTCAGTTGTCATACCTCACCCTGGCACGACCACCGACCAGGCCGACGTGACCGGCGACACACTCGAGTGACAACCGCCGCACGACGGCGTCACGTGATCGACCACGTCGAATGGCCTATGGTGGAACCGATTTGGCCACAGGAGGCACGGTGAGCGAGCACGAAGTGCGGATGGTCGTCCTCTCGACGGACAACCTCGACGAATCGATCCGGTTCTACAGCGAGACCCTGGGGATGCCACTGAAGTTCCGCGACGGAGCGCACTTCGCGGCCCTCGACGGCGGGTCGATCACGCTCGCGCTGGCCACCGCCGTGGACCATCCCATCCACGGGCAGGTCGTCGTCGGCATCAAGACCGCTGACGTCGATGCCGCGGCGAAAGCGGTCGAGGACAGCGGCGGCGGCATCGTGAAGGGCCCGTACGACGACGCGCACGAGCGGCGTGCCGTGGTGTACGACAACAAGGGCAACGGCCTGGTCTTCTACAGCCCGCTGGCCAGGTAGGCCACGCCGCTCAGCGGCGCAGGGTGGTCTCCTGCCGCATGTGGGACAGTTTCTCGGGATTGCGCACGGCGTAGAGCCCGGTGATGAGGCCCTCGTCGATCCGCACCGCCATGACGGTGTCGATCTCGCCGTCGAGCAGGAGCAGCAGCGCGGGGTAGCCGTTGACGTGAACCGGCCGCATCGACACCGCGTCGGCGACCCGGCCCAGGCCGGCGGCCAGCAGGCGGGCCACCTTCGCGGCCCCCACGACCGGCTTCGGCACGGCCTGCTTCACGCCGCCGCCGTCACCCAGCAACACGACATCCGGCGCGAGGATATCCAGCAGCCCCTGCAGATCGCCGGTATCGACCGCCCGCTGGAACGCCTCGAGCGCGTCGCGTGTCTGGGCCGCGGAAACGGCCCCGCGCGGGCGGCGCGCCGCGACGTGTTCCCGTGCCCGGTGCGCGATCTGCCGGACCGTGGCCGGGCTCTTGCCGACCGCCTCGCCGATCTCGTCGTAGGCGAGCGCGAACACCTCACGCAGCACGAAGACCGCCCGCTCGGTCGGCGTGAGCGTCTCCAGCACCAGCAGCATCGCCATCGACACGCTGTCCGCCAGCTCGACGTCATCGGCCACGTCCGGCGCCGTCAGCAGCGGCTCGGGCAGCCAGGAACCGACGTAGGACTCCTTGCGGCGGCCGAGCGTCCGCAGCCGGGTGAGTGCCTGCCGGGTGGTGATCCGGACCAGGTACGCGCGCCGGTTCTCGATGGTGCCGAGGTCGACCCCGGCCCACCGTAGCCAGGTCTCCTGCAGCACGTCCTCCGCGTCGGCGGCCGAGCCGAGCATCTCGTAGGCGACCGTGAACAGCAGATTCCGGTGCGCGAGGAACGTCTCGGTGGCGGGGTCGGCGGCGTCCGCGTCCATGGGGGCCTCCTCTCGACAGGCTCACCAACCAGACACCGGACGCCGCCGATTTGTGACACCGGCCGGTGTGGCTCCCGTCACTGTCACAGGGACCGGGCCGGCGGCATCTGGTGTTCGTTCAGTGCACCACCACGAGTGAGGACGAGGTCATGGACACCCGATTCGACATGTTCGGCAACGAGATCGCCGCCAAGTTCGCCCAGCGGTTCGCCAACGCGAGCATGGTGATCGCGCGGTCACCGCTGCCGGCCTCCATCCAGGAACTGGCGTCGCTGCGCGCCAGCCAGATCAACGGCTGCGGCTGGTGCATCGACATGCACACCAAGGAGGCCGCTGCCGCCGGGGAGACCGCGGTCCGGCTCAACCTGGTCGCGGCCTGGCGCGAGTCCACCGTGTTCACCGAGGCCGAACGGGCCGCGCTGGCACTGGCGGAGGAGGGCACCCGGCTGGCCGACGCGCACGACGGCGTGTCCGACGAGACGTGGGCCCAGGTACGCAAGCACTTCGACGACGACCAGATCGCCGCGCTGGTCTGCCTGGTCGCCATGATCAACGCGGCCAACCGGCTGGCCGTGATCGTGCACCAGAAGGGCGGCTCGTACGAGCCGGGCATGTTCGCCGCGGCGCTCGACTGATCCGCGGCACGCCGGGGCCTTGACGGCGGTCGGCGCGGGCCTGTACTGATGACGTTACCGGATGCCCTTCAGGAGGCCTGCGACACAGTTGTCCATTGCGGACGGAGAGGCGTGCGACATGAGCAAAGCGGTGGTGTTCGGCGGTGGCGGTTCCGTGGGCACGGCATGGCAGACCGGGCTCAACGCCGGATGGAACCGGCTCGGTGTGGACCTGACGGACGCCGACCTCATCGTCGGCACCTCGGCCGGCGCGGCCGTCGGCGTCCAGGTCGCGCTCGGTCACGATCTCGACGCGCAACTCGAGCGCTACGAGTCCGCGCGGAAACGGGCCGCGTCCGGCAAAGCCACCCGTGTCCTCAACCTCGACTCGGAACAGAGCAAAGTCCTGCGCGCCCTGTTCGACCGCGGTAACGCCAGCGGCTTCACCGACAAGTCCGTTCGCGAGGAGATCTGCCGGGTCGCCACCACTGCCGAGACGATGAGCGAGGAGGACTTCCTGCTCACCGTGAAGTACCTCAAGGGCGAGACCTGGCCGCCCAACTACGTGTGCACCACCGTCAACGTCGAGACCGCGGAGTTCGAGCCGCTGCACGCCGGGCTGGGCGGCGACCTCGACAGAGGCGTCGCCGCCGCGGTGGCGGTGCCGGGGTTCTATCCGCCGATCACGGTCGCCGGTCAGCGATACGTCGACGGCGGCTGCCTCTCCCCCACCCACCTGGACCAGGCCGCCAGCCACGACAGGATCCTGTTCATCCAGATGACCGAGACACCGCAACGCGAACTCGACGCGGTGGCCGGAGCCGAGCTACTGGTCATCAGGCCCGACGCCGAGTCCCGCGCGTCCTTCGGCGACAACCTGATGAACGCCTCGGCCGCGTTCGGCGCCGCCGAGACCGGCCTGGCACAGGGCCTGCGCACGGCGGCGGAGGTCAAGGCGTTCTGGCAGGCGTGACCGCCCGCGAACCATTCGGCCGGTTCGCACCTACCCGGTATGGCAGAACAGGCCGCGGTCGAGCACCACGTCGCCGTCGCCATCGCGCACCTGGAACGACGCCCCGTTGCCGTCGAGCCACACGTCGGCCGCGAGCGTGTCACCGGGATAGACCGGTTTGCTGAAACGCCCGGCCATCGACTCGAACCGCGCGGGGTCGCCCCCGGCGAGTTCCCGCAGCAGCACGCGCGCCGTGACGCCGTAGGTGCACATGCCGTGCAGGATGGGCCGCGGAAACCCGCCCTGTGCGGCGAAAGCCGGGTCGCTGTGCAACGGGTTGCGGTCGCCGGAGAGCCGGTAGAGCAGCGCCTGATCGGGCCGGATGCCGTACCGCAGCACCAGGTCCGGCGAGCGGCCGGGTCGCGCCCAGGCCTGCCCTGGCTGGCGGATGCCGAAACCGCCCTCGCCCCGGATGAAGGCGGACGACCGCGTGGTCACGGACGGGGAATCCGGCGCGTCCTCGGGCAGCCAGCCCGAGGTCTCGGTGACCACGAGGCCACCGGATCCCTTGTCGAACATGCCGGTCACCCGGCTCTGCAGCCGGATCCGCCCAGCGGGCGGGAGCGGGCGACGCAACGACAGGGACTGCTCCGCATGCACGAGACGCGCCTTGTCGTACTCGCCGAAGGAGATCCGTGGGCTGAACTGCGTCAGGATCACAGCGAAGGTGGGCAGCACCTGCTGCCGCACGCCGGCGGTGTTCTCGGTCGTGAAGGCGAGTTCGGCGAGCGGATCGTCCTGTCCCGCGCCCACGCCGAGCGCGTACAGCAGCGTGTCGTCGGACGACCACGTGTGCTCGGCCACCTCTCCGACTCGTCCGACCGCATCCAGGTCGAGCGTCATCCCAGCGAACCTCCAGACGGTTGTGCATCCAGGATGCATCCTGCCCAATAGCCCGGCGCCCGCACAAGAGTGGCACGGCGAGGCCGGTTCCCGGCACTCCGGTGGCTCCATTTCACAGCCGAGCCGGGTTCGGGACGGGGGCCGGGATGCCTGCGGACGAGGTCGGTGAAGTGCCGGATGACCGCGATTTGGCCGCGAGGGCTTCCCCTGGTGACGTAGGGCACTTATGGTGGTCCGGAATCCTGCATCCCGGATGTAGAGGAGTTGCCCGTGCTGGGCCTCACCGATGAGCACCGCGCCCTGGCCCGTACCGCGACCGAGTTCGCGGCCGCTCGAGATCTTCAGGGCGAGGCCCGCAAGCTGCTGGAGGGCGCGGGCACCGCGGTGCCGTCGTACTGGTGCGAGCTGGCCGATCTCGGCTGGCTCGGCCTGAACGTGCCGGAACGGTTCGGCGGGCAGGGCTTCGGGCTGCTCGAGACAGCCGTGGTGCTCGAACGGCTCGCGACCCGGCTGGCTCCCGGGCCGTTGCTGCCGACGCTGATCGCCGCCACGGTGCTCAGCCACCAGGACGACCCCGGGACGACGCCGCTGCCCGATCTCGTCGACGGGTCGCGGCTCGCCGCGGTCGGGCTCGACCGCGCGCCGGACGGGAGTGTGCACGTCTATGGCGGCGCAGCGGCCGATCTCCTTCTGCTGCCACA
>DASZUO010000132.1:0-37760 GCA_035547575.1 Amycolatopsis sp. | reverse complement strand
CTGGCGACCCCCGTGTTCCTGTCCGTGTATCCGCTGTGGTCCATCGTCGTGATCGCGCTCGACATCGTCGTGATCTGGGCTGTCGTCACGGCGGGCACCGAGGCGGAGGTCTGACGAGGGCGGCCATCGTGTCTGAGCTTCAATACGAAGTACGGGTCGACGGCCGCTTGTCGGAGCGCGCGCGACGGGCCTTCGCCGGCTACGACGACGTGCGGATCGTGTCGGCTCCGGCCGAGACCGTCCTCTACGTCGCCGTCACCGACGAGGCGCACCTGCAAGGGATCCTCGGACTGCTGGCCAACCTTCGCCTGGAGGTCGTCTCGATGAAACGCGTGCCGGAGCTGCCCTGATCGCTGGCGAGATGCGGCACCTCATCAATTCCGGGTGGTGCGCGCGGGCGCGATCCTGCCGACCGTAGCTTGTGGCGGCCTCCGGGCCGCCAGCCAGCAGACCGGCGATCGGAGGCTTCCGGTGTCGAACTATCCGTTGCTCAACCTGTTCCTGACCATGCTGTGGTTCTTCCTGTGGATCATGTGGTTGATGCTCCTGTTCCGCGTGATCGCCGATATCTTCCGCGACGATCACCTTGGCGGCTGGGCCAAGGCCGGCTGGACCATTGTGGTGTGCGTCCTGCCGTTCCTCGGAGTCTTCGTCTACCTCGTCGCCCGGGGGCATGGCATGGGCGACCGTGAGCTGGCGCGCTCGCAGCGCCAGGAGCAGGCGTTCCGTTCCTATGTACGGGACGCGGCGCGTGAGCCGGAGCAGTCCGGCCCCGACCGGGTCAGCGAGCTTGAGCGGCTGGCCGGCCTGCGAAACCACGGTGACATCACCGAGGCCGAGTACCAGCAGGCCAAGTCGAAACTCCTGGTGTGAAACCAGGACGGCCCCGAAACGTCTCGCATCCGGACGCACGCCTTCCTATCATCGGACGATGACACGCGGCCCCGCCGCGGAGGTGCGCCCGGTGGAGCGCCTGCCGCCCGCTGCGGGCGACGCCAGGCAGTCCTGGCTGCCCGTGTGGTCCAAGGCGTCGGCGATGCGTGCGGTGCGGGCCACCGTGGTCGTGCCGGGGCTGTTCGCGCTGGGCCAACGCGTCATCGGTGATCCGCAGCTCGCCACGTTCGCCGCGTTCGGTGGTTTCGCCACGCTCGTCATGGCGTCGTTCGGCGGGCAGTGGCAGCACAAACTGCGCGCCCACCTCGGACTCGCGCTCGCGGGCAGCGTGCTGCTGGTGATCGGCACCGCGGTGAGCTCGTCGGTCCTGCTCGCCTCGCTGATCACGGTCCCGGTGGCGTTCGTGGTGCTCTTCGGCGGGGTGGCCGGGCCGAACGCGGCCGCCGGCGGCACCGCCGCGCTGCTGGCGTACGTGCTGCCCGCGGCGTCGCCCGGCACGGCGGACATGATCCCGGCCAGGCTCGCCGGCTGGTGGCTCGCCTCGGTCGTGGGCACGCTCGCGGTACTGGCGTTCTCGCCGCGCCCACCGGGTTTCGCCTTGCGCGAGGCGGCGGCCCGCTGCGCGCGGGCGGTGGCGGACCAGATCGTCGCGTCGCTGGCCGGTGACACCGGCCGGGACTACCCGGCCGCGTCGATCGACGCCAAGCACGAACTGCTGAACGCGTTCACGTCCACCCCGTACCGGCCCACCGGGCTCACCACGGCCGACCAGGCGATGGACAAGCTCGTCGGGCTCCTCGAATGGTGCGTCTTCTCGATCACCGACAGCCTGCGGGACCCACTCGACCCGGGCGCCGTCGCCGACGAGGACCGAAGGCTGCTCGCCGAGACCGCGGTCGTGCTGCGCGACCTCGGGACTGTGCTCGACGGCGCCGCGGTGGAGGTGGACCTCGTGCCGCTGGAGCGGCGGCTCGCCGAGAGCGTCGCACACCTGCGGCACCTCGACAGCGACGGTGACGGCTACGCCGAGGTGGTGCGTGCGTCCTTCCACGCGCGCACGGTGGCGGTGGTCGCGCACACCGCGATGGACGACGCGCTCGTCGCGGCCGGTCGCGCCACCTCGTCGAATGGGTACCGCGCGCGCCGCCCGTGGTACGGCGCGGCGTTCGAGTCCGAGGCACTCGGCGAGCACCGGCGGGCCGGGCTGGTCGCGGCGGCGGGCGTGGTGGCGCGGCACGCGAGCCTGCGTTCGGTCTGGTTCCTCAACAGCATCCGCGGCGCGCTCGCGATCGCGGCGGCGGTCGCCGTCGCCGGCCTGACCGACGTCCAGCACGGGTTCTGGGTCGTCCTCGGCACCCTGTCGGTGCTGCGAACCAGCGCCGCGTCGACGGGCGCGACGGCGTTGCGCGCGCTGTTCGGAACCGCGATCGGGTTCGTGGTCGGCGCGTTGCTGCTGCTGGCCGTCGGCACCGGTCCGACCGCGTTGTGGATCGCGCTGCCGGTCGCGGTGGTGGTAGCGGGCTACGCACCGGGCGCGTTGCCGTTCTGGGCGGGACAGGCGGCGTTCACGGTCGTGGTCTCGGTGCTGTTCAACCTGCTCGCCCCCGCGGGCTGGAAGATCGGGGTGTTGCGGGTCGAGGACGTCGCACTCGGCTGCGCGGTGAGCGTCGTCGTCGGGGTGTTGTTCTGGCCGCGGGGCGCGTCCTCGGTGGTCGCCGACGACCTGGCCGACGCGTTGCGGGCGGGCGGCACGTACCTGGCCGAGGCGGTGGACTGGGCGCTCGGGCTGCGCGCCGTGGCGCCCCAGCCGCACGTCGCGGACGCGGCCGGGGTGCGCCTGGACGACGGGCTGCGCGGCTTCCTCGCCGAGCAGGGTTCGAAACGCGTGGCCAAGCAGGACCTGTGGCTGCTCGTCGCAGGCGCGACGCGGGTCCGCCTGACGGCGTTCTCCCTGGTGGGGCTGCCGAGCCCGGAGGCGGGAGCCGGTGGGTTCCGGACCCAGCTCAGCGAGCAGGCCGGCCGGCTCGACGCGTGGTGCGACCACCTCGCGTCGCGGTTGGACCGCACCGATCACGGTGCGGCGCGGGTACTCGAGCCGCCGGAGTACCGGGATCCGCGCTTGGCCGGGGCGACCGCGGCCGATCTGGCGTGTGCACTGTGGGTGGGGGAGCACCTGCGGCACCTGATGGAGCGGCTGCGGGAACTGGTGGAGCCGGCGACGGCCGTCGCCGACCTGCGCCACCGGCCGTGGTGGCGCTGACCGCCGTCATTCCGCCTGCCTGCCGAGGACCCGCGTGATGCCGGCGGCCGCGGTGTGCATCGCCGGGATGTGCGCCAGCGGGGTCTCCGTGCCGCGGCGGTAGACGACGCTCAGCGCGGCGGCCACCGTGCCGCCCGGGCCGAGGACCGGGACCGCGAGGCCGGTCCAGTCCTGTGCTCGGACATGTATGTGATGATCGCGTACGACAACATCCAGGCGCACGGTGGAATCGGGTTCACGTGGGAGCATCCCGCGTACCTGTACTTCCGCCGCGCCAAGAGCAACGCGCTGCTGTTCGGTACCCCGGACCAGCACCGGGAACTGGTGGCACGCCGCATGGGAATCGGGAGTGGCCAGTGAAGACGTTGCGGCAGCACATCGCCTCGGGGAAGCTGCTCGTCGTGCCGGGGGCGGCCAACGCGCTGACCGCGCGGCTGATCGCCGAGGTCGGCTTCGGCGCCGTGTACGTGACCGGCGCCGGCATCGCGAACACCTTTCTCGGCACGCCCGACATCGGCCTTGTCACGCTCAGCGAGCTGACTGCGCATGTCGGGGCGATCCGGGAAGCGGTCGAGCTGCCGCTGATCGTGGACGGCGACACCGGGTTCGGCAACGCGATCGGCGTGCGGCGCACGGTACGCGAGCTGGAACGGGCAGGTGCCAACGCCATCCAGCTGGAGGACCAGCGTTTTCCCAAGCGCTGCGGGCATTTCGCCGGCAAGGAGCTCGTGCGCACCGACGAGATGGTGCAGAAGGTGCGCTCCGCCGTCGAGGCCAGGCACGACGGCGACCTGCTCATCATCGCCCGCACCGACGCGCGGGCGGGTGAGGGATTCCCGGCGGCGCTCGAGCGCGCCGCCGCCTACCGGGAAGCCGGCGCCGACGTGATCTTCGTCGAGGCACCGCAAACCGTCGACGAGGTGCGCGCCATCCCGCGGAAGCTCGGCGGGCCACAGGTCATCAACTTCGTCGAGGGCGGCCGGACTCCGCTGATGCCGCTGGACGAGCTCGACGGGTACACGTTCGCGCTCTTCGCCAACGCTCCGCTCCAGGGCGCCATGAAAGGCACCTTGGCGGTGCTGGAGGGATTGCACCGGACGGGGTCACTCGAGTCCGTCGCCGGCGATCTGACGGGCTGGCAGGAGCGGCAGCGGCTGGTTGGCAAGCCCGCCTTCGACGAGCTCGAGAAGCGCTACGCGAGTTCTTTTACTGACTGAAATCGCGCTAGGTGCGGGTGGGGCGGGCGTCGGGAAAGGACGATGATGTCAACCACCACCGGGACCACGCCTGGTCGACATGACGATGCGCATCGAGCCCGGAGTGTCCGAAGAGGACCGCTCGCTGCGCAAGTCCTTCCGTGGCTTCACCCCGCTGGGCCCATACCTGGTGACGGCCGATCGAGGCGATCGAGCTGGGGTCGGGCCGGTCACGGTCGGCGACCACGTCACGATAGAGATCGACGAGGTTGGGACGATGACGCTGCCGGTCGTCGCGGCCGAACCCGCGCCGCGGCCGTTCTAGCGGGAGGGGATGAAGGTGGACTATCGCGCGGCGTTCATCCGCGGCGGAACCAGCAAGGCGCTGGTGTTCCACGAACGGGACCTGCCGGACGACAGGGCGCGGTGGGACGAGGTGTTCCTGCGTGCGATGGGCAGCCCCGACCCGAACGGGCGTCAGCTCGACGGGATGGGCGGCGGGATCTCGTCGCTGTCGAAGGTGTGCGTGGTGGGTCCGCCCTCCCGCCCGGACGCCGACGTCGACTACACGTTCGCCCAGGTCCAGGTGGACCGGCCGGTGGTCGACTACAGCGGCAACTGCGGCAACATGTCCTCTGCGATCGGGCCGTTCGCGGTGGATGAGGGGCTGGTGCGGGCCACCGGCGGCGAAGCCGTGGTGCACGTGCACAACGTGAACACGGGCAAGCTGATCCGCGCCACGTTCCCGGTCGAGGACGGGCGCAGCGTGACGGCGGGCGACTACCGGATCCAGGGCGTGTCGGGGTCGGGCGCGCCCGTGCGGCTGGACTTCCTGGATCCGGGCGGCTCCGCGACGGGTGCGCTGCTGCCCACCGCGACCGTGATCGACCGGCTGGGCGCAGTCGAGGCGACCCTGGTGGACGCGAGTAACCCGGTCGTCTTCGCCGATGCGGCGGAGTTCGGGCTGAGCGCGACCGAACTGCCCGAGCGCATCGACGCCGACGCCGGCGTGATGGCGCGACTCGAACAGGTCCGGCGGGCCGGTTCGGTGCGCATGGGACTCACGGCCAGCGAGGCCGAGGCGGGGGAGCGGCGGATGACGCCGTTCGTCGCCGTCGTCGCCGCTCCCGCCGACTACACGACCCTGTCCGGTGACCGCGTGGCGGCCGATGAGATCGACCTGCTGGTGCGGTTCCTGTCCAACGGGCGCGCGCACCGGGCCCTGCCGCTGACCGGCGCGCTGTGCACGGCGATCGCGGCCCGGCTGCCGGGCTCGGTGGTCCATCGCCGCTCCCGGCCACCGGGCGGCGCGATCCGGCTCGGTTCCCCGTCCGGAGTGCTGGAGGTCGACGCGAAGGTGTCAGCCTCCAGCACGGGGTTCGACGCGGAGTACGCGACCGCCTACCGCACCACGCGCCGGTTGTTCACCGGCGTGGTCAGCGTTTGACGGCGGGATCGGCGAAGCGGGGGCGGCGACGCTGCGCGTAGGCGGCGACGCCCTCCTTGAAGTCCGGCTGCGTCATCATCACGCCGATCAGCTCCTTGGACGTCTCGATCGCCGTGCCCACGTTGTGGTGCAGCAGGTCGGCGTAGAGCTGGCGCTTGGCGGAGGTCACCGACGCGGGCGAGACCCGCCCTGCGATCATTCTGGGGCGGCAAGGACCTTCCGGTCAGGGGAGCGGGGCGCCCGCCGAGGCGATCCAGGCGTCGTAGTCCACGCCCTTCTGCCGGAAGGTGGTGAGCGGTGCGTCGGTCGTCAGGATCAGGAAGTCTTCCTTCTCGATGCCGCGGAGGACGATCTCGGCGACCTGCTCGGGCGTCGGCGCCTCCTGCAGCACCGGGCTGTCCTCGGGGAAGTCGTTCGACAGCAGCATCCGGGTCAGCATCGGGCCGGGGCAGAAGCACGAGACCCGCACGCCCTTCGGCCGGTAGTGCACCGCGAGCCATTCGGCCAACGCCAGGCCGCCGTGTTTGGTGACCGAGTAGGCGACCTTCTCGGGCTGCGTCACGAGTGCGACGGACGAGGCCGTGTTCAGGAGATAGCCCGCACCGCGTTCCACCATCTCCGGCAGCACCGCGCGGGCGGCGTAGAGGTGGGCGAGCACGTGCAACCGCCAGCTCCGGTCCCACGTCGCGTCGTCCTGCAGGTCCGCGGGCTGGCGGGGGCCGGACCAGCCGGCGTTGGAGAACCACACGTCGATCGGGCCGTAGGCCTCCCGCGCGCGCTCGGCGACGCGGCGCACATCTTCCTCGCGGGTCACATCCGCAGCCACGCCCACGGCGCCGAGATCGGCCGCGACTCGCTGGGTGGCGTCGTCCTCGATGTCGGTCACCACCACGCGCGCACCCTCGGCCGCGAAGCGCCGCGCGAAAGCCTCGCCGATGCCGTTGCCGGACCCCGTGATCACCGCGACCTTGCCCTCCAGCAGCATTGCTGGTCCTCCTCTCGGTTGGTTCTACCGTAAGCCTTTCGGTCCAACATGGCCAGAGGCACCCGCATGCGTCACAGGGACGCGATCAATAGGGCTTCTTCGTGTAGCCGCCGTCGACGAGAATGGTCTGGCCGGTGATGAAGCCGGCCTCGGCGGAGGAGAGGAACAGGCAGAGGTTCGCCAGGTCGTCCATCCGGCCCGGCCGCTTGATCATCTGACCGGCGACGAGCTGCTCCTGGATGTCCGCCGCACCGGATCGGGACGGGTCGTTGGCCCATTCGACAGCGGATTCGGAGTCGACGAGGCCGGGGGCGATGCCGTTCACGCGGATGCCGTCGGCGCTGTAGGCGGCGGCAAGGCTGACGGTGAGTGAGTTCACCGCCAGTTTCGACACCCCGTAGGCACCACTCGCGCCGTAGGCGGCCATCGAGGACATGTTGACGATCGAGCCGCCGCCCCGCGCGGCCATCGCAGGCCGGCACGCCGCCGAGCAGGCCAGCGTCCCGACGACGTTGACATCCATGACCTGGCGCCATTTCGGCACGGACTCCAGGTCGAACGGGAGCTGCGCGTGGTCGAGATGGATGGCCGCGCAGTTGACGAGGATGTCGATCCCGCCGAACTCCGCCACCGCGGCCGATGCCATCGCGGACACCGCCTCGACATCCGCGACGTCTGCCGCGCACGCGAGCCCGCGGGCGCCGTCTGCCGCCAGCTCAGCGACCACTCGTTTGGCCGCGCCGATGTCGAGGTCGGCGATGACGACCGACGCCCCTTCCCCGGCGAAGCGGTGCGCGAACCGCCTGCCGATTCCGGCACCGCCGCCGGCGATGACCGCGATCCGGTTGGTGAAACGGCCAGTCATCCTGTTCCTCCCACGCTCCGAGTGCACGGCGGACCGGTTCCGCCCCCGGGCGACGATACCGCCCACCTGTGCACGAGTGCGGCGGAGTTGCGCGGCGTCCAACGGCACATATCGCCGGCATATCGAAAACCACATACGTGCTGGCAACACCACGCTGCCTTGACTGGAGGTATGAGCTACCGCGAGCCAGCACGCACAGCGGCCCGCCGCACCCGATCGCCGGCGTCCGGGCCGGCCGTGCCGGCAATGGGAATGACAATTTATGGATGCGGGCCGGACGAGGCCGTCTTGTTCCGAGAGATGGCGCCTCGCTTCGGCGTTGTGCCGACCATCACCGAGGCCGCGCTGTCCGAAGCCAATATCGAGCTGGCTCTCGGGAACCGGTGTATCAGCGTCGGTCACAAGACCCGAGTCACGAATTCCGTCCTTCGCGCCCTCGGGCAAGCCGGCGTGGCGTACATCTCCACGAGAAGCATCGGATACAACCATATCGACGTGAAGTACGCGGAGACCGTCGGAATCTGCGTCGAAAACGTCGCTTACTCACCCGACAGCGTGGCTGACTACACGGTGATGCTGATCCTGATGGTGGCGCGAAACGCCAGATCCATCATCAGCCGTGCGGATGCTCGTGATTACCGGTTGAACGACGCACGCGGGAAAGAACTACGCGACCTGACCATCGGGGTGGTCGGCACCGGGCGCATCGGCGCCGCGGTCATCGACAGGCTGCGGGGTTTCGGTTGCCGCATACTGGCCCATGACAATCGTCCCAGTACCCCTGCCGATTACGTCGCCCTCGATGAGTTGCTGCCGCAGAGCGATGTGGTAACGCTCCATACGCCACTCAACGCGGACACGCACCATCTCTTGAATCGCAGCCGTATCGGGCGGATGCGGCACGGCGCGTTCGTCATCAACACCGGACGAGGCTCGCTTCTTGATACCGAGGCTCTTGCCGATGCGCTGGAAGACGGCAGATTGGGCGGCGCGGCGCTGGATGTCCTCGAAGGAGAGGAAGGAATATTCTACGCCGACTGCAGGAACAGGACCGTCGAAAACGAGCTGTTGCCGCGCTTGGAAAAACTGCCGAACGTGCTCATCAGCCCGCACACCGCATATTATACGCAACACGCCCTGAGTGATACTGTCGAAAACTCCATTGTCAACTGCCTGAAATTCGAAAGCAGAACGCAGCATGGATAGGTTGAAGGTCGGAATCATATTCGGGGGCTGTTCCGAAGAACATCCCATCTCTGTCAAATCTGCGCAAGAGGTCGCGCGGAACCTCGACATCGAAAAGTATGAGCCGTTCTACGTCGGAATCACGCAGAGCGGCACGTGGCAGCTCTGTGACGGCCCTGACGCGGACTGGGAGAACGGCGGTTGCCGTCCGGCCGTGCTGTCACCGGACAGAAACGTGCACGGTTTGCTCGTGCTGGAGCGGGGAAAGTACGAGACGATCCGTTTGGACTCGGTGTTCCCGGTGCTGCACGGCAAACTCGGCGAGGACGGTGCGATGCAGGGTTTGCTGGAGCTTGCTGGCATTCCCTATGTCGGCTGCGATATCCAAAGCTCCGCGCTGTGTATGGACAAATCACTGGCCTACCTCATCGCGCGCGGCGCGGGAGTCGCCACGCCGAATTTCTGGACGGTCCCGGCGAACGAGGACATCGACCCCGACCGCTGCACGTATCCCGTGTTCGTCAAGCCGGCCCGTTCCGGGTCGTCCTTCGGAGTCAGTAAGGTCTCGCGGAAAGAGGAACTGCCGAGTGCGCTGAAGGCCGCGCGACAGTACGACTCGAAGGTGCTGGTCGAAGAGGCTGTCGCCGGCAGCGAGGTGGGATGTGCGATCCTGGGCGACGACGTGGAGTTGATCGCAGGCGAGGTAGATCGAATTTCGCTGTCTCACGGCTTTTTCAGGATCCATCAGGAGAGTGACCCGGAAAGCGGTTCCGAAAACTCGACACCCATCGTTCCCGCTGACATTTCGGCGGAATCGCGCCTGCTCGTTCAGGAGACGGCGAAGGTCGTGTATCGCGCCTTGGGTTGCCGGGGGCTTTCGCGGGTGGACATGTTCCTGACAGAAGACGGAAAAGTAGTACTCAACGAGGTCAACACCCTGCCAGGTATGACCTCGTACAGCCGTTATCCGAGAATGATGGCGGCCGCCGGCTTGCCGCTTGCCGAAGTGATCGACCGGCTGCTGTCGTCGACCGTGGCGGGAAACCTGCGGTGAACGACGATTTCGTGTTCGTGGACGAGTTCGTGCCCGGAATACGCTGGGACGCCAAGTACGCCACCTGGGACAACTTTACCGGCAAACCGGTGGACGGATATGTGGCGAACCGGATTGTGGGCACGAGGGCCTTGTGTGAAGCCCTGGAAAGAGCGCGCGACAAGGCCGCACCACTCGGCTTCGGCTTGCTCCTCTGGGATGGTTATCGCCCGCAATGTGCGGTGGATTGCTTTCTGCGCTGGTCACGGCAGCCGGAGGACGGCCGGACGAAGCCGAGACACTACCCGAATATCGACAGATCTGAGATCTTCGAGGCAGGATACGTGGCCGCCAGGTCCGGCCACAGCCGGGGCAGCACGGTTGACCTGACGCTTTATGACCTGGCAACCGGCACACTCGCTCCGATGGGCGGCGGCCATGATCTGATGGATCCGGTCTCGCATCATGGCGCGAAAGGAATCACGCAGGTCGAAACCACGAACCGGCAATGCCTTCGTTCCATCATGGCGGACTGCGGTTTCGGTTCGTACGACCGCGAGTGGTGGCATTACACTCTGAAGGACGAACCGTATCCGGGCACCTATTTCGATTTCCCCATCACGTAGTCAGCGGTCGGCGTGCGGCTGCGCGGCGGGCAGTTGCACCGTGACACGGAGCCCGCCGGCCGGGTGGGGGGTGAGGGTGAGAGTTCCGTCGTGTGCCTGGACGATGCTTTTCACGATCGCCAGGCCGAGACCGACACCCGCGTGGTCGGTGCGGATGCGCCCCGTGCCGCGCTGAAACGGCTCGACCAGCGTGGACACCAGTCGTGGGGCGAGCTTCTTGCCGGTGTTCTCGACGGTCAGCACCGCGGCCCCGTGGTGCACGCTGGTCGTGATCCGCACAGTGCCCTGTTCGGGCAGATTGTGCACGATCGCGTTGTGCACGAGGTTCGTGCCCAACTGCAGCAGGAGCGCGTGCGAGCCGATGGTGGGGGTCAGGTCGCCGGCGGTCTCGATGGTCACGCCCCGTTTTTCGGCGAGGGGGAGCAGCGTTTCCGTGGCTTCTTCCGCTATCAGCGACAGGTCGACGTGTTCTCGGGTGAAGGACCGCTGGTCGGCGCGGCTGAGCAGGAGCAGTGCCTCGGTGAGGTCGATGGCCCTGGCGTTGACGGCGTAGAGGCGGGCGACGAGTTCGCCGGTGTCGCGGTTGCGATCGTTTCGGGCCACGTCGAGAAGTGTCTGCGTGACCGCCAGCGGGGTGCGCAGTTCGTGGGACGCGTTGGCCGCGAATCTCTGCTGCTCGGCGACGTGCGCTTCGAGCCGCGCGAGCATGGTGTCGAAACCGTCGGCGAGTTCGCGGAACTCGTCTCTGCGGCCCGGTAGCCGGATGCGGTGGGAGAGCGATCCGCCCGCGGCCATGCGTGTGGCGTCGGTGATGCGGGCCAGCGGGGCGAGCATGCTGCCGGCGAGAATCCACCCTCCGGCGAGACCGAACACCAGCAGGACCGCCAGCGCGATGGCCGCCTTCGGAACGAAAGCGCGCACGAGGTCGGAGCGGTTGGGAACCAGCCCGAGCGCGATGATTGGGCGATCGGGCACGTAACGCAGCAGGAACACCCAGACGACCGCGAGCAGCAGGACGCCGGCAACCATGAGGAACCCGGCGTAGCTGAGGGTGAGTTTGAGGCGAACGCTCAACCCGGGCGCTCTATGCACGGTCTCCTCCCGCACGCCCGGTGCCCCCGCCGGTGTCGATGCGGTAACCGGCGCCGGCCATGGTGGCGATGATCCACGGTTCGCCGAGCCGTTTGCGCAGTGCCGATACCGTGATGCGCACGGCGTTGGTGAACGGGTCCGCGTTCTCGTCCCACGCTCGCTCCAGCAGTTCCTCGGCGCTGACGACACCGCCTTCGGCGGCGACGAGGACCTCGAGCACGGCGAACTGCTTCCGGGTGAGCGCGACGTAGCGGCCGTCGCGGTAGACCTCGCGGCGGAACGGATCCAGTCGCAGGCCTGCGATCTCGCGCACAGGTGGTCTGTGGTGGGCCCGCCTGCGGTCGAGTGCTCTGAGCCGGAGCACGAGTTCCCGGAGTTCGAACGGCTTGGTGAGGTAGTCGTCGGCGCCGAGTTCGAACCCGGTGGCCTTGTCGTCGAGACGGTCGGCAGCGGTGAGCATGAGGATCGGCATGCCGCTGCCGGAGGCGACGACGTGTTTGGCGATCTCGTCACCGGTCGGTCCGGGAATGTCGCGGTCGAGGACGGCGATGTCGTAGGCGTTGACGCTCAGCAGCTCCAGAGCGGTGTCGCCGTCACCGGCGATGTCCGCCGCGATCGCTTCCAGGCGCAGGCCATCGCGGATGGCTTCCGCCATGTAGGGCTCGTCCTCGACGATCAACACGCGCATGCTCTCGATGCTACGAGACCGGAGCATATCGTCGGCATATCGAAAACCGCATACGTGTTGACAACACCACGTTCAGTTGACTGCGGGCATGAGCCACAGCGAGGCGCATGGCGCCGTCCCGGACGGCGTGACGGTTTTCGACGACGAGATTCCGGCCGTGGCCAACCTGGACCCCGACCTGCTCGCTGCCCTGCGCAAAGCCGCGACCGATGCCGCGAACGACGGCGTCGAGTTCCTCGTCAACGGTGGCTGGCGCTCCCCGCAGTACCAGGAACGGCTGCGCCGCGAGGCGGTGACGAAGTACGGCTCGGAGAGGGAAGCCGCCCGATGGGTCACCACCCCGGACACGTCCGCTCACGTGTCGGGGCACGCGGTCGACATCGGACCCGCCGATGCCAGGGCGTGGCTGTCCGCGCACGGCGCCGGGTACGGGCTTTGCCAGATATACCGCAACGAGCCCTGGCACTACGAACTGCGTCCGGACGCCATCGAGCACGGGTGCCCGCCCATGTACGCCGACCCCACGCGCGATCCGCGGATGCGGCAGTGACCGGCGGTGGGTGGCTCGCGCGGCTCACCCGCCGAGGCCTGGCGGAGAACGCCAGTGGCGTTCCGGCAGGGTCAGGCGCGATGCCGTCGCGGGCAGGTTCGGCTCGGGGAACCAGCGCAGCATCGTCTGCGCGCCGACCCGACGCGCGATCCGCGGTTGCGGCAGTGACCGGCGGTGGGTGGCTCGCGCGGCTCGCCCGCCGAGGCCTGGCGGAGAACGCCAGTGGCGTTCCGGCAGGGTCAGGCGCGCGATGCCGCCGCGGGCGAGGTCCGGCTCGGGGAACCAGCGCAGCATCGCCTGTGCCGAGCCGACGCGCGATCCGCGGATGCGGCAGTGACCGGCGGTGGGTGGCTCGCGCAGCTCACCGCCGAGAACGCCGCAGGGTCAGGCGTACGATGCCGCCGCGGGCGCAGTCCGGCTGAATCCGGTCAGGCGCCGGTGGCCACCGGGGCGAACACGGCCGACACGGGTGCGTAGGAGCGCAGCGCGAACCCGCTGTACTCGGGCCGGTCGGCGGACTCGTCCAGGGCCAGGTCGGGGAACCAGCGCAGCATCGCCGCCACCGCCTCCTGGATCTCGGCCCGCGCGAGCGCGGCACCGGCGCAGGTGCGGGGGCCGAAGCTGAACGCGAGGTGGTCGCGAGGCCGCAGCGGGCCCTCCCGGTCGAGGTTCACCGTGCCCGCCTCGGTGCCCCACACCGCCGGATCGCGGTTGGCCGCCGCGTGCAGGTTCAGCACCGTCTGGTCCTTTTTGATCGGCACGCCGCCTACCTCGGTGTCCTCGTTGGCCTTGCGCAGCCGGAACTGCACCGCCCCGTGCAGCCGCAGGATTTCCTCGGTGAACCGCTCGACCGCCGGGGTGCCTTCCGTGCGCAGGCGCGCCATCAGGGCCGGGTCGTGCAGCAGCACGTGGAACGCATTGGAAATGGTGTGCATCGTGGTGTCGCTGCCCGCGAAGAACATCCCGGTCACCATGCCGAGCGTGTCGGTGTCGTTCCAGTCGGGGATCAGCGTGGTGCCGGCCTTCCAGGTCTCGCTGATGAAGTCGCTGCCGGTGCCGTCACGGCGCGCGTCGACGAACGGCCGCACCAGGTCGTTCAGGTCGTTCATCGCCTTGATGGTGCGCGCGGCCAGGTCGGGGTCCTCGTGCTGGCCCTGATGTTGCAGGTACTCCAGTTTCGCGTCCATCAGGCGCTTGCACTCGGCGATCCAGCCGTCGTCGCGCCACGGCAGGTCCATCACCGCCGCGATCACCCGCACCGGGAACGGGTCGGCGAGCTGCCGCATGATCTCGACATGGCCGTCGGCGGCGAACCGCGCGATGAGCTCGTCCAGGATCGGCCGGATGAGCGTGGTCCGCCATTCGTCCACCTTGCGCGCGTGGAACTGCGACAGGAGCCACCGGTGCATCCGGCCGTGGGTCTCACCGTGCTGGAAGTTGCGGGCGCGCGGGCCACCTTCGATGGCGATCATCGCCTCGGTCATCATGTCGGCGAACGGGTGCCGGAACGACTTCTTGTCCTCCCGCATAACGCCCTTCGCCAGCGTGTAGTCGGTGACCACCCACGCCTGCATGCTCTCGTCCCAGTGCACCGGGTCGGCGCTGCGGAGCCGGTCGAAATACTGGAACGGCTCCGTGCCCGCGGTGCTCGTGAGCGCGGGAATCGTGCTGTCGGTGGAAGAACTCATCGTGGTATCGCTCCATTGTTGCTGACCTGACTGAGCAGGGCCGCGGCACGCGACCCGTCTCCCATGGCGGAAAGAATGGTCCGCGCGGACCCCTGGCGGGCATCGCCGACGACCGTGAAGTCCCCGTCCGGCATGTCAAGTGTCGGGACGGTGCGGGCGACCGCGGGGAACAGGCCGTCGATCTCGAGCAGTCCGGCGTCCCCTTTGGTGTCCACATAGGATACCGACTCGATCGGATCGCCCGTGCACGCGGTGAACCGTTCGACGTCCACCACGCGGATGTCCGCGTGTGCCGCGAGCGCGGGCGGCGGCACGCCGGGCGTGCGCAGCAGAACGACCTCCGCCGCGTGCCGGGTCAGCTCGACGGCCTCGTACACCGCGTCGCGGCCACCACCGGCGACCGCGACCCGCTTTCCTTTGTACAGCGGGCCATCGCAGGCCGCGCACAGCGACACCCCACGGCCGATGAGGGGTTCCGCGCCGGGCAGTACGGTCAGATCGAGGTGGCTGCCGGTCGCCATGACGACCTGGTCGAACACCTCGCCGCCGACCTGCCATCCGGCGCCAGCGCGCTCGATGCCGGTGATCTCTTCGTAGCGGAAGCCAACGCCGGTGTTCATGGCGTAGTCGGTCAGGTCACCGGCCAGGTCCGGCCCGCTCACCTCGGGCCCGCCGGGGAAGACCGCCACCTCGCCGAGCAGGTTCAGCTGGCCACCCGGCGCCGTGCGCTCGAAGATCGTGACCGCGAAGCCGTGCTGGGCCGCCGAGGCCGCGCAGACCAGTCCGGCCGCTCCGGCGCCGATCACCGCTAGACTGGTCACTTAGGACACTCCGGCGACGGCGAACGGTTCGGGCGTGTACCCGGCCGGCCCGTCTTCCTTGGTGCGCTTGGATATCAGCCTACTGATCGGCACGCCCTGCGCGTGGTTGTTGGCGTAGATCCGGTTCTGGTTGCGGCCGGGGTCGCCGCCCACGACGATGGTCACCATGTCGGGCCGCAGCAGCAGCGGCACCATCCGGTCCGGGTCGTCGGACTCGGCGTACAGCGACGGCGTGACGCCCTTGCGCACCAGATCCGAGAGTAGCAACCGGTTGCCGCCGGCCACCTCCGAGCAGTCCTCCAGCACCCGCGCGGGCAGCTGGACGTGGTCGAACAGGTACTTCTTCACGTCGTCCTTGGAATACCCGGCCTCGGCCAGCACCCGAGCCACGCTCGGGCTCATCAGGATCAGCGGGTACGCCTCCTGGTACAGCATCGTCGTGTACGCCCACGGCCCGAGGGTGCGGGTCATCGCGTCGGCGATGACCTCCAGTTGCCGCTCGGCCGGGCCACCCGTGTAGACCGGGCCGCTGATCGCGAGGCAGCTCTGCGGGGTCACCACGGAGTCCGTGAGCGCGAACCCGCGCTCGACGCGCGTCGGCTGCCAGCCGATCGCCAGCGTCGCCTCGTCGTTCTCTGCCATCGCGACGTTCATCGACATGCCGATGGCGGCCTTGTCCGTGTCGCCGGGCGGGGCCAGGAATCCCGGAATATTGCGCATGTACAGCCGCGCGAACCGGCCGACGGACGCGTTCGCGCGCCGCCCCAGCCGCATCTGCCCGCCGAGGCAGTTGAAGTTCAGCTCATCCACCACGGGGCCGCTCACCACGACCAGCGGCTCCCAGCCGGGCGTGCAGCCCGCGTCCTCCAGCCGCCAGCGCTTGTCCGCCATCGCCTCGACGATGCCGATCAACAAGGGCATGTACTCCGGGCGGCAGCCCGCGAGCACGCCGTTGACGGCGATCGACCAGATGGTGGCCTCCCGGCTGTCCGGCAGCAGGACGCCCAGCACCTCCCGCGGGTCCCGGTCGGTGTGGGCGAGGAACGCTTCGACGCGCTCGACCGTGGGCGGCACGATGGGCAGTCCGTCGCTCCACATCCGCTCCTCGAAGAAGTCCTGGATCTCGTCGTACGTGCCGGTGAAGACGGTGTCGCGCGGGCCGAACTCGGCCGCGCCCGTGTCGCCCTCGACGGTCACGCCCTGTGCCAGCGCGGCGAAACCGTCGAACAGGCTCGGCACGATGTGCTCGGCGACCTTGCCGGAGAACACCTCGTCGGTGTCGTTGGGAATGACGCCGGGGTATTCGGCGATCCAGGTGTGCGAGATGCCCAGCGACCGCGCGACGGAGCGGGCCTGCCGGATGAAACCGGACGAGATCAGCGCGAGCGCCGGCACGCCGGCAGCCTCGACAGCGCGGCACGCGCGCATCACGGCCGGGGTGCAGCTCCCGCAGGCGCCGACACCCACGACGGCCGCGTCGATCTTGTGCTCGGCCAGCAGATCGCCGAGGCGTTCCACGACGGCCCGCTCGTCGTGGCCGTGGATGTTGCCGAACTGTTCGTGGGTGACCGCGGTGAAGCCGGCGCCACGCGCCTGCGCGGCCTCGGCGAAGGCGGCGAACATCTCGTCGCCGCGGAACAGGTCGTCCCAGATGAAGGCGATCCGCTTGCCGGCCAGTTCGTCGACCCGGCGCTCACCGGCGACCGCACCGGTGACGTGACGCGATCGCGGCCACACGACGGAACAGACTTCCTCACTCATCGCGGTGTCTCCCAGACGTCATCGACAGGAACCGGCCCGTCCGTCAGACACGGGCCGGAGGATGGTGGAGAAAAACTATGTCTAACATAGCGTTCTTTCGCAGAAGGTACCTCGTCACCGGGATCGGCGCAAGAGGAAGGCGGGGCCCGCGACCGTCCGGCCGCGGGCCCCGCCTGGAGGTGATAGCGCTGGTCAGCGCCAGTCGATGACCTCGTCCAGCAGGCCGGGGATGTTCGCCAGGACCGACCGCTGCAGGTAGCTCTGCATGTGCGCGCGCATGAGGTTGGCGGCCTTGAGGTCGTCGCCAGACAGGATCGCGTCCGCGATTCCCTCGTGGGCTTCCTGGATCTCCCGGCGCACGTCCGGCGGGTACTGGATGTTGCGCACCCGCTCGACGTAGATGTCCTTGATGCTCCGGCTGAGCAGGCTGAGGATCCTGTTCCCGGACAGTTCGATGATGATGTCGTGGAAGCTGCGGGCGGCCGAGCTGTGCGTCGAGTCGGCGTCGTCCGCGTCGATCTGCTGCGCGTTGGCCAGGTTCTCCTTGAGCGCCTCGATCATCGCGGGGTCCCTGGTGCGCGCGGCGTAGGCCGCCATCTCCGTCTCCAGGCTGAGCCTGGCCTCGAACAGTTCGCCGATCGTCGCGCCGGAGAGGTGGTAGTACATCGTGGCCATCCGGGCGAAATCGATGCTGCGCACCTCGCCCACCAACGGCCCGCCGCCCGCGCCGGCCTTCAGCCGGACGAGGCCCTGGACCTCCAGGATGCGCAGCGCCTCGCGCAGCGACACGCGCGCGACTTGGTACTTGGCCACCAGTTCGGCTTCCGGAGGGAGCTTCGAGCCGGGCGGCAGCTTGCGGCGAGCGATATCGTGCAGGATCTCCCTCGCCACCAGTTCGGAGACCTTCTCCGTCTTGCGGACAGGGGCGACCGCGTCGGGGACCCGGTCGATTCGGCTCTTCGCCATCAACACTTCTCTCTGCAAGCCGGAGGGTTAATCCGGATTATCATAGCGTTGTTTAGCCTGCCGCAAACCCGCCAGGCGCAAGTCGCACGCGGCGTTCTCGTGTTGATCCTCGCGGTTTCCGTTGTCCTGGCAAGGGATCCGGTGGTAGTTGACAGCGCTGGAGAAATATGACTATATTCGTCATGTCTGCCGGTCCGGCAGGGCGCGGTCCTTTCGGTGCCCGTTTATGGGGCAGGACGCCAAGAACCACTCAGTGATGAGGAGCTGCGGTGCGCATAGTGGACTTCTCCACGCACCTCTCCGGCCCGATGGCGAGTCACCTGCTCGCCGAGGCCGGGGCGGACGTGATCAAGGTCGAGCATCCCGTGTTCGGCGACGGCAACCGGGGGATGAAGCCGAAGATCGCCGGCACCGGCGATTTCCACATCGGCCTGAACTCGGGGGTCCGCAGCCTGACGGTCAGCAGCCGGTCGCCACAATGGACCGAGGTCATCGCGGCGTGCGCCCGCTGGGCCGACGCGGTGCTCGTGGGCTCGCGTCCTTCGGACGCGCGCCGCCGCGGGCTCGATTTCGCGTCGCTGGCCGCGCACAACCCACGCCTGGTGTACTGCTCGATCAGCGGCTACGGGTTGCGCGGCCCATGGCGGGACTACCCGGCGCACGGCCAGAACGTGGACGCGCTGGCCGGGCAGGTCCCCATCGACGAGGTCGACGGCCGGCTCGTCACCGGAGCGGGCTGGCGCTCGTCGGGCACGACGCTGGCGGGTGTCTTCGCCGCCCTCGGCGTGCTCGCCGCGCTCGCGGACAATCCACAACGGACTTCTCCGAAATTCGTGCACGTGTCCCTGTGGCACAGCGCGATGTGGTGGAAATGGCGCGACCTGAACGATCTCGCGAACCTGGGCCATCCCTGGCCGGACTATCGCGACCTCGGCCCGCGCTACTCCCTCTACCGCACCTCCGACGGCCGTGCCGTGCTCGTCTGCCCGCTGGAGGAGAAGTTCTGGAAGGCGTTCTGCCAGCTGCTCGACCTGCCCGCGGAGGTGGCCGCGCGCGGGGAGTGGAACAAGGGCAACAGCGGCATGGACTACGGCTACGACGGGGAGTACGACATCATCGCCCGCGAGATCGTCAAGAAACCGCGTGACTACTGGACAGCCGAACTGGAACGTCTCGGCATGCCCTTCGCGCCGGTGCTGGATCTCGCCGAGTCGATGGAAAGCCCGCACGCGGTCGACAACGACCTGATGCGTGCCACTTCCTTCGGTGGTCAGGCGCTGCGCGTGGTCGCCTCACCGATCCAGATGCACATCTCCCCGGACGGCGAGGTCTCCGAGCCGCTGCCGCCGCTGAGTCCCGCACCGGAGATCGGCGAGCAGAGCGCGGAGATCCTGCGGGAACTGGGACTCGAGCTGGATGCGGAGGCCATCCGATGAGTGGCGCGCTGGACGGGCTGCGGATCGTCGACCTGACGCGGCACATGGCCGGGCCCTATGCCACGGCGCTGCTGACCGACTACGGCGCCGACGTCATCAAGGTCGAGTCGGCGCAACGCGGCGACCCGAGCCGGGAGACCGGCACGGCCAACCACGCGGGCGAGAACGCGCTGTACCTGATGTGGAACCGGGGCAAGCGCAGTATCGCGCTCGACCTGCGCCGGCCCGAGTCGATCGAGGTGGTCAGGCGGCTGGTGCGCGACGCGGACGTGTTCATCGAGAACTACCGGCCGGGCGTCGCCGACGATATGGGGCTGAGCTACCAGGAACTGTCGGCGCTCAACCCGGGGCTGCTCTACCTGTCGGTGACCGGGTTCGGCCGCGGGCCGCTGGAGGAGTGGCCCGCCACCGACCCGGTGGTGCAGGCCATGTCCGGCGTGATGGGCGTGACCGGCGAGGAAGGCGGGCCGCCGGTGCTGGTCGGCGTGCCGATCGCGGACTACGCCGGCGCCATGCAGGTGATCGAGGGCATTCTGCTCGGCCTGCTGGCTCGGGCGAAGACCGGCCAGGGTCAGCGTATCGAGGTGTCCATGTTGCGCGGCCTGATGGCGGCGCTGACCACCCGGCTGGCGACCTACTGGGCCACCGGCGAGGAGCCGATCCGGCTCGGCGGCGCGCACAGTGCCGTCGCCCCGTACAACGTGTTCCCGACCAAGGACGGGTTCATGGTCGCCGGCGTGTGGGGGGCGGGCGAAGCGTGGCCGCGGTTCTGCGCGGCGATCGAACGCCTGGACCTGGTGGAGGATCCGCGTTTCCTGGACAACCCGAGCCGGGTGAGCAACCGGGCTGTCCTGGTGCCGATCATCGAGTCGGTCACCACCACCCGGACCACCAAGGAATGGGAGAGCGCGTTCCGGGCGCAGCACGTGCTCTACAGCCCGGTGCTGTCCTTCGGTGAACTGCTGTCGCACCAGCACGTCGTGGACACCGGCATCGTCGAGTCGGTCGAGCATCCGGTCGCCGGGACGGTGCCGCAACTGGCGCCGACCGTCACGATGTCGCAGACCCCCGGCGCGATCGCGGGCCCGCCGCCGCTGCTCGGCGAGCACACGCTCGACGTGCTGCGCGAAGCCGGCTATTCGGAGGAAGAGATCACGGACCTGGTCGAGACCAAGGCGGCGCGCGTCTACGACTGGTCCGCACAGGCCCAATTCGCCGGCGCGAAGGAGTGAGCACCGTGGCCGAAGTCAAGCATGTCCTGGTCATCTTCACCGAGAGCGTGCCGGGCCAGGAGGACGAGTTCAACCGCTGGTACAACGATCTGCACATCCCCGACCTGCTCAAGATCGACGGGATCGAGGCGGTGCGGCGGTTCGAGATCGCCGAGATGGACCCGCCGCAGGCCGCGACGCACCGGTTCCTCGGTATCTACGAGCTTTCCCGCGATCCGCGGGAAGTGATCGACGCTCTGGTCGCCACCCGCGAAACCAGGGCGCCCAACAGCCCCGCCTACGACGCGGCCAAATCGGTCCGCTTCTACTACACCGCGATCACCGACCGGTTGACGCCAGGGGACGTGTCCTGATGCCGGTCAAGCACCTGCTGCCCGCCCGCGAAGCGGTGGGCGACGCGACCGGCCGGCTCCGCCGCGAGATCCGGGATTTCCTTGCCGGCTACGACTTCTCGCCGCGGATCGACGGGTGGGTGACCGGTTGGGACCCGGCGCTCAGTGCCGAACTCGGCCGTCGCGGCTGGGTCGGGATGGCGATCCCGGTGGAGTTCGGCGGCCACGGCCGCTCGCCGCTGGAACGGCACGTGGTGGCCGAGGAACTGGTCGCGGCGGGAGCGCCGGTGGCCTACCACTGGTTCGCCGACCGGCAGATCGCCCCCGCGATGCTGCGCTACGGCAGCGAGTACCAGCGCGGCCGCTACCTGCCCGCGATCGCCGGCGGCACCCATTCGTTCGCCTTGGGACTGTCCGAACCGGACGCCGGATCCGACCTTGCCGCCGTACGCACCAAGGCGGCACCTGCCGAGGGCGGGTGGCTGCTGACCGGCGTGAAACTGTGGACCAGCAACGCGCACCGGGCGGACTCGATGACCGTGCTCGCCCGCACCGGGCGCACCTCGACCACGCCTCGCGCGCAGGCGCTGTCGCAGTTCATCGTCGACCTGCCCGCCAAAGGCCTGACCGTGCGCCCGATCCGGCAGCTGGGCGGCGGGCACCATTTCAACGAGGTGCACTTCGACAATGTGTTCGTGCCGGACGAGCAGGTGCTGGGCTCGATCGGGGAGGGCTGGCAGCAGGTCACCTCGGAGCTGGCGTGGGAGCGCAGCGGGCCGGAGCGGTTCCTGAGCACCTACCCGCTGCTGGCGGCGGCGATCGAGGACGGTGGGCCGACGACGGCGATCGGCTCCCTGTGCGGTGCCATGTGGACGATGCACGCGATGTCGCTGCGGGTGGCCGCGGCACTCACCCGCGGGGAGACCCCGGCGGTCGCGGCCGCGCTGGTCAAGGACCTCGGCACCGCGCTCGAGGGCGACCTCGTCGATCGGCTCGACGCGGCGGACGAGACGCTGCGTGAGTCGGCCGTGCTGTCGTCACCCGGTTTCACGCTGCGCGGCGGGAGCACCGAGATCCTGCGCGGCATCGTGGCCAAGGAGCTGACACGATGACCGCCGACCTCGACGTCGTCACCGCGGTCGCCGAGACCGCGGACGGCATCCTCGGCGGCGAGGGCCGCACCGAGTCCACTGTGGACGCCGGGTGGGCCGGGAGCGCGTGGCACAAGCTGGCGGCCAGCGGGCTGGTGCGGCTCGGGGTGCCCGAGCAGCACGGCGGTAGCGGCGGAGGTGTCGCGGAAGCGGCCGCCGTCATCCGGGCCGCCGCGGCCCACGCCGCGTCGATGCCGATCGTGGAGAGCACCCTGCTGGCGGGCTGGCTCGCCGGATGCGGGCCGTTCGCCGTTCCCGACGGCGTGCTGACGGTCGGTGTGGCGGGCGAGCCGGTGCCGTGGGGGAGTGTCGCGGAGCAGGTGCTGGTCGCTGACACGACCACCCTCCGGCTCGTCCCGGCCGCGGTGGCGCGCTGGTCGGCGGAGCGCAACCTCGCGGGCGAACCCCGTGATCAGGCGACCATCCCGGAGCAGGCCGGCGATGTCGTCGCGGCGTTGACCGGCGACGCCGTCACGCGGCTGCGGCTGCTCAGCGCCCTCGGGCGCTCCGTGCAGATCGCCGGCGCGGCCGAGGCCGTGCTGGACCTGTCGGTGACGTACGTGCGTGAGCGGGTGCAGTTCGGCAAACCCCTGGCCCGGCAGCAAGCCGTGCAACAGATGCTGGCGCGGCTCGCCGGCGAGACCGTCGCGGCCGGTGCCGCGGCCGACGCCGCCGTGTCCGCCGTCGAGCGGCACGGCATCGGCTCGCTGCGCGGCGAGTTCGCGGTCGCCGCCGCGAAAACGCGCTGCGGCGAGGCCGCCGGTGCCGTGGCGAGGCTGGCACACCAACTGCACGGCGCGATCGGCTTGACCGAGGAGTACGCGCTGGGCGCGTTCACGATGCGGTTGTGGTCGTGGCGCGAGGAAGCCGGCACCGCCGGATTCTGGGCGGACTGGCTGGGCAGGCGCGCGGTGCGACTGGGGCCGGATGCCCTCTGGGACCTGATCGCGGAAGGCGGCTGAGGATGCGGATAGCCCAGTTCGACCACGACGGATCGCCGGGCGTGGGCCGGGTGCTGGACGAGCGCCGGGTCGTGCCGCTGCGGGTCCCCGCGGAGATGTCCGGCGACGAGGCCGTGATCGCGCTCGCGATGGGTGATCTCGCCGCGGAGGACGCCGGCGAGGCCCTGATCCCGCAGGCGCTCGCCGCGCCGCTGCGTCACCCGCCGTCGATCCGTGACTTCATGCTGTTCGAGGAGCATCTGGCGAACGGCCTGCGGCCCTACGGCAAGAAGGTGCCCGCGGCCTGGTACGCGGCACCCGCGTTCTATTTCACCAACCCGCACACCGTACTCCCGCCGGGCGCCACGCTCGAGCCGCCGGAGTCGGAAAAACTGGACTACGAACTGGAAGTCGCCGTGGTCGTCGGCCGCCCGCTGCGCAACCCCAGCCGGGACGAGGCGCTCGCCGGGATCGCCGGGTACGCGCTGTTCAACGACCTCACCCTGCGCGACGTGCAGGCGGGGGAGCGCCCGGTGGGGCTCGGCCCGGCCAAGAGCAAGGACTTCGCCAGCGCCTTGGGGCCCTGGCTGGTGACGCCGGACGAGGTGCCCGGCGACCCGGCACGACCGGACCTCGAGGTGTCGGCGTCGGTCAACGGCGAGCAGTGGTCGGCGGGCGCGGTAAACACGATGTATTTCGACCTCGCGGAGACGATCACGCACGCCGCGCGGGACTCCTGGGTGCTGCCAGGGGACGTGCTGGGGACCGGCACGGTCCCGACCGGATGCGTGCTCGAGCTGACCGCGGACGGGACGAGGGAGCCATACCACTGGCTCCGGCCCGGTGACGAGGTGGTGTTCGACGGCGGCGTGCTCGGCCGCCTCGGCATCACCGTGGGTGATCGACGGAGGGGATGACATGGATTTCGCGGTAGCGCAAGAGCATCGGGCGCTGGCTGAGACGGTCGCGGCGATGTGCGCGAAGTACCCGGACGAGTACTGGGCCGAGCACGACGAGAAGCACGAGTTCGCGACCGACTTCTACGATGCGTTCGCCCAGGCGGGCATGATCGGCATGTGCATCCCGGAGGAGTACGGCGGCGCGGGTGCCGGGGTCACCGAGGCGTCGATCCTGATGCACGAGGTCGCGGCATCCGGTGGCGGGCTGAACGCGTGCACGACGATCCACATCGGACTGTTCGGGATGCTGCCGGTCATCAAGCACGGCAGCGACGAGATGCGCCGGAGGTTCCTGCCCGCGGCGGCGCGGGGCGAGCTCAACATCGCGTTCGGCATCACCGAGCCCGACGCCGGCTCCGACACCACGCGGATCTCCACGACGGCGACCAAAGTGGACGGCGGGTACCGGGTCAACGGCCGCAAGGCGTTCATCTCCCGCGCCGCCGAGGCGCAGCGCATCCTGCTGGTCACCCGCACCACTCCACGGGACCAGGTCGCCAAGCGGACCGACGGCATCAGCCTGTTCTTCGCGGAGATGGACCCCGAGCACGTCGAGGTGCGCCCGATCCCGAAGCTGGGCCGCAACGCGGTCAGCACCAACTGGGTCTACATCGACGACCTGTTCGTGCCCGACGAGGACCTGATCGGCGAGGAGGGCAAGGGGTTCAAGTGCCTGCTCGACGGTCTCAACCCGGAACGGATCCTGGTCGCCGCCGAATGTCTCGGCATCGGCCGCGCGGCGCTGCGGCGCGCGACAAGCTACGCGCGGGAGCGGGAGGTGTTCGGCCGTCCCATCGGCATCAACCAGGGCATCCAGTTCCCGCTCGCCAACTCGCTGGCACAGCTGGACGCGGCGGAGCTGGTGATGCAGAAGGCGGCCTGGAAGTACGACCAGGGACTGCCGTGCGGGCGCGAGGCCAATGAGGCGAAGCTGCTCGCCTCGGAGGCCGGGTTCACCGCCGCCGACCGGGCGATGCAGGTGCACGGTGGCTACGGCTACACGAAGGAGTACCACGTCGAGCGCTACTGGCGTGAGGTCCGGCTGCTGCGGATCACCCCGCTGGCCAACGAGCTTGTGCTGTCCTACCTGGCCGACCACGTGCTCGGCCTGCCCCGGTCGTTCTGACGCGATCATTGCCTGAGGAGAGACGAAGATGCCAGGACTGTGGTTCGAAGAGTACGAGGTGGGCCGGGTCTACCGGCACCGCGGCGGACGGACCGTGACCGAGACCGACAACCTGTTGTTCACCACGCTGTCGATGAACCCGGCGCCGCTGCACCTCGACGCCGAGTACGCCAAGACGCTGCCCTACGGCCGCCAGCTGGTGACGAGCGTGTTCACCCTCGGCGTGGTGATGGGGATGAGCGTGAGCGACCTGTTCGAGGGCACGTCGCTGGGCAACCTCGGCTTCAGCACGATCACGTTCCCGGCGCCCGTGTTCATCGGGGACACCCTGCGCGCCGAGACCGAGATCACGGGTAAGCGGGAGTCGAAGTCGCGGCCGGATGCCGGGATCATCAACGTGATCCACCGCGGCTACAACCAGTCCGGCACGCTGGTGATGGAAGCGGCGCGGGCCGGCCTGTCGCTGAAGCGGCCTGCCGAGGAGACCGCGTAATGGCTACTGTGGACGGTCAGGCGCCGCTGGCCGGGCATCTGCGGCCCGGCGACCTGGTCGTGGTCGAGCAGGGCGTGGGCGAACCAGCGGCGCTGGTCGAACGGCTGGTCGCGGAAAGCGACGCACTGACCGGCATCGAGATCTTCTTCGGGCTCAGCTACACGGGCCTGGCCACCGAATCGCTGGCGCGGAAGGTAAGGCTCTCGTCGTTCGGGGCGATGGCGGCGCTCGCGCCGCTGGCTCCCGCCGGGCTGCTGGAGATCGTGCCCTGCCACTACGCCGACGTCAGCCGGATGCTGCGGGTGCGCGGCGGGGACGCGCTGGTGGTGCTGATCCAGGTGTCACCCGCGGACGCTGACGGCTACCACAGCCTCGGTGTCGCGGTCGACTACAGCTGCGACCTGCTCGACCAGGCCCGGGTGGTGATCGCCGAGGTCAACGACCGGATGCCGGTCACCAGCGCGCCGAAGGTGCACGGCTCGCGGTTCGCCGCGACGGTGCACACGTCGCGGCCGGTGCACACCGTCCCGACGCCGTCGGCGGGGGATCTGCACCGGCGCATCGCGGAGACGGCGGCCGAACTGGTCCCGTCCGGCGCCGCGCTGCAGCTCGGCATCGGCGCGGTGCCCTCCGTCGTCGGCGGTCTGCTGGCCGACCGCCGTGACCTGCGGGTGCACTCCGCACTCGTCGGCGACTGGCTGCTGGAGCTGGCGCGGGCCGGGGCACTGAGCGACGAACCCGGTTCCGTCGTCGTCGGCGGTGCGGCCGGATCGCGGGAGCTGTACGAGTACCTTGCGTCCTCGGGCGCGGAGTTCAGGCCCGTCGCGGAGCTGAGCCCGCCCGGTGTGCTGGCCGGGGTGGACCGGTTGGTCGCGATGAACTCGGCGCTACAGGTCGACCTGACCGGGCAGGTCAATGCCGAGGTCGCGGGAACCCGCTATCTCGGCGGGATCGGCGGCCAGCTCGACTTCCTGCGTGGCGCGCAGCTCTCGCGGGACGGCCGCTCGATCGTCATGCTGCCGGCGACCGCGGTGCGCGGCACGAAATCGCGGATCGTGCGGGAGCTGGACCAGGGCACGGTGACCACCCCACGGTCCTGTGTGGACTTCATCATCACCGAGTACGGATGTGCCGATCTGCGCGGCAAGGCGCTGACCGAACGCGCCGAGGCGCTGATCGCGATCGCCGCGCCCGAGCACCGGGACGCACTGGCCGGCGAAGCGGCGTTGCAGGGTCTGGCGAGCTGAGGATCAGGAGTACAGAGTGGACAAACTGGTCGACTCGGCGGCCACGGCGGTCGCCGACATCCCGGACGGCGCCTCCCTCGCCGTCGGCGGGTTCGGCGTCTGCGGGGTCCCGCTGACGCTGCTCGACGCGCTGCTCGCGGCAGGCACCACCGGCCTCGAGGTGGTGTCCAACAACTGCGGGCTCGACGACGTTGGTCTCGGCCGGCTGCTGCGCGCCGGACGGATCCGTCGCGCGATCGCCAGCTATGTGGGGGAGAACGCGGAGTTCGCCCGCCGCTACCTCAGCGGCGAGCTGGAACTGGAACTCACTCCACAAGGGACACTCGCGGAACGGATGCGTGCCGGTGGCGCGGGCATTCCGGCGTTCTACACCCCGGCCGGGGTCGGCACGATGGTCTCCGACGGCGGGATGCCGCTGCGTTACGGCGCGGACGGTTCGGTGGCGCTGGCCTCCGAACCCAAGGAGGTTCGTACCTTCGGCGGGCGCAGCTACGTGCTGGAACCGTCCATCGTGTGCGATTTCGCGCTGGTCCGGGCCGAGGCGGGGGACCGGCACGGCAACCTCGTCTTCCACCGCTCGGCCCGCAACTTCAACCCGCTGTGCGCGATGGCGGGCCGGGTGACAGTCGCGGAGGTCGGGGTGGTCGTCGATCCCGGCGACCTGGATCCCGACGATGTCGACCTGCCCGGCGTCTTCGTACAGCGCGTCGTGCTCGCCGACGGCCGGCCGAAACCCGTCGAGCGGCGCACCGTCCGGGCAGGTGTGGCATGACCTGGACACGGGCCGAACTGGCGCGGCGGGTCGCCGCCGAACTGCGTGACGGACAGTACGTCAACCTCGGCATCGGACTGCCGACGATGGTCGCCGACTGCGTGCCGCCAGGGCTGACGGTCGTTTTCCAGAGCGAGAACGGCATCCTCGGCGTCGGGCCGTTCCCGGCCGAGGACGAACTCGACCCGGACCTCATCAACGCGGGCAAGCAGACGGTCACCGTGCGGCCGGGCGCGTCCTTCTTCGACTCGGCCACGTCGTTCGGCATGATCCGCGGCGGCCACGTGGACCTCGCGATCCTCGGCGCACTGCAGGTGTCCGCCACGGGCGACCTGGCGAACTGGGCCGTGCCCGGCGCGATGATCAAGGGCATGGGCGGGGCGATGGACCTCGTGCACGGCGCCCGGTCGGTGCTCGTGATGATGGAGCACATCGCCCGCGACGGGTCCCCGAAGATCGTCTCCGAATGCACGCTGCCGTTCACCGGCCGCCGGTGCGTCAACCGGATCGTCACCGACCACGCCGTACTCGACGTGACCGGCGACGGGCTGGCCGTGCTCGAACTGGCTCCCGGCGTGGACATGGACCTGCTGCGCGAGCGCACCGAAGCGCCGCTGCTGGACTGCCGCCCGGTTCCCGATCTCGCGAAGCAGTGAGGACACTCCGATGTGGACACAGGAAAGCACCGAGGCGGGCCCCGGCGTCGCGACCGCGTTCGCCATGCGGGTCACCGAGGTACGGGACGAAGCGGCCGGGGTGCGCTCCTTCCGGCTCGCCCGCACCGACGGTGAACCGCTCCCGCACTGGGAACCCGGCGCGCATATCGACGTGACGGTCGCCGACGGCACCGAACGGCAGTATTCGCTGTGCGGCGATCCCGCCGGGGACACCTGGCAGATCGCGGTGCTGCGGGAGGAAGGAGGTCGCGGCGGTTCGCGCCATCTGCACGACAACGTGCGGGCGGGCAGCGCATTGCGGGTCAGAGGACCGCGCAATCACTTCCCGCTCGTCACCGCGCCCGGCTACCTGTTCATCGCCGGCGGTATCGGCATCACGCCGCTGCGCCCGATGATCGAGCGGGTCCGGGCGTCGGGCGTGCCGTGGCGGCTCGTCTACGGTGGCCGGACGCGCGAGGGCATGGCCTTCGCCGCGGAACTCGCGGCACTGGGGCCACAAGCGGTCCTGCGGCCGGAGGCCGAGCACGGCCTGCTGCCGGTGGCGGAGGAGATCGAACGGGCGGGTCCCGAGGTCGCGGTCTACTGCTGCGGACCCGAGCCACTGCTCTCCGCGGTGGAATCCGCGTGCCGTGGTCTCGGGCGGCCGGAGCCGCACGTGGAGCGGTTCACCGCACTTCCGCTCGACGACAGCGAGACTGCGGCGTTCGAGATCGAACTGGCGGGCACCGGCGAGGTCTTCCTGGTCGGACCGGACGTGTCGATCATGGATGTGCTGGAGGAGAACGGCCATCCGGTCGATTCGTCCTGCCAGGAAGGCATTTGCGGGACGTGTGAGACGGGCGTGCTGCGCGGTACGCCGATTCACCGGGATTCGGTGCTCACGGCCGCGGATCACGCGCGCGGGGACTGCATGATGGTCTGCGTCTCGCGGGCTGCGGCAGGCGAACGGCTCGTGCTGGACCGCTGAGCTCAGTCACGTTCCGGTTACCCATCGGACTTGTAGTTGACACAACACCTGCGCAGATAGAGTATGGGCGCGAGCAAGATGATTAACATAGACATGTTTTCGGTCGCCCCGCCCAACCGCCTCTGTGTGGCACCGTCGCAACCTGGAGGAAGCACGTGACTTCATCGAAGCCCGTCATCAAGGTTGATCAGCTCGTGAAGTACTTCCGCCGTGAGGGCGGCGCGCAGGTCGCGGCTGTCAACCACGTTTCACTGGAGGTCGACGCGGGAGAGTGCGTCGTCCTGCTCGGCCCGAGCGGGTGTGGCAAGACCACGCTGCTGCGCTGCCTCGCGGGCCTGGAGGAGCCGGACAGCGGTCTCATCACCTCCGGTGACGAGACCTATTTCGACAGTGCACGCCGGATCAACCGCCCACCCGAGCGGCGCCGCGCGAGCATGATGTTCCAGTCCTACGCGCTGTGGCCGCACATGACCGCGGTCCAGAACGTGGCCTTCCCGCTCGTCGCGCGCAAGGCGAACCGCGCCGACATCGCCGGCCGGGTGGACACGATGCTCAAGCTGGTCGGCATTCCCGAGTTGCGCGACCAGTACCCGAACCAGATGAGCGGCGGACAGCAACAGCGCGTGGCGCTCGCCCGTGCGCTGGTCTCCGGTGACCCGCTGGTGCTCTTCGACGAACCGTTGTCCAATGTGGATGCCAAGGTCCGGGTGGAGCTGCGCAAGGAACTCGTGGCGATGCAGGCCGATCTAGGGTTCTCCGCCGTGTACGTCACGCACGACCAGGCGGAGGCGATGGAGCTGGCCGACCGCATCGTCGTGCTCGACGGCGGTTCGGTGGCGCAGATCGGCACCCCGTGGGAGATCTACGAGCGGCCCGGCACGCTCGGCGTCGCCACCTTCATCGGCGCGGCCAACGTGCTGCGCGGCGTGGTCACCGCGGTGCGGTCCGATGTGGTCGAGGTCGACCACGCCGGGCAGCGGGTGCTGGCGACGCCGAGCGGGGACAGTCCCATCCGGACCGGCGCCGAGGTCAGCCTCGTCTTCCGGCCCGAGCGCGCGATCGTCACCGACGCCGCGAGCACCATGCCGAACCTGTGGCGGTGTGCCGTGATCTCGGCGCAGTACCTGGGTGCACACACGATCTGCACCGTCGACAACGCCGGGCACAACCTCCGCCTGGCGCTCACCGACCCGCTCGAGGGCGCGGTCGGCAGTGATGTCTGGGTCGGCGTCGAGCCGCGGCACCTCGTCGCGATCGCCACCCCGGACGGTGCCGGCGGAACCGACGCCGGCACGGTCTCCACCCAGCAGATGGCCCTGAGCCAAACCGCATGAACTGGGCAGCTCCCGCGCGGAGCCGACGGGTCGACGTCGCCCCAGTCCTGATGAGAGGAACACCGATGTCCAGGAATCGCGTTACGAGAAAGATGTCGCGGGGGGTGCTCGCGGCGGTCGCGGCGGCCACCGCGGCGACGCTCACCCTGTCCGCGTGTGGCACGTCCAGCTCCGCCACGCCGAGCGGCCCCGGCGACGCACCGGCCGATCTGGTCCAGGCGGCGCAGAAGGAGAAGACCGTCACGCTCTACACCGCCGACCCGCAGAACGTCGCGCAGGCCGTGGCGGACGCGTTCCAGCAGAAGTACGGCATCGAGGTGCGGTTCGTGCGGCTGCCGTCGTCGCAGCTGGAACAGCGCTACGCGTCGGAGGCCCAGACCGGCAAGATCAACGCCGACCTCATCTTCGACGCCGGCGTCGAGGTGTTCGGCGGTCAGACGGCGATCCCGAAGGGCTGGGGCGAGCCGATCGAGCAGGCGAACCTGCCCGCGCTCGCCGCCTTCCCGAAGGAGTGGGTCAAGAACGGGACCGCGATCAGCGAGATCCAGCCGTGGGTGATCGCCTACAACACCGACAAGATCAAGGCCGACGCGGTGCCGCAGACCTTCCAGGACGTCGTGAAGGTCGCCGGCCAGGGCCAGGTCATCCTGCCCGACCCGCGGGCCGCGGACGCGTATGTGCAGTTCTGGGAGCTGATGGACACCAGCTACGGTGACGCCTTCCTGCAGCAGTACAAGAACACGTCGAGGGTCTACGCCAGCGGTGCTCCCGCATCCGCCGCCCTCGCCGCGGGCGACGAGGCGGTCATGGCGCCGACCACGGCCGCGGCGGTCAACGACGTGGTCCAGACCGGTGCCCCGGTCAAGGTGGTCACCCCGCAGCTGACCAGTGGCGCGGAACTCGGCGTCATGCTCACCACGGAGTCCAAGGCACAGCACCCCAACGCGGCGAAGCTGCTGGCGAACTACCTGATCTCGCCGGAAGGTTCCGCGGTGATCGCGAAGGCGGGCGGCAGCGTCTCGGTCTACGACAAGTCGCACCTGCCCGCCCAGTACACCTCACCGAAGCCTTTGCAGAACAAGGCAAAGGTCTTGTCCCTGCTCGGCCTCTCGTAACGTCAGGATCGCCACGATGACGACAACGGCAGCGCCTCTGGCGCCCCCACCGCCGCCTCCGGTCAAGGCACCGCTGGCCGCCCGTGCCCGGGAACGGATCCGGAGCCTGACCCCGTTCCGCGTGGTCACCGGGCTGGTCGTGCTGGTGTTCGCGCTGCTGGTGCTCTACACGCTGGGCACCGTGGTGTTCCGGCTGTTCTTCCCGGACGGCGGGTTCAGCCTCGCCCCGTTCCGGCTCGCCTTCACCCAGCCGGGCATCGGGAAGGTCATCCTCAACACCGTCATCATCGTGGCGTCCAGCGGCGTGCTGGCACTCGTCGTCGGCTCGCTACTGGCCTGGATCAGCGAACGAACCGATGCGCGGCTGCGCCCGATCGCCGCGCTGCTGCCGGTGGTGCCGTTCCTGCTGCCGCCCATCGGCGGAGCGATCGGCTGGACGGTCCTGCTGTCGGACAACGCGGGCTACCTCAACGTGATCCTGCGCTGGCTGCTCGACCACGTGGGCGTGCACCTCGAGTCCGGCCCGTTCAACATCTACTCCTGGTACGGGATGATCATCCTGTACACGCTGTACCAGATCCCGTTCGCGTTCATGCTGGTCTCCGCCGGGCTGAGCAGTATCGACCCGCAACTCGAGGAAGCGGCACGCGTTTCGGGGTACGGCAAGCTGAAGACGCTGCGCAAGGTCACCCTGCCCGCGCTGAAGCCGAGCATCGGCGGCGCAGGCTTGCTGATGGTGTGGTTCGGGTTCTCCCTGTTCGCGGTGCCGGTCATCATCGGGCCGCGCTCGGGGATCGAGGTGCTCGCGGTGCGCATCGTCAACCTGCTGACGTTCTCCTACCCGGCGCAGATCGAGCCCGCCGTCGGGCTGGCCTCCGTGCTCGTCCTGTTCGTCGGCGCGGCCTGGTATTTCCAGGGCCGGATCCTGCGATCGGGTCGCAACGCCGCGGTCGGTGGCAAGGGGCGCCGCGCCGCGCCGCAGAAGCTCGGGATCTGGCGCCGGCCCGCGCAGGCGCTGCTGCTGCTGTACCCGGTGCTGACCCTGGTGCTGCCGGTGATCGCGTTCCTGATCGTGGCGCTCACCGGGTACTGGTCGGCGAACGTGCGCTGGGACAACACGAGTTTCAAGATGTTCGAGACGGTGATCTTCAAGAACTTCCAGACGCAGCTGGCGTTGAAGACCAGCGTCATCCTCGCACTGGTCGGTGCGACGATCGGGATCGTCGCCGCGACGCTGATCGCGTTGTACCTGCGGCGTGCGGGGCGGATACGCGGTCGCTTCGTCGACGCGGTCATCAAGCTGCCCGCGATCTTCTCGCCGATCGTGGTGGGTGTCGCGTTCATCCTGTCCGTCGGGGGCACACCGCTGAACCTGTCCGGCACGTTCCTGATCCTGCTGCTCGCGTACCTGGTGCTGTTCATTCCACAAGGGACGGTCACGGCGGACGCGGCGGCCGCGCAGATCGCGCCCGAGCTGATCGAGGCGGCCCGGCTGTCCGGCGCGTCGGAGAACCGCATCCTGCGCCGGATCCAGCTGCCGCTGATGCTGCCGAGCCTGGCGGCAGGCTGGTCGCTGATGTTCGTGTGGATGGTCGGCGAGCTCAACGCGTCGGCGCTGCTCGCCGGTGCGGGGACGCAGGTCATCGGTTTCCAGCTGCTGGACATCGTCACCAGCGGGACGCTCGGCGTGCTGTCGGCCCTGGTACTGCTGCTGACCGTGGTGAACCTGATCATCATCGGCTTGTCGGCGTTGCTGACCAGGAGCCGGGTGTTCACCGGCGTGCGGACTGTCACCTGATGGCCCGCGTGCTGGACTGGGACGTCGACGTCGCGCACGTGACGCCGTTCGCCGAGGCGCGTGTCGCGGTCACGGTGCACGTGCCGGACGAGCCGGCCGTCCGGCCGGCGGTGTTCTTCGGCTACGCGGGCGGCAGCTACCGCAAGGAGTACTACGACCTGCTCGTCGAGGGCCATGGCGCGTCCTACAGCCTGGCCCGGCACGTCGCGGCGCGCGGGCACTACTTCGTGGCCTGTGACCACCTCGGCATGGGCGCGTCGAGCACGCCGCACCCGGCCGGGGACCTGACCTGGGAAGTGATGGCGGCGGCCGACGACGCCGCCGCGCGCGAGGTCGTGCACCGGCTGCGGGGTGTCGCGCGGGAGGAACCCGCTCTGCTGGTGGGCGCCGGGCATTCGATGGGCGGCTGCATCCTCACCGTCGGGCAAGCCCGGCACCACACGTTCGACGCCGTGGCGCTCCTCGGCTGGAGCGCGCGCGGCACGGTGCTGCCGACCAGGGGCGGGCCGACGTTCCGGCCGGATCGGGTTCCGCGTCCCGACGGGTACTTCGACCTCGTCAAGGACGAGCGGATGCAGTACGTGTACCACCGGCCGGACGTGCCGCCCGAGGTGGTGGCCGCGGCCGCGGGCCTGGACTCGCGGCAGCCGCCGTGCGTCGCCGACGGCAGAGGCGGCATGCTGGGCGCGGGCGTGGTGCGTGACGAGGCCGCGAGCATCGACGTGCCGGTGCTCATCGCCTGCGGCGAGTTCGACGTGGTGCCGGACAGCCACGCCGAGGCCGCCGCCTACCGCGGGAGCCGGGACGTCACCGTGTTCGAACTGCCCGGCGCGGCACACCTGTTCAACTTCGCGTCCCGCCGCGCGGAGTTCTTCGATCGTCTCGTGGGCTGGGCGGAAAGCCTGGCCGGCACCGAAAAGAAGGGCATCGGATGATGTTCGCTGTGGTCGGTCTCGGCAATCTGGGCTCCGGCATCGCGTCCCGGCTGGCCGACACCGGGCATGAGGTCGTGGGGATGGACCCCTCGGCCGAGGCGCGGGAGTCGTGGGCCGCCACGGGTTCGGCCGCGGTCGCCGATCTCGCCGACCTGCCGTGGCCGGACGTGTCCGCGGTGTTCGTCGTCGTGCTGCTGACCAGCCAGGTCGAGGACACGCTGGTACGGCTGCGCGAACTGGTTGGCGACGACGGAACCGAGCGCGCGGTCTACGTCGTGTCCACATTGGGCGCGGACGCCGCCCGCCGGCTTTCCGCGTCGACGACCCCGACGATGCGGATCATCGAGTCGCCGATCTCCGGCGGCGGCGCGGGCGCACGCGACGGCCTGCTGTCGGTGATGCTCGGCGGCCCCGTCAGCGGCGATGACGTGAAACTGTTCGAGAGCACCATCGCGACGAACGTGACGGTCTTCGGCGACTACGGCGAACCTGCCATCGCGAAGCTGCTGAACAACGCCGCGATGGCGGCACACGCCAGGATCCTCGCCGACATCCTGGAACTGGCCGAGGGCCTCGGCCTGGGTGCCGGGCGGCTGTACCAGATCCTGCTGCACGCCTCCGGCACCAGCCGCGCGGCGGTCAAGTTCCGCGACCTGCGCGCCCCGACCCTGGACAAGGACGTCCGGCTGCTCCTGTCGTCCATCCCGGCCTCGCGGGACGCGGGCCTGTTCGGTGAGCTGCTTCCCCGGCTCGACGGGCTGGCGGACCACATGGCGGCGGCCCGGTCCCTGCTGGACGCCGAACTCGGTTAGCTCAGGGAGCGATCACTGGTTCTCGCCGAAGCGGCGGCGTAGCTCCGCCTTGGCGACCTTGGCCAGTCCGGTGCGCGGGAGGGCGTCGACGATCTCGAGCCGTTCCGGGAGTTTCTGGCGCATCAGCCCCGCCCCGGTGAGCCACTCCCCGAGCGCGGCGAGGCTTGGTGCCTCGGCGTCCGCCCGCGGCACGACGACGGCGCAGACCCGTTCCCCGCGGTCGGCGTCCGGTACTCCGATGACGGCGACCTCGGCGACGGCCGGATGCTGGGCGAGCAGCGCCTCGATCTCCTGCGGGGCGATGTTCTCGCCCTTGCGGATGATCATGTCCTTGAGCCTGCCGATGATCTCCAGATGGCCCGAGGGATGCACCGTGCCGAGGTCGCCGGTGCGGAACCAGCCGTCGGCCGTGAACGCCGCCGCGTTCTCACCGGGATCGGTGTAGCCGAGGCAGACGCCGGGGCCCGACACCTGGACCTCGCCGGTACCGCCCTGCTCGGTGACCACGTTTCCCTCGTCGTCGACGAGCCGGATGTGGTCGTCCGGGATCGGCCTGCCGTCGGTGGCCGCGAGCACCGCGCTGGGATCCGAGGGACTCGCGATCGCGACCATCGGGACCTCGGTCATGCCGTAGTCGTGTGCGAGCACGGCGCCGAGCTCGTCGGCGACCCGCGCGACGAGGTCCGGGGGACAGGGGGCTCCGCCGCCCTTGAGTGTGCGCAGGCTCGGCAGCAGCGGTGTGCCGGGCTGGGCCGCGGCCATCGCCAGGAGGGCGGTGTAGAAGGGCGGCGCCCCTCCAGTGGTGGTGACGCCGTACTGCCGGAACAGCCGCACGGCCTGGTCCGGGACGAACGCTTCCAGCAGCAGGATCGGGAAGCCGCAGGCGAGGGCGGCGATGAGGTACTCGATGCCGCCGACGTGGGCGACCGGGTACCCCATCGCCCCGATCTCACCGGGCACCTTGTTCAGCTCGCCCATACCACCGAACGAGCGTGCCGTCACCAACAGTGTCGTGTCGGAGTGCAGCGCGCCCTTCGGCCGGCCGGTCGACCCGGACGTGAAGTAGATCCACCGCGGTTCGTCGGGGTCGGGCGATGCCAGGGGAGCCGGCTCCGGATCGGCTTCGGGAGCGTCGTGGCCGATCTCGAGCACGCGCAGGTCCTCGCACCCGGCGAGGGCCGCCGCGGCGTCGGCGACGGCGCGGAAGTCGACGCCCTTCCAGGTGCCGGGGATCAGGAGGAACTCCGCCCGGCTCGTCTCCAGCGCGGCCCCGACCTCGCGTTCGCGGTACAGCGGGATGACCGGGGCCTGGACGGCGTCGAGCCTGCGCAGTGCGAGCATGACCAGGACCGTGCTGATCCGGGTCGGGAGCTGCCACGCGACCCGGGTGCCTGCCGAGATTCCCTGCGCGGCCAGCGCCGCGGCCACCCTCGACACGCGCCGGTCGGCGTCCGCACAGGTCAGCGTCGTGCCTGACTCGTCGATCAGCAGCGGGGCGTCCGGGGTGCGTTCGGCCCGGAGCCGGAGGAGCCGGTCGACGGTCGGGGCCGACACGATCCAGGGCCAGCGTTCGATCGCCGCGTCGGACAGGTCGGCCGCGGCGGGGCGGGCGGCTCCCGCGGCGGGTGGACCGGCGGGCTGCGAATCGGCGTGGCTGGGAGCGGACATCGTCGATGACCTTCCGGACGGGACCTGGTTGGCGGCAAGGGTAACGGACTCCCGCCGGTCCGAAGCGGGAGTCCGTCGCGACGGCGGTCCTGCCGCCTACGGCAGTCCCTTGCGCAGGGTGGGCAGCATCGCTTCGGTGATCCCCCAGAGTTCGGTGGTCGTGGCGCCACCGTCGACGAGGAGGGTCTGCCCGGCGGTGCGGGCCGACAGCTCCGAGCAGAGGAACAGCACCGAGCGGGCGATGTCGATCGCGCGGGGCGCGGCGAGCGGGTTGATCCCGTTGACGTCGTACTGGCCCGCGGGCTGGTCCATGTTGCCGCTGCCGACGTTGCCGGGGGCGACGGTGTTGGCCCGGATGCCGTACTTGCCGAACTCATGGGAGAACGACTTGGCCAGCGAGATCACGCCCGCCTTGGCGGCACCGTATGCCGTGTGGAACGCCGCGGCGACGGTGCCGTCGACCGAGGAGATGGCGACGAGCGAACCGCCGGTGCCCTGGGCCACCATGCGGCGGGCGGCCTCCTGCCAGACGTAGAAGACGTGGTTGAGGTTCTCCCGGATCTGCGCGTCCCAGTCCTGCGGGGTCACGTCCAGGATCGAGTCATAGGTGGCGAACCCGACGATGTCGACGCAGACGTCCACACCGCCCATCTCGCCCGTCGCCTCGTCGAACGCCCGCCGCACCTGCGCGGGGTCGCGGCCGTCCGC
>DASZUO010000131.1:0-24238 GCA_035547575.1 Amycolatopsis sp. | reverse complement strand
AAACCGGTGCGGGCCTCCGCGATCACCGAAACATCAGACCAGGTCGTACCGGTCCAGCATCATGACCTTGTCCCACGCGGCCACGAAGTCGCGGACGAACTTCTCCTTCGCGTCGTCCGCCGCGTAGACCTCGGCGACGGCGCGGAGTTCGGAGTTCGCGCCGAAGACCAGATCGACGCGGCTGCCGGTCCACTTGACCTCGCCGGTGGCGCGGTCACGACCCTCGAAGGTCTCCGCGTCCTCCGAGGTGGGCTTCCACTCCACGCCCATGTCGAGCAGGTTGGCGAAGAAGTCGTTGGTCAGCGCGCCCGGCTGGGACGTGAGAACACCCAGCGACGACCCCTGATAGTTCGCGCCGAGGACGCGCAGGCCGCCCACGAGGACGGTCATCTCGGGTGCGCTCAGGTTCAGCAGGTTCGCGCGGTCGATGAGCAGGTACTCGCTCGGCAGGCGGTTGCCCTTGCCGCGGTAGTTGCGGAACCCGTCGGCCTTCGGCTCGAGCGGGACGAAGGACTCGACGTCGGTCTGCTCCGGCGTCGCGTCCGTGCGGCCTGGGGTGAACGGCACCTCGATGTCGACGCCCGCGTTCTTCGCGGCCTGCTCGACACCGGCGACGCCACCCAGCACGATGAGGTCGGCCAGCGAGACCTTCTTGTTCCCGCTCTGGGAGCTGTTGAAGGACTCCTGGATGCCTTCGAGCGTGCGCAGCACCAGCGCCAGGTCGTCCGGGTTGTTGACCTCCCAGCCGCGCTGCGGCTCGAGGCGGATCCGGGCACCGTTGGCGCCGCCGCGCTTGTCGCCGATGCGGAACGTCGAGGCCGACGCCCACGCGGTGGAGACCAGCTGCGCGACCGACAGGCCCGACTCGAGGATCTTGGCCTTGAGCGCGGACACGTCACCCGCGTCGACGAGGTCGTGGTCCACGGCCGGGACCGGGTCCTGCCAGATCAGGGTCTCCTGCGGCACGAGCGGGCCGAGGTAGCGCTGGATGGGGCCCATGTCACGGTGGGTCAGCTTGTACCAGGCGCGGGCGAACGCGTCGGCGAACTGGTCCGGGTTCTCCAGGAAACGCCGCGAGATCGGCTCGTACACCGGGTCGAAGCGGAGCGCGAGGTCCGTGGTGAGCATCGTCGGCGGGCGGTTCAGCTCGTTGGTCTCCGGGTCCGGCACCGTGTTCGCGCCGGCGCCGTCCTTCGCGACCCACTGGTTGGCGCCTGCCGGGCTGCGGGTCAGCTCCCACTCGTAGCCGAACAGGGTCTCGAAGAAGGTGTTGTCCCACTTGGTCGGGGTGGGCGTCCAGGTGACCTCGAGGCCACTGGTGATCGCGTCGCGGCCCTTGCCGCTGCCGAAGCTGTTCTTCCAGCCCAGGCCCTGGTCCTCGATGGGGGCGCCCTCGGGCTCGGCACCCACGTTGGCGTCGGCGTCACCGGCACCGTGGGCCTTGCCGAACGTGTGGCCGCCGGCGATCAGCGCGACGGTCTCCTCGTCGTTCATCGCCATCCGGCGGAATGTCTCGCGGATGTCGCGGGCGGAGGCCAGCGGGTCCGGATTGCCGTTCGGGCCTTCGGGGTTGACGTAGATGAGACCCATCTGGACGGCCGCGAGCGGTGCTTCGAGCTCGCGGTCACCGCTGTAGCGCTCGTCGCCGAGCCAGGTGCGCTCCGGGCCCCAGTACACGTCCGGGTCGGGCTCGAAAACGTCCGCGCGGCCGCCGGCGAAGCCGAAGGTCTTGAAGCCCATGGTCTCCAGTGCGCGGTTGCCCGCGAAGATCATCAGGTCGGCCCACGAGATCTTGCGGCCGTACTTCTTCTTGACCGGCCACAGCAGACGGCGGGCCTTGTCCAGGTTGCCGTTGTCCGGCCAGCTGTTCAGCGGCGCGAAGCGCTGCATGCCGGCGCCCGCGCCCCCGCGGCCGTCGTCGATGCGGTAGGTGCCCGCGCTGTGCCACGCCATCCGGATCATCAGGCCGCCGTAGTGGCCGAAGTCGGCGGGCCACCAGTCCTGCGAGTTGGTGAGCACCGCGTCGACGTCCCTGGCCAGGGCGTCGAGGTCGAGGGTCTGGAACTCCTTGGCGTAGTCGAAGTCCTCGCCCTCGGGATTGGACACCGGCGAGTGCTTGCGCAGGATCGACAGGTTGAGCTGGTTGGGCCACCAGTCACGGTTGCTGCCGCCCTCGGTGGGGTGCGCGAAGCGTCCCGTGTGGACCGGGCACCCGCCCGCGCTCTCCACGTTCAGTTCGCCGACTTCTGCGTTCGGGCTGTCAGACACGAGAATCCTTCCGGGAATCTGATTGGGTAGCGGTGGTGCAGTCGGGGCACAGGCCCCAGTAGATGACCTCGGCCTCGTCGATGACGAACCCGTGGGCGTCGGACGCCGTCAGGCAGGGCGCGCTGCCGACGGCGCAGTCGACATCGGCGATCACGCCGCATGACCGGCACACGACGTGGTGATGGTTGTCCCCGACCCGTGCTTCGTAGCGGGCCACCGACCCCGGTGGCTCGATGCGGCGCACGAGCCCCGCGGTGTGAAGTGCGCCCAGCACGTCGTAAACGGCCTGGTGGGACACGTCGCCGAGATCCTCGCGCACGACGCCGATGATGCTGGCGGTGTCGGCGTGCGGATGGTTGTGCACCGCGGAGAGCACCGCCAGCCGGGGGCGCGTGACCCGTAGTGCGGCCCGGCGGAGCAGGCGCTCGTAGTCCGTGGTTGTCGGCACAGCCGCAGTCTGCCGCATTTTCTGGAATGAATCAAGAATGAGCTTCGACGGGTGTGTCGCCCGGTGCCGTGCGGGCCCTTCATGATCCCGTGCGCCACGAGCGGGGCCCGCACGGCAGGGTGCGATCATGGGGGTGTGACAGGGCCTTTGGCAGGTGTGCGGGTTGCCGTGCCGGGCGGCGGCGCGGCGGCGTGGCACGCCGCGCGCATGCTGCGTTCGCTGGGGGCAGAGGTCGACTCCACGGCCGAGCACACCGGCGTGCTGCGGGACTGGGCCGAATCGGGTGCGATGGCGCTGACCGGGCGCCGCGACGGGCCTGCGCTGGTGCCGCCGGGTGCGGCGGCGAGCGCGGTCCGGGGGGCGTTGTACGCGCTCGAACTGCTCACCGGCGCCACGTTGCCCGGCGCGCGCGTGTTGTCCGAGCGGGCGGCGCTGGCCGGGTGGCGGCGGGACGCGCCCCGGTCGGTGGGCGGCGCGTTGCGGGCGCTGCGCTGCGCGGACGGCTGGCTCGGCGTGAACCTCGCCAGGGACACCGACATCGAGTTGCTGCCCGCCTGGCTGGAGGAGCCGGTGTCCGATCCGTGGCCCGCGCTCGAGAAGATCCTGCGCGGGCGCGAAACCGCGCCGCTGGTGGAGCGCGCCAGGATGCTCGGCCTCCCGGCCGCCGCGTGGTCCAGTGTGGACTGTCCGGAACCGTTTGTGCTGAACGGAGAACGAGGACGGTCGCAATCGCTCGGCTCGGCCGTGGTGGTCGACCTGTCGTCGTTGTGGGCGGGGCCGCTGTGCGGGCACCTGCTGACGCTGCTGGGTGCGCGAGTGATCAAAGTGGAGAGCACGCACCGCCCGGACGGCGCCCGCTCCGGGCCACGCGAGTTCTACGACCTGCTGCACGCCGGCCAGGAGTCCGTCGCGGTCGACTTCACCACGGGCGAGGGCCGCCGGGCGCTGCGCGGGCTGGTCGAGGCCGCCGACATCGTCATCGAGGGCTCCCGCCCGCGTGCCCTGCGGCAGTTGGGCATCGACGCCGACGAGGTGCTGGCGTGCGCGGCCGACAAGTGCTGGGTCAGCATCACGGCGTACGGCCGGGACGCGAACGCAGTCGGCTTCGGTGACGACGTCGCGCTCGCGGGCGGCCTGCTCGCGTTCGATCCGGAGACGGGCACGCCCGCGCCGTGCGGGGACGCGATCGCCGACCCGGTCACCGGGGTGAACGCCGCGCTGGTCGCGGTCGCGTGCCGCCTCGCGGGCGGGCGCTGGCTCGCGGACCTGGCGATGCGGGACCAGATCGCGGCCACGATGGTGGGCGAACCGGAGGCCGGCGACGTGGTGGCGGCCGCGCCGGAGCCGCGCCGTCCGGCGGGCCGCGCGCCCGAGCTCGGCGTGGACACCGCGCGGGTGCTGCGGGAGATGCTGTGATCGTGCTGGGCGCCCAGGTCGAGGGCCGGGTCGTGGACGTGCGGATCGGCGACGAGCGCATCGCCGAGATCGGCCGCCTGCGCCCTCGCCCGGGGGAGACGGTGGTCGAGGCCCGCGGCGGAGCGTTGCTGCCCGGCCTGCACGACCACCACATCCACGTCCTGTCGCTGGCCGCCGCGGCCGGGTCCGTGCGCTGCGGCCCGCCCGAGGTGACCGACCTCGACGGCCTGGCGGCGGCGTTGCGGGCGGCGCCGGGGGAGTGGGTGCGCGGCATCGGCTACCACGAGAGCGTCGCGGGGATGCTCGACCGTCACCTGCTGGACCGGCTCGTTCCCGGCCGCCCGGTGCGAATCCAGCATCGCGGCGGCGCGCTGTGGATGCTGAACTCGCGCGCGCTCGCCGAACTGCGAATACCGGAGCACGAGACCGGGCAGTTCTGGCGGAAGGACGCGCTGATCCGTGAGCGGCTGGGCGCGCAGGAGCCGCCCGATGTGGCCGCGGCCGGCCGCCGCTTGGCCGCGCTGGGCATCACCGGGGTCACCGACGCGACGCCGAACCTGTCCGGCGACGCGATCGCGTTGCTGACCGCCTTGCCGCAGCGCCTGCACCTGCTCGGCGCGCCCACCGGCGCCGCGCTGCCGGCCGGGATGACGGTGGGGCCGCACAAGATCCTGCGGCCGGACCACGAACCGCCCGACTGGGACGAACTGCACGCCGAGGTCAGCAGTGCCCACGCGGCCGGGCGCGCGGTCGCGATCCACGCCGTCACACGGGAATCCCTCGTGCTGGCGCTGGCCGTGCTCACCGACACGGGGCCGCTGCTGGGCGACCGCATCGAGCATGCGGCACTGGCCGGCGAGGACCTGATCCCCTTGCTCGCCTCGACCGGTGCCGTCGTGGTGACGCAGCCCGGTTTCGTCACCGAGCGGGCCGGGCAGTACCGCCGCGACGTGCCACCGCGCGAGCACGCCGATCTCTACCGGTACGCCAGCCTGCGGCGCGGCGGTGTGCGGGTCGTGCCGAGCAGCGACGCGCCGTTCGCCAGCGAGGACCCGTGGCGCACGATCGCCGCTGCCGCGCGGCGCGACCTGTCGCCGGACGAGCGCGTGCCGCCGGGCGAGGCACTGGCCGGGATGCTGACGCCGCTGGCCGATCCGGGCGGCTCACCGCGCCGGATCGAGGTCGGTGCGCCCGCGGACCTGTGCCTGCTGCACGTTCCGCTCGAGGAAGCTTTGTCCACAATGGATGCCAAGATGGTGGCAGCGACGGTCTGCCGGGGAAGGCTGTATTCATGAAACTGGCGACTCCGGCCGCGGTGGAGGCCCGGCTGCTCGACGACGACGGGCAGATCGTGGATCCACTGCTCGTGGTGGACCTGGACACGCCCGATCCGGCCGTCATCGCCGCGGCGCAGGCCAGCGACCGGCTGCTGATCGGCCTCACGACCCGTTCCCCGGCCAGCCGCGAACTCGCCGCGCCGCTCGACGTGACCGTCGGGCCCGGCACCGGACCCGAGTTCGTCGTCGCGGACCCGGACACCGCGCTGCCCGCACTGCACGCCGCCGCGGCCGAGAACCCGCAGGCCGCGCTCGCCCTGAAGCAGGTCCTGCGGGCCGGCACCGGCGACGTGCCCGCGGGGCTGGACGTCGAGTCGTTCGCGTACTCCACCCTGCTCGGTGGCCCGGAGTTCGCCGCGTGGCTGCGCCGCCGCGGTGACCGGCTGCTGCCCCCGCCGGCGCCGCAGGAGCCGGTGCTGGTCGACCGCGACGGTGCCCGGCTGCTGATCACGCTGAACCGGCCCGAACGCCGCAATGCCTACGGACGGCAACTGCGGGACGCGCTGGTCGAGGCGCTGCGCCTGGCCCTGCTCGACCCGAGCATCGAGGATGTCGTCCTCACCGGCGCTGGCCCGTCGTTCTCCGCCGGCGGCGACCTCGCGGAGTTCGGCACCACCCCGGACCTCGCCACCGCGCACTACGTCCGCACGCGGGGCGGCGCCGGGCGCATGCTGCACCAACTCGCCGACCGGGTGGAGGTGCGCGTGCACGGCAGTTGCGTCGGCGCCGGGATCGAGCTTCCCGCGTTCGCGGGCCGGGTGGTGGCGCACCCGGACACCACGTTCCGGCTGCCCGAGGTCGCCATGGGCCTGATCCCTGGCGCGGGCGGCACCGCCAGCATCCCGCGCCGGATCGGCAGGTGGCGCACCCTGTTCATGGCCCTGACCGGGCACCCCGTCGACACGGCCACCGCACTGGAGTGGGGCCTGATCGACGCGGTCAGCGACTCCTGACCGGACGTCCACACTGGACTGGTTGTGATAAACCGACGGCGGGACAACGGAATCCGCCGCCTTCTTTCGCCTCTGGTGCGGGCCGCCGGTGGGGTACTGTCCATCACATGGCACTGTCACGAAGACAGGTGCTGAGCCAGGGGACGGCCGCCGCCGTGCTCGCTGTGGGTGGCTGGAGCCTCGCCACTCCGATGGCCAGTGCCTCACAAATGTCGTCTGTGGACAAAGCGCTGCTGGACGCGATGCGGCGCTTGCACGAGACCCCCGGCGGGCCGCCCGCGATCATTGTCGCGTTCGGACGCGGATCGCACACCGTCGGTGTCGCCGATCTGCGGGGGCACCGGCCGCCGAAGGTCACCGATCACACCCGCCTGGCCAGCGTGGCGAAGGCGTTCAGCGGCGCGACCGCGCTCGCGCTGGTCGCCCGCGGACGGCTGTCGCTCGACGACACGATCGGCCGCTGGCTCGACGGTCTTCCCCGGGAATGGTCGCGCGTCACGCTGAGCCAGCTACTCGGCCACACCAGCGGCGTTCCCGATTTCAGCGACACCGGGAAGTTCCGCACCGCGCTGTTCGCGGCACTGCAGAACCCGCCGCCGCACCGCGTACTGCTGACCTATGTCGACGCTCCCGAGCTGGAGTTCACGCCCGGCTCGCGCTACTCCTACTCCAACACCGACAACATCCTCGTCGCGCTGATGTGCGAAGCCGCCGCCGGTGGCTCCTACGAGGACGTGCTGCGCAAGCGGGTGCTCGACCCACTGGGGCTCGGGGAGACCAGCCTGCCCAACGGATCCGCGATGCCCGCCCCGTTCGTGCACGGCTACGACGTCGGCGAGCAGCCGCCCGAAGACGTGAGCACGCTCGTCGCGGCCGGCTGGAGCTGGGCGTCCGGCGGGGTCGTGTCCACCCCGGCCGACACCGTCCGGTTCATCCGCGGCTACGTCCGGGGCGACACCACGAACCGCGCCGCCCAGCGGGCGCAGTTCCAGTTCCGGCCCGGCAGTTCCGAACCGCCGGGGCCGGGCGTTACTAATCCGACCAAAAGTAGGCGGACCCCGAGCAGTACGAAACCGTTGCTACGCAAGCCGGATAGCCGTGGCTGTGGTCGGATTAGTAACGAACGGCACAGTAACTCCGCCGGGCTGGCCCTGTTTCGCTACGACACGCGCTACGGCCGCGTATTCGGCCACACCGGCAACACCGCCGGCTACACGCAGTTCACCGCCGCGACGCAGGACGGCAGCCGCGCCGTCGCGGTGACCGCGAGTGCGCAGATCACGCCCACCACCAACGCCCACCTTTTCCCGCAGCTGCGGGAGATTTTCGAACTGGCTGTGGGGGCGGCGCTGAACCGTCATGGCGATCCGGCCTGAGGAGCAAGGTTCCCGGCTGCTCCGGGTCCGCCTGCCGGCCGGATTCTTGATGCGTCAGCGAGCGCGACCGTAGTCGCGCCCGCCCCACCAAGCCCACTCCTGCTCGTTCGGGCCGCCGGTCTGCCACCCGTACTCGGCGAACAGGAACCGCTTGGCTTCGAGGTCGAACCCGCCGACGTTGGGCGGGCGGTTCTCGGTGTCGTAGCCGACGTAGTACCAGGCGTTCAGCCCGTCGGTCCCGGCGATGGTGTCGACGGCGTCCGCCGTGGCGTAGTGGTCGGGGTGGTCGCCGGGGTTGAGCGTGTGGTTCGGCTCGGACGTGTTGACCCACGGCGTTTCGCCCACGCCGCGGTGCTTCGCGATGATCGCCCTGACGGTCGACACGACCGCGGACCAGCCGTTGTAGGCGGGGGTGCTGTCGACCGGCGTGAGCGAGCTGATCTGCCCGCTTTGCAGCTTGGTGAGGGAGCCGTGCCCGAAGCCCTGGCCGTCGAGCCCACCGTCGGGCAGGCGCAGCGGGTAGAGGTACCAGTTCGCCGCGCGGCGCCGGGTGAGCAGGCGGCCGCCGACCGTCACGGATTCCGTGGTGACGGCGGGGTCGCCCATGGTGCCGTTGAGCGCGGCCACAGTGCCCTGTTCACGCTCCTGCCACCACCCGTCGGTCCGCCCGGCGTCTCCGGCGGTGGTGGTGATGTGCACGATCTGCACGTTGGGCGTGTGCTGGTCGATGAACACCTGCTGCCCGCGGAAGATCAGCGCGTCGTCCGGGTGCGCGGCGATGTAGTAGCTGTGCGCCATCTGGGGTCCCTTCAGTGTGGTCGGTCGAGGTCCCCCGGCTGGAAGGCCTTCGCGGTCCTGGTCACCGGTGTGTCCAAACTGGACTTGTTCGCACGCGGGTAGACCCACCGCAACGCCGCCGTCGAATCGGGGCCGGCGAAGCCGTGCTCGTAGAAGATGCGGCCGTCGCCCTGGTATCCGGACACGGTGTACGTCCCGTCGCCTGCGGACTGGGACGTCACCTGGCCGCCCTGGGCCTGGACGTCGCGCGTGATGCCGGTCAGGATGTCCTGCGCGGTCGATCCTTGCGTATTGTTGGCGGCCCACACCGTGTACGTCGCGCCCAGCGCGGCGTTGGTGTAGGTCATGCCGTCGCCGTTCGCCGGGGTGTAGGCCGCGGCGGTGTAGCCGCCGGGGATCAGCGCGGAGAAGCCGAACCGGGGGTTGGTGTAGGTCTGCTCGCTCGGCGCGGCCGACGTTCGCGACGCGGCCGGAGCCTGCCGGCCCAGCATCGTCAGGAACTGCGGCAGCAACAGGTCCGCCATCTCGTCGTAGGCCAGCGTCACCGTTTCCTGCCCCGCCGCTGTGATGCAGCCGAGGCGGTACCAGATGACCAGGAAGTCGGCCCCGGTGGGAGTGAACGCGATGTCCGCGCCCGGGACGTGCTCCTTCGTGCCCTCGACGGCTTCGGCCGCGTCGATGGACACGCGCGGTCCGTCTTCGTAGCCGACGGTGGGGCGCCGGCAGAACTCGCCGTACTGCGTGTGCGGGGTCAGCCGCCGGGTCAGCTCGGCCATGCCGTCGGCGGTCAGGATCTCGGGCCGGAACATGTCGTGCGGGCCCAGAGCCTTCCCGCCGACGAGGTCGATGGTGACGGTCTCGGGAAACCGCCAGCTCGTGTGGGACAGCACGGACGAGTCGAGATCATGGTCGTAGCGAACGGACAGCAGTTGCGGGGTGCGCAGCGTGACCGTCGCGGTGGTGCGCATGTGGACGGTGTCGCCGTCGCTCCGGACCCGCTCCAGGATGTCCGGATCGGCCACCGTCGAGCGCACATTACGCAGCCGCTCGTCGACCGGTGCGCGCAACGCGTCGTTGATGCGCTGCTGCGCCGCGGCATCCGCGTGCCCGGAGACCTGCGGGTACTGCAGCGAGTAGGTGATGGGCAGGCCCGGTTCCTGGCCGGCGGTGGTCTGGACCGTCACGGCCAGTTCGGTCTGCCGCTTCGGCTCGGTCAGCTGGGTGTAGGCGAAGACCCCGCCGGCGACGAGCGCGCCGACGACGAGGAACGCGACCACGATCTTGCCGACGGTGGCGGCGGCGATTCCCGTCCCGGCCCCGGCCGCCGCGGTGACCGGGGCCGCGGCAGTGCCGGCCGTGGCCAGCAGCGCGAGCGGGGTCAGCGCGGTCAGCGCGGCCGCCGAGGCGGCGAGGCGCTGCCAGCCGCGCCGCTCCCAGTCCGGACCGTAGGCGGCGCGCGCGACGGCTTCCAGTTCGGCGACGAACGCCGCCGCGGTGCCGGGCCGCCAGGCCGGGTCCTTGGCCATGCCCCGCGCGATCAGCGGGCGCAGCGGCTCCGGGACCCGGTCGAGCGGGACCGGCGCGGACTGGTGCAGTGACCGCAGCTGCTCGCTGGTGTCCGCCTCGAACGGCCGGTGGCCGGTGATGCACTGGTAGAAGACGGCCGTGGCCGCGTACACGTCCGTCGCGGGAATGCCCGGCTGCCCCGCCCACTGTTCCGGCGCCATGTAGGCGGGCGACCCGGCGCTCAGTCCGTTGTGGCCGTCCAATGTGGCCAGGCCGAAGTCGACCAGTTTCGAGCCGCCCTCGCGCGAGACCAGGACGTTGCCCGGCTTGTAGTCGCGGTGCACCACGCCCGCCGCGTGCGCCGCCGCGAGACCGAGCAGCGAACCCTTTAGGATCGTCAGCGCCGCCTCGGGTGCCAGGAGCCGCTCGGCCGCCAGCAACGCCCGCAGCGACACGCCGGGAACGGCTTCCATCACGAGCGCCGCGCCCTGCGGCGTTTCCACGAAGTCGAACAACCGCACCACGTGCGGGCTCGAGACCCCGCGCATCAGCCACGCCTCGCGCCGGAACCCGCCGGCGATCCGCGGGTCGGCCACGTACTCGGCACGCAGGTACTTGATCGCGACCAGCTGCCCCGTGGTCTCGTGCTTCGCCAGCACGACACGGCCGAACCCGCCGGTGCCGAGCACGTCCACCTCGGCGAACCCGGGTACCTGCCATGTCTCACTCAAGCCCGGTCCCCTCACCGCTGCGCCCGACCGCGAAATATCAGACCACGAGAACCCGGGGACGCGCCAGCAAAAGTACGAATGTCCATTTGTCTCTCTGACGCGAATGGGTAACCATCATCACCCGTTCTCGTTAAACCTCCCACGAGTACGACACAGGAGGTAGCCGATGTGGCGGTGGCGGCGAGGTTTCAGGGTCCTGGTTTCACTCGGTGCGGTGGCGGTGCTGCCTACCGTGGGAGTGTCAGCGGTGGCGTCCGCGTCGGGGTTGTCGATGGTCACGCAGAACGTGCTGCCCGGCCTGGCGAACGCCACCGCACTCGGAGCGGCGCCCAGCAGCACGCCCATGTCGCTGGTGGTCACCCTTGCCCGGCCCGATCCCGCCGCTGAGCAGGCACTCCTGGACGCCGAGCACACGCCGGGCGGTCCGGACTTCCGCCGGTTCCTCTCGCCCGCCCAGTTCGCCGACCGGTTCGGCGTCCCGCAGTCGCGGTTGGACCAGGCGCGGGCCTGGCTGACCAGCACCGGCCTGCGGGCAGGCACGGTGTCCGCGGCGCGCGACCAGGTGAGCCTGAGCGGCACCGCCGCACAGGTCTCGGCCCTGTTCGGCACCCCGATCCAGCGGTTCGGCTACGGCGGCACCACGTTCCTCGCCAACACGGCCGCACCCGTGCTGCCCTACGGCCTCGGCATCACCAACGTGATCGGGCTGAACACGCTGCAGCGCATGGCCACCCCGGCGAAGGCGGCGCAGGACACCTGCCTGCAAGGGACCTGCACCGGCGTCACGACACCGTCCGACCTGTGGAGCGTCTACCAGCAGCCCGCCGCCTACCAGGGACAGGGCCAGCCGGTCGCGATCTTCGGCGAGGGCAGCACCGACGGTGTGATCACCGACCTGCGGGCGTTCGAGAGCAAGTTCGGCCTGCCCCAGGTGCCCGTCACGGTCAAGCATCCCGCGGGCGACACCGACTTCTCCGACGACTCCGGCCACATCGAGTGGAACATCGACACCCAGGCCTCGACCGGCATGGCCCCGCGGACCTCCGGCCTGACGCTCTACTTCGGACATGATCTGTCCGACGCGGACGTCACGAAGGTGTTCAGCCAGTGGACCGACGACAGCACCGGCCCGAAGCAGGCCTCGGCCAGCTACGGCGAGTGCGAGACCGTGCCGGTGGTCAGCCCGATCGCCGGCCAGCCGCTGCTCACCCCATCGCTGCCCGTCGCGCAGGGGCTGGGCAACAACTCCGACGCGACGTGGACGCAGATCCTGCGACAGGCCGCGATCGAGGGCAAGACGCTGTTCGCCTCGACCGGCGACACCGGGTCCTCGTGCCCGGCGGTGATCGCGCCGATCATCGGTGCCGGCAACGGCGTGCTGAACCAGGGCGTGCCCGCGACCAACTCGCCCGCGTCGCTGCCCTATGTCGTCGGCGTGGGCGGCACCGTGCTGTACACCGACGGCGCGGGGCACCGCAGCCGCGAGTACGGCTGGGCCTTCTCGGGCGGCGGCTCGACCCTGTTCCACGCCGCGCCCTCGTATCAGCAGGGAACGCCCGGCCTGGCGGTGGACTGCGTCACGGACCCGCTCGCCGTGTGCCGCGGCATCTCGGACGTGTCCGCGCAGTCCGGTGACGTGCTCACCAACGGCTACTCGATCATCTCCAACGGCACGGCCACCGTCGGCGGCGGCACGTCGCTGTCGTCCCCGCTGTGGGCCGGCATGTGGGCGCGCATCCAGGGCGCGTCGGGATCGCCGGGCGGCAACGGGTTCGCGAACTACGCGCTCTACCGCGTTGGCAAGGATCCGGCGAGCCAGTCGCGGGACTACTTCGACGTCAGCTCCACCGACCTCACCACGGGGCTGCCCGCGAGCAACGGCCTGTACGCCACCACACCCGGCTGGGACTACGTCACCGGCTGGGGAACGCCCAAAGTGGACGGTCTGATCTGCGACATCGACCACGCGGGATGCTGAGGTTCGAACATCAGAGCAGTCGCCGCTGGATCACATCGGCGAGGACGGTTTCCACGACCGTGTGGATCCCGTCCGCCTTGGGCGTGCCGGTGTCCTGACCGGCGAACATCAGGTGTGCGGTTGCGGTCAACGCCAGAGCGAGGGAGTCCACATCGGCGTCTGCGGCGATGCGCCCGAGTTCGCATTCCTCGGTGAGGTAGGCGGCGATCATCGCGGTCACCTCCGCCAGGACCGGGAGGCCCTGGGCCTGGCTGGTCTGCCGCAGACGGGCACGGAGTTCGTCCCGGAAGATGACGAGGCCGACGATCGCCACCAAGACCGGATCCAGCAGATCCACCAGCGCGCGGGCGAGGTTGCCTGCGACGGTGCCCGTCCCGGCGGTCCGGCACAGCACGCCGGCCTGGTCGTAAATCCGGCTGATGCGCTCGTGTACGAGTTCGGCCAGGAATCCGTCGAAGTCGGCGAAGTGCCGGTGTAGCACGCCCTTGGACACGTCCGCCTCCGCGGTGACCGCGCGGCTGGTCAGTCCGCTCGGCCCGTCGCGCAGCAGGACGCGCTCGGCGGCGTCGAGCAACTGCCGGCGCGCGTCGCGAAGGTGGACTCCGGTAGGCATACGCCCATTGTCCTTTTCGCTTCCCGCGAACGGCTACCCGGTTGCATGTGGGCACTTGCCCACTAAAGTGGGCGCATGACCACTTCAGCGGGGAACCAACCTCTTCCCGGGGCTCACCGGGCCAGGCAGATGGCCGAATCGTTCGGTAGGGACGCCGAACGTTACGACCGCGCACGGGCCCGCTATCCCGACGATCTCGTGACCCGGATCGTCGCCACCAGTCCGGGGCGCGACTTCCTGGACGTCGGGTGCGGCACCGGCATCGAGGCCCGCCAGTTCCAGGCGGCCGGCTGCCGGGTGCTGGGCGTCGACCCCGATGTGCGGATGGCCGAGTTCGCGCGGCGCACCGGGGTCGAGGTCGAGGTGGCGAGGTTCGAGGACTGGGATGCGGCCGGACGGGCTTTCGACGCCGTCGTCGCGGGGCAGGCGTGGCACTGGGTCGATCCGGTCGCGGGCGCCGTCAAGGCGGCGCAGGTGTTGCGTCCCGGCGGGCTGCTCGCCGTGTTCGCACACGTGTATGCACCGCCGCCGGAGGTCGCCGACGCTATCGCGGAGGTCACCCGGCGGGTGCTGCCCGGTTACCCGTTCGGGGGCAGGCAGGAGCACGACAGCGCCGACATCTACCGGGCCATGTTCGCCACGTTCGCAGGCGGATTCGAGCAGTCGCACGCGTTCGGTGCCCCCGAGCAGTGGCGATTCGAGTGGGAGCGGACCTACACGCGCGACGAATGGCTCGACTTCATGCCCACCACCGGCGGGCTCACCCGCCTCGCGGCCGACAAGCTGGCCGAGATCCTGGACGCGGCCGGTGCCGCGATCGACCGGCTCGGCGGTTCCTTCACGCTGCCGTTCACGACGCTGGCCGTCGCGGCGTCACGTCGGTAGCGCGCCCGGCCAGTCGGGCCACGACCTGGTGCTCCGGGCGCGCTGAACTGCGGGGTCGCGATGAGTTTCGCCGGGGCCGCCGGTCTGCATGGGCGTAACCGACCCCGAACCGACGAGGTGCGCCATGTCAGCTGTGATCCAACAACGACCGGCCGTGACGGCGCGCCGCACGCCGGCCGTGGTGCGCTTGCTGGTGCTGGCCACCTTCGTCGTGATCCTCAACGAGACCATCATGATCAACGCGATTCCGCGGCTGATGGACTCGCTGGGCATCGCCGAGGAATCGGCGCAGTGGGTGTCGACGGCGTTCATGCTGACGATGGCCGCGGTGATCCCGGTGACCGGCTGGTTCCTGCAGCGGGTCAGCACCCGGCAGGCGTTCGGGCTCGCGATGGGCGTGTTCCTCGCCGGCACCGCGCTCTCGGCCGTGGCCCCGTCCTTCGAGATACTGCTGGCCGGCCGGATCGTGCAGGCCTGCGGCACCGCCGTGATGATGCCGCTGCTGATGACCACGTTGATGACGGTGGTGCCGGAGCAGGACCGCGGCCGGGTGATGGGCACCGTGACGCTCGCGATGTCCGTGGCGCCGGCGCTCGGGCCGGCCGTGTCCGGGCTGATCCTGCAGGCCGGCTCGTGGCGGCTGCTGTTCGTGGTCGTGCTGCCGATCGCGGCCGTGGTGACCGCGATCGGCTTGCGCAAGGTCGAGAACATCGGCGAGCCGCGGGTGAGCTCGATCGACTGGTTCAGCGTGGCGGTGGCGGCGCTCGGCTTCGGCGGTCTCGTGTACGGGCTGAGCCGGTTCGGTGCCGGCGGCGGGATCGGCACCGGTCTCGCGATCGTCGGCGTCGGGCTGGCGTCGATCGTGGTGTTCGTGCTGCGCCAGGTGAAGCTCCAGCGCGGCGGCGTGCCGCTGCTGGACCTGCGCACCCTCAAGAACCGGACCTTCGGCCTGTCGCTGGCGCTGACGGTCATCGGGTTCCTGGCGATGATGGGGTCGATGATCCTGCTGCCGCTGTACCTGCAGCACCTGCGTGGGCTCAGCCCGCTCGAGACCGGCCTGCTGGTGATGCCGGGCGGGCTGGCGATGGGACTGCTCGGGCCGACCGTGGGCAAGGTGTTCGACCGTCACGGCAGCCGCCCGCTGGTGCTGCCCGGCTCGATCGGCACGGTGCTCGCCCTCGCCGGCTTCACCCAGGTCTCGGCGACGATGCCGTACTGGCAGGTGCTCGGGCTGCACGTGCTGCTGATGGTGAGCCTGGCGGCGACGTTCACCCCGGTCTTCGCGCTCGGCATGGGCGCGCTGCCGCCGCACCTGTACTCGCACGGCAGTTCGATGCTGGGCACGCTGCAGCAGGTCGCCGCCGCCTTCGGCACGGCGCTCGTGGTGACCGTGATGTCCGCACGCACCACGCACCTGGTCGCCGAGGGGGTCGCCGCCGCGCCGGCTCAGCTGAGCGGGATGACACTGGCCTTCGGCGTCGCGACCGCCCTCGCCGTGGTGACGATCGTGGTCGCGGCGCGGCTTCCGCGCCGCGTCGGTTAGGGCATCTGGTCCCAGGTGCGGCCGTCGAGGGTCCGGCCACCGGCGTTGCGGGTACGGCCGCCCCATTGCTTGAACAGGAACGGGATTCCCGCGGCGACACAGCGATCGCGGATCGGGCGCACCCAGGCCGGGTTCATCGGCCGGCTGCCGGGGCCCGACTCGCCGCCGACGTAGACCCAGTCGAGGCCGGTGAGGTCGAGGTCGGGAACCGGCCCCAGCAACGGTTGCAGCGAGAGGAACCGTACGGCGGCGGGCGTGGCGCGCAAGCGGTCGGCGCGATGGACGTAGGCGTTGCTTTCGATCGTCACGCCCCACCACACGTTCGGCAGCGGACGTGGTTGCAGCCGGGCGAGTGCCGAAGCCATCCGCTCGGGTCGCTTGGTCAGGACGAAGAACGTGTGCCGGCCGGCGTCATGCATCGTGGCCAGTACCTCGGCGAGGAAACTGTCGGGCACCTTGGGGTGGAACAGATCGCTCATCGAGTCCACGAACACCAGCTGCGGGCGGCGCCAGCGCAGCGGAATGTCCAGCCGCTGGGGATGCAGGGTCAGCCGGAAGCCAGGGCCGCTGGTGCGGGGATCGCCGTCGCGCTGGTAGCCGGGATTTCCCATGGCCTTCAGTCGTTTCGCGAAGGTAAGCGCGTAGCAGTGGTCGCATCCGGGGCTCACCTGGTCGCAGCCGGTGGTCGGGTTCCAGGTGGCGGTTTCGATCTGGCCGTCGCGGACGTCGACCATCACAGGTCCAGCACGACGTCGGTTTCCGGCAGGGCGCAGCAGATCAGCGCGGTGCCCGGATCCGGTGGCTCCAGCGGGTCGGTGCGATACCGGACGCCGCCGGAGAGCACCGCGGTCTGGCAGGTGTGGCACACGCCCGTGCGGCACGACCACCGAGTCGGCACGTCGCAGGCTTCGGCGAGGTCGAGCACGCATCCGAAGTCCTCGCGCCACGGCACCGTGAGTCCGTTGCGGGCGAAGGTGATCCGGGGTCCGGTGCCGGCCGGACCCGGCGGCTGGTGTGGCGGGGCGTGCGTGGTCGCGGTGAGCCCGGGATTGATGGCCGGGAGTGCGCCGAAGAGTTCGACGTGGATCTTGCTCGCGTCGAAACCGAGATCGGCGAGCGCCTCGCGCATGGCGGCCATGAAGGCGCCGGGGCCGCACAGGTAGGCCGTCGCGGTGGTCGGCACGCCGAGCGCGGCGAGGGTTTCGCGGGTGGGGCGCGGCCCGTTCGCCGTGTAGAAGATGCGCTCATGGCCGCGGTCGAGGCCGGTCAGGAGCCGGTGCGCTTCGGCCGCGAAGGCGTGTTCGGCGGCCGAGCGCGCGGTGTGCAGCCACCAGATCTCGCGCCCGCTGCGGGCCTCGGCGAGCGCGTGCAGCATCGCCAGGACCGGGGTGACGCCGACACCGGCGGACAGCAGCAGCACGGGCGTGGTGTCGTGATCTTCTTCGGACAGCACGAAATCGCCCCGCGGCGCGGCGACGTCGATAGTGTCGCCGACGTGCAGGCCCGTGTGCAGGTACGTGCTGACGAGCCCGTGGGCCTCGCGCTTGACGCCGATGCGGTACTCGGTGCCGGACGGGGTGGCCGACAGCGAGTAGTTGCGCACGGGTGCCGGGTCCGCGGCGCCGGCGACGCGCACCGTGAGGTACTGGCCGGGCTTGGGCCGGGGGAGCGCGGAACCGTCTTCGGCCGTCAGGTGGATCGACGTCACGGTCGCGCTTTCGGGCTCGATCCGGGACACCCGCAGCGGCCGGAAACCGGGCCAGCCGCTGGGTCCGGCCGGCGCCGGGCGGTCGAGCAGGTCGTGGAACGAACTCCGCCAGCCGGGGCTGAGCGCGGGGATGTCCACGGCATCGCGGAGCCGTCGGGTGTCGCGATCGGGCAGGTACAGCAGTGCGTCGGTGTCGGCGACGCTCAGCTCATGCCTGCCGATCCGGGTGCGGACGATCTCGTCGCCCGCCCGCACCTGGCCTTCGGTGACGACCCGGAAGTAGAAGCCGGGCCGGTGGTGCGAGACCAGCAGCGACGGCATCGCGGGCTCGCCGAGGCGCATGCCGACCCGGAAACAGGTGACGCGTGGCTGGGTGACCTCGAACTCCGCGCCGCCGATGCGGTAGCGGTCGCCGATGTGCACCTCGTCGTCGGGCAGGCCGTCGACGGTGAAGTTCTCCCCGAACTGCCCGTATTCGAGGTCATCTCGCCCGAGCCGATCGCGCCAGTAGTCGTAGGACTGCCGCTGGTACACGAGCACCGCGCGGATCTCCCCGCCGTGCCCGGCCAGGTCGCCCTGCCCGTCGCCGTCGACGTTGAGCGTGCGGACCATCCGGGGGCCCTCGACGGGATACTTGAAGATTCCGGTGTGGACGGTCCGGCCTTGCCACGGGACGTCCTTGGGCATCCCGACGTTGAGTGACAGCAAGCGTGCCATGACGCTCGTCTCCTTCGACGGTTGACAGGTCATACTACGACGTGCTTCAGTATAACCATCAAAGTTGGTTAAAGGGGTTAGTCGCGATGATGATGTCGACCGGCGCGATGCGTCCGTTGCGCTCCTTCCTGCGAACCGAGTCGGGCAGCGCCGGCGTCCTCGTCGCCGCCGTCGCGCTGGCCTTGCTGTGGGCCAACGCCGTTCCCGGCATGTACCACGCCTTCTGGAGCTGGGTGCTCACCGTGCGGATCGGGCCGATGTCGGCGTCGCTCGACCTGCGTGGCTGGGTCAACAGCGGCCTGATGACGCTGTTCTTCCTCGTCGTCGGCCTGGAAGCCCGCCGCGAGATCGATCTGGGCGACCTGCGGGAACGTCGTCGGCTGGTGCTGCCCGCGGCGGCCGGGCTGGCGGGCATGGCGATCCCGGCGCTGATCTTCCTGGCCGTCAACGGCGGCGGCCCTGGCGCGCCGGGCTGGGGCGCCGCGATGTCGACCGACACCGCGCTGGCCCTCGGCGTGCTCACCGTGGTCGGCCGGGGTGCGCCGAAGCGGATACGCACGTTCGTGCTGACCGTGTTCGTCGTCGACGACATCGTCGCGCTGGTGGTCATCGCGGTGGCTTACAGCACCGATCTCCGCCCGCTCGCCCTCGTCGTCGCGGCTGTCGCGTATGCCGGGGTGCTGGCGAGCCGGCGGCTCGGCGACCGGCACCGCAAGCCCGTGTTCGTCGCACTCGCCGTCACGGTGTGGGGCGGGCTGCTGGCCGGCGGCGTCGACCCCGTCGCCGCCGGGCTGGCGGTCGGCCTTGCGACCTCGGCGTACGTCCCGCGGCGCGATGCGCTGGAGCAGGCGACCACCCTGGTGCGCCTGTTCCGGGAGCAGCCCACGCCGGAGCTCGCCACGTCGGCGGCGAAGGGGCTCAGCGCGACGCTGTCGGCCAACGCCCGCATGCAGCACTCGCTCCACCAGGTCACCAGCTTCGTGGTCGTTCCGCTGTTCGCGCTGGCCAACGCCGGCATCGTGATCAACACACAGGTGTTCGCGCACGCGCTCACCGCGCCGATCACGCTCGGCATCGTCGCGGCCTACGTCGTCGGCAAGCCGGTGGGCGTGTTCGGCACGTCCTGGCTCGTGGCCCGGCTCAGCCGGGGAGCGGCCCGGCCGCCGGTCGGGTGGGCGGCGGTGCTGGGCAGTGGCACGATCGCCGGCGTCGGGTTCACCGTGTCGCTGCTGATCGCCGGTCTCGCCTTCACCGGCCCGCAGTTGGACGAGGCCAAGCTCGGTGTGCTGCTGGCGGCGCTCGGCGCGTCCGCGCTGAGCCTGGTCGTGTATCGGCTGACGGCCGCGTTGCCCGAGGCGGTGCGGAACCGGGCGCTGCTGGGCACCGCGCGCGACCTGACCGATCTCGTGCCGCCGGTCGACCCGGCCCGTGACCACGTGCGCGGACCGGAGGACGCCGCCGTGACCGTCGTCGAGTACGGGGACTTCGAGTGCCCGTGGACCGGGATGGTCGCGCCGACGGCTCGGGAACTGCTCGCGGGCAACACCGATATCCGTTACGTGTGGCGGCATCTGCCGCTTCCCGACGTGCACCCGCACGCGCAACTCGCCGCGGAGGCCGCCGAGGCCGCGGGGGACCAGGGTGCGTTCTGGCCGATGCACGACCTGCTACTGGCCAACCAGCGCGCGCTACATCCGGACACGCTCGTCGGCTACGCCCGCGAGCTGGGGCTGGACATCGACCGCTTCCGGGCCGATCTGGTGCGGCGCCGCTTCGCGGCCCGCGTCGGGCGGGACATCGAGTCGGCGGACCTGAGCGGAGTGGCGGGCACGCCTACCTTTTTCGTCAACGGCCGCCGTCACGACGGTCCGCAGGACCTCACCACGCTCAGCGGGGTCATCACGAGCGCACGAACCCGCGCGGTGGCACTCGCCGCGTAATCGAGCAAAGGAGAACACAATGGGTCTGGCATGGCAGCAGGGAGCACTGGCGACCCGGTCGATCGGCCACTTCCTGACGGAAGCGCCCTTACCGCAGCGGCTGCTGTTCGCCGAGCCGCTCCGCCGCCGGATGCGCGTCCGGTTCGGCGGCCAGTGGGTGGCCGACAGCGAGGATGTCGTGCTGCTGCACGAGCCGGGGCGCTACCCGGTCGCGTACTTCCCGCGTGCCGATATCCGCGAGCGCGTTCTGGAACCGGAGACACGCACGACGGAACATCGCGAACTGGGTCCAGTGGCGTGGTTCGGCGTGCACGCGGGCGACGCACAGGCGCAGCACGCCGCGTGGCAGTACACCGGCCTGCCGGGATACGCGGACGTCCTCCGGGACCGGGTCGCGTTCGCGTGGCGGGCGATGGAGGCCTTCTACGAAGAGGACGACCGCATCGTCGGGCACGCGGCCGATCCGTACCACCGCATCGACATCCGCCACACGTCGCGGCACCTCGTCGTCCGCGACGGGGACCGGGTCGTCGCCGACACGCGCCGGCCGCTGGTGCTCTACGAATCGGGCTTCGCGCCACGCTGGTACGTCCCCCGCCAGGACATCGACGCCGCGGCGCTGACCGAGGTCGAGGGCGAGACGTTCTGCCCGTACAAGGGGCTGGCCGGCTACTACGACATCGGCGGGCGCAAGCGGGCCGCCTGGTCCTACCGTGACGCGTGGCCGGAGGTCGCCGCGGTGTCGGACTGGGTGTCCTTCGAACCCGACCTCGTGGACGTGTACCTCGACGACCGCAAGCTCGCCCTCGAACCAGGCCAAACCGTTGTGCCGCACGGCATCGACCGCGGCCTCGACCCAAGCGAGCTCACCCGGTAGCCAGCGCTGCCAGCCGCAGCTCAGGCGAGTTCGGACGAGACGACCGCGGCAAGGTCACGAAGGCAGGCCAGCAAGCCGTCGATCTCCTCGGCGGCCAGCAGCACGGTGCAGACCATGCTGCTTTCCCGGACCCCGTCGCGGATGTCGACGGACAGTTCGTGCACGAGGTGACCCTGCTGCGCCAGCGCGCCGACGAGGCCGGGGATTTCCTCGACACCACCGGTGAAGTAGGTGGCGATGCGGCGCCGCAACAGCATCGACGAGCGGCGGGCCGGGGCGTCGAGAGACGGATGAGCGAGGGACATGGCGGATCTCCACGAGTGAGAGAACTGGCTGGATCCGGGCCAGGTCCCGAGAGAATGCCGCGTGTGCGCGATCGCCGACACTGCGCGCCGGCGGCCTGGTTCAGCCGGCGCGCCGGGTTACGAGTCGCTGGGACGTCATGAGGCGCTGCACCGTGAAAGGTTAACACGGCGCTGGCACGACGCCGGAGCGGCGACTATTGCTTGTGACCGGTGTCACTGCTAGCTTCTCGAAGGAGGCGTCGGAAGCCTTACCGTAACGCTCACCACCGGGCGGCGCCTCGGCAGCGGATGCGATGCTGATCAAGGAGCCCGACCATGGCCGCGAGTGGCACCACCTTCAACGACGAATCGCCAGATGCCGCCATCAACGAGCGCCGGCTCGCGTTCGCGCGCGAACGGGCGGCCGACCCACGCGGATATTTCGCGCGGCTGCGGGCGAAAAGCCCCGTCGATTTCGACGAGGGGGCGGACGGAAACGTCCAGGTACTGAAACGTCCCGATGTCGAGCGCGTTCTGCGCGATACCGACTTGTTCTCCAACGACATGGGGATCATGGGCAGTGAGGAGCCGGTGATTCCGCTGGGGGTGGATCCGCCGCTGCACGCGAAATACCGCAGACTGCTCGACCCGCTGTTCAACCGGCGCCGCATGGCCGAACTCGAACCGGCGGTCAACGCGCACGTCAACGAGATCATCGATTCCTTCATCGACAAGGGTGAATGCGACTTCTCGCGGGAACTGGCGGTGCCGCTGCCGTGTTCCACGTTCCTGAGCCTGCTCGGGCTTCCCCAGGAGGAACTGCAGGCGCTGGTGCGGTGGAAGGACATCATGATCCGGCCGGAGGTGGTCGCCGGCAGCGTCGAAGCGGGCCTGCGGCTACAGGCACAGACGGCCGGGGAGATCTATCAGCGCTTCGCCACGGAAATGGCGGAGCGGCGGGTGCACCCTCGTGACGATTTGATCTCGTTCCTGGTGACCGCGGAAATCGACGGGGACCGGCTCAGTGACAACGAGATCGCCCGCACGCTGTTCCTGCTCCTCGCGGCCGGCCTGGACACGGTGACCATTTCGCTGGAATGCATCATCAGCTATCTCGCCGAGCATCCGGAGGAACAGCAGATGCTGGCCGACGAGCCCGAGACGCTGGACTCGGTCATCGAGGAGCTGCTGCGCTGGGAGACGCCGGTGCAGGGCGCCAGCACGCGGCGGGCGCTGCGGGACACGGAGATCTCGGGCGTCCCGATCCCGGCAGGCACGCTCGTGCTGCCGATGCTGGCGGCCGCGAACCTCGACCCGGACACGGACGGTTCGCTCACCGTGAACCTGCGCCGCGGCGACAAGCGGCACCTCTCCTTCGGCGGCGGGCCGCACCGTTGTCTCGGCTCGCACCTCGCCCGGATGGAGCTGCGGACCGTGCTGCGCGAATGGCACCGGCGCATTCCCCGGTACCGCGTCAAGCCGGGCGTCACACTGGAATGGAACGGTTCGTCCCTGCGCGGTATCGACTACCTGCCGATCGAGTGGGCGTAGTCCGCTCGCGACAGTGCGGTTGGGTGCGGAACCCCGCAAAGATACTGAAAGGTCTCATCAGAATGCGCATTTCCGTCGACAGCGAGCTCTGCCAGGGCCACGGACGCTGCTATGAACTCGCGCCCTCGCTCGTCACCGACGACGATCGTGGCCATTCCGTGATCGTCAAAGCCGACGTCCCGCCCGAACTCGAGGACGAGGCGCGCGCGGCCTTCAACGCGTGCCCGGAGGGAGCCATCTCGCTCGGTGATTGAGGGGGCCATTCCGGATCATGCCGGGACCCGCTATGCTCGCGACCCCCACCGATGAGAACTTAACAAGGACAACTACATGGAAACCGAGAGCGAGCAGCAGGCTGGTTCGGCGGACGTCCTCGAGAGCGCGGCACACGCCGCCCGCTTGGTGATGTTGAATACGATGGAGGAGCGCGTCCGCTACGCCTGCGACACCCTCGTCCACCCGTCGACGTCCGATGTCCTGGCCTTTCTCATGACCTACGGCGTCGTGACCCACCCCAAACGTGAACGGTCCACGGTGGCCGGGTACGTCACCGCGTGGCGAGCGGAACGGGGGATGGGCGACACCGGCGAACTGCCGCGGATGTCAGTGGAGATGCTGACCGAACTGGACGGTCGCCGCACCGCGGAAGTCACCGAGGCCCCCGAGCCCGAGGCCGCTCCGGCCGAGGAGTCCACCGACACGCCCACCGGTCAGACCCCGAAGGCCAAGCAGGCTCCCGCCGCGGCCAGCCGGCGGCCGCCGGAGGGCTCGCGCGGTTTCTACCTCGTCGCGTTCATGTCGCTGCTGGTCTCGGTCGACACGTCGTGGCGGTTCTTCGGCGAGAAGCTCGGCATCACCAACGTCTACGAGCGGGCCGCCATGTTCGCCGTGGTCGAGGTCGCGTTGATCGCCTGCGGCTTCGCGATGCGCGCCGGAATCCGTAGCGAGGCAGGCAAACCCGGTCCGGCCAGGGTGATCCTGTGGACGCTGTGCGCCGCGTCCGGCTACATGGCCTTCGACCTGGCCGGCCCCATCTCGGGACTGGCGCGGGTCACGCTCGGCCCGGTGCTCGGCGTGGTCATGCTGCACCTCGCGCTCGGGATCGAGCTCCGGCACAGGCGTCGCCGCGTCACCACCTGGGCGCGGGTCAGCCGTGAGCTGAAGGAACGCTTCCTGTCCCGGCTCGGTCTGGGCGACGACGAACGCGACGCACTGGCCCGCACCCGCGACCGGGCCGCTCGCCGTGCCGCGCACCTGGCCCGCGCACCGTGGTTCACGCCGTTCCGCAAGGTCCGGCTGGACCGTGCGC
>DASZUO010000130.1:0-13474 GCA_035547575.1 Amycolatopsis sp. | reverse complement strand
GTGGTCAACCAGCGGGCCAAACTGGTCGAGACGACCAATGAGTTCGGTGTTTTCGACCAGCACGGCCGGGCGCTCGGTGCCGTGGTCGAAGTCGGCCAGAACCTTTTCCGCAAAGCGCTTCGGCTGTTGACGAATTACGATCAGCACCTTTCGCACAAGTTCGAAGTCCGGGACATGGGCGGCAGCGTCGTGCTGAAAGTGACGCGCCCGGCGAAAGCACTCAGGTCGCGGTTTCTGGTCACCCGCGCCGACGGCACCCCGATCGGCGAGATCAGCCAGCAGAACGTCTTCGGCAAGGTGCGGTTCTCCTTCACCGCCGGCGGCGCCCCGATCGGCGAGATGAGCGCGGAGAACTGGCGCGCGTGGGACTTCTCGATCACCGACCGGGACGGCGCCGAGGTCGCCCGCGTCACCAAGACCTACGCCGGGTTCCTCGCCGAGGCGTTCACCACGGCCGACAACTACGTCGTCGAGGTGTACGGGCACCTCGCCGATCCGCTCGCCAGCATGGTCGTGGCCTCCGCGCTGACCGTCGATACCGCGCTGAAGCAGGCCGAACGCGACACGTGACACGAGTCTCAACGCGACCGTGTGGACAACCCGACCCTGAGCGTTTCACAGTAAACGAACGGGTAGGGAAGGGACGATGAAGTCGCGTGGAACCATTGGCCGAGGACGAAACACGCTCGTGGACCGAACCCGGGATCTACAGCGTGGCGCCAGGTGTCTACCGGATCCCGCTCCCGCTGCCCAGCGACGGCCTGCGCGCGGTGAACGTCTACGCGATCACCGACGGCACCGAGCTGATCATGATCGACTCCGGCTGGGCGCTGACCGAGGCGCGCGAGCAGCTGGCCACAAGTCTCAAGGGGATCGGCGCGGAACTCGGTGACGTCAGCCAGTTCCTTGTCACGCACGTGCACCGCGACCACTACACGCTCGGGATCGCGCTCCGCCGCGAGTTCGGCAGCCGGGTCGCGCTCGGCGAGCACGAGGAGACCTCGCTGCGCATCACCGCGGACCCCGCCATCACCCCGCTGAGCAGCCACGGGAAACTCCTGCGCGCGTCCGGCGCGGACGCCGTCGTGGCGGAAATGCGGGAAGCCGTCGGCGACGGCCCGCCGGCCCGCGATACCGGCTACTGGGAGCTGCCCGACGAGTGGCTCAGCCCGGGCAGGCGCACCGTCCTGGCCGACCGCGCGCTCGACGTCGTGCACACTCCTGGCCACACGAGCGGGCACGTGGTGTTCGACGACGGCGCCGCGGGCCTGATGTTCACCGGCGACCACGTGCTGCCGCACATCACGCCGTCGATCGGCTTCCAGGCCGGCGGGTCGGAACTGCCGCTCCGGGATTTCCTCGGCTCACTGCGCCTGGTGCGCGGCATGCCGGACCGCCGGATGCTGCCGGCGCACGGGCCGGTGTCGCCGAGCGTGCACCGGCGCGTCGACGAACTGCTCGAGCACCACGAGCAGCGTCTCGCCCGCACCGCGGAGGCGATCGCCGCGGGCGCCACCACGGCCTACGAGGCCGCACTGAGGCTGGGTTGGACTCGGCGACAGCGCACGCTCGCCGAGCTCGACCCGTTCAACAAGATGCTCGCGGTGATGGAGACGACGGCCCATCTGGACCTGCTCGTCCACCAGGGCAGGATGAAGTTGTCCACTGTGGACGAGGTTCGGCACTACTCGCCGGCCTGACCCCTCATTCGAAGCGGGCGCGCAGATCCCGCTTGAGGATCTTGCCGGAGGCGTTGCGCGGTAGCTCGTCGACGAAGTGCACCGCCTTGGGCACCTTGAACGCCGACAGCTTCTCCCGCGCGTGCGCGACCAGCACGTCCGCCGAAACATCCTCTTTGGACACGACCACGGCGGTGATCGCCTCGATCCACTTGGCGTCCGGCACGCCGATCACCGCGACCTCGCCCACCGCGGGATGCGTGTACAGCGCGTCCTCGACCTCGCGCGAGGCGACCAGTACACCGCCGGTGTTGATCACGTCCTTGATCCGGTCGACGACGTAGAGGTAACCCTCGTCGTCCATCCGCACCAGGTCGCCGGAATGGAACCAGCCGCCGCGGAAAGCCTCCTCGGTCTCCTCGGGTTTGCCCCAGTAGCCGGTGCACAGTTGCGGGGAGCGATAGACGACCTCCCCCAGCTCACCGGTCGGTACGTCCTTGCCGTCGGGGTCGACCACCCGCAACTCGACGAACAACGCCGGCCGCCCCGCCGAGTCGGGCCGCGTCTCGTGGTCGGCCGGGCCGAGGATCGTGGCCAGCGGTGCGATCTCCGACTGCCCGAAGCAGTTGTAGAAACCCAGATCCGGCATGGCTTCCCGGAGCCGCTGCAGCACGGGGCCGGGCATGATCGACGCGCCGTAGTAGGCCTTGCGGAGCGCGGACAGGTCCCGCCTGGCGAAGTCGGGATGGTTGGCCAGCGCCACCCACAGCGTGGGCGCGGCGAAGAACGATCCGTGCCGGTCCTCCTCGAGCCGGCGCAGGATCTCCGCCGGATCGGGCGTCTCCAGCAGCGTGTTGACCGCGCCCACCGCGAGCGACGGCAGGATGAACACGTGCATCTGCGCGCTGTGATACAGCGGCATGACGTGCAGCGGGTCGTCGTCCGCCGTGATGTCCAGCCCGACGAGACACGACATGTACTCGTGCACCAGCGCCCGGTGCGTCATCATCGCGCCCTTGGGCCGCGACGTGGTGCCCGACGTGTACAGCAACTGCACCAGGTCGGTGTCCTCGACGGCCACGTCGAGTTCGGGCACCTCGCCGGCCGCGGCGAGCGCGAGCAGCGAACCCTCCGCGTCGCGCAGCGGCACCACCTGGTCCAGGGCGGGCAGGTTCGGGACAAGCGACGGGTCGGCCAGCGCGACGCGGCTGCCCGACTGGGCCACGAGGTAGCCCAGTTCCTCGCCCGTGAGGTTGTAGTTGACCGGCACGTGCACGAGGCCCGCGCGGGCGCACGCGAGGAAACCGATCAGGTAGGCGTCGGAGTTCTTGCCGTAGGCCGCGACGCGGTCGCCCTTGGCGAGCCCGAGGCTCAGCAGGTGGGCCGCTGCCCTGGTGACCGCCGCGTCCAGCCCCGCGTAGGTCCACTCCCGGTCGGCGAACCGGAGTGCGACGCGCTGCGGCACGGTGGCCGCGCTGCGCCGGAGGATATCCGCGACGGTACTGGAACGAAGCGTGGTCATGGCCCCTCCCGCGTCGGTGCGTTCAGTCGAGCGAGATCCACAGTAGAGGAGCACGGGCCGCGGATGCAGAAACCGGTGACAACCGTGAATGAAGCCACCGTTATGGGGGTAGGCCTCTTCGACAGACCCTTTGGAAGGTGCAGACCAGGGTCGCTCGCGAACGGTGTGTGCGGATGACGGGCGCAGGCCAAGTCGAGATCGTGCACAGGGAGAGCGTGGGCTGCCTGATCGCGAAGTTGCACGGGCGGCTGGACTCCCTGAGCTATCGGCCACTTCGCGACGAGCTGATCAAGCTCGCCGTGGAACAGCCGCGCGCGGTGATCGTCGACGTCGACCACCTCGAAATCCAGAGCGAGACCGTGCTGACCGTCTTCTCGTCGGCCTGGTCGCGGGTACAGGTCTGGCCGGAAGTCCCGATTCTGCTGGTGGCACGGGACAGCGTGCCGCGCCGGAGCCTCGGTCGCACGGCGATCGCCCGAGCCGTACCGGTGTTCGGCTCGCTCCGGGAGGCGATCGCTTCCATTCCGGCACCGCCCGCGCGGAAACGCCGGAGCGCCGGCTACCCGCCCGTCTTCGAAAGTTCCGCGCTCGCGCGTGAGTTCGTGGGGCGGACATGCGCGGACTGGGACCTCACGAGCTGGACGCAGGACGTGCTGTCCGTGGCGTCGGAACTGGTCGAGAACGCCGTCAAACACGCGCAGACGGCCCTTCGACTGCGGCTGGAGTACCGGGCCGGGCTGTTCGCCGTGGCCGTGCGCGACGCCGACCCGCGCATGGCGGTCATCCGGCAGACGGCGACCGGCCGGCCCGACGGCTACGGGCTGCAGATCGTGGCCGGCCTGGCACGGGCCTGGGGCTGCTCGCCGGACCTGCGCGGCGGCAAGGTCGTGTGGGCGGTGCTGTCGGCCCGCTCGGACTGGTTCCAGAAGTATCCGGCCTGGTCCCCGCCGTTCCAGGACCGGTGACCGCGCCAAGGCCGTCGCGCTGTTCCTGGTTGCCTGACACGGTCCAGCATTCCCCGCCGCTGCGGCGGGGGGGCCGAAGGTGGCCTTCGGCGCCTATGTGGCACCCAAGGCCACCTCGGCGCCCAGCGGGGCGGGGTAAACGGAGCGGAATCGCGCGACACTAGGCCGTCGCGCTGATCCGGGCGCTGCCGAGCACCAGATCCCCGGCATCGCCGGGCCGGTAGAGCACCAGGACCTGCCCGGGAGCGACGCCACGCAGCGGCTCGCGCAACTGGACGCGCACCTCGCCGTCGGCGACCTCGGCGACCGCTTCCGCGGTGCCGCCGTGCGCGCGCACCTGTACGACGCACTCCGTGGGCCCGTCCAGCGGCCGCTCACTCGGCCAGACCGGCCGGTCGGCGGTGATCTCGCGGACGGCGAGCCGGTCGGCCGAGCCGACCCGCACGGTGCCCGACACCGGCTCGAGCGCCAGCACGTAGCGCGGCTTGCCGTCCGGGGCGGGCTGCTCGAGGCCGAGACCCTTGCGCTGGCCGATGGTGAAGCCGTGCACGCCGGTGTGCCTGCCGAGCACGGCGCCCGTCTCGGCATCCACCAGGTCACCCGGCCGGCTGCCGAGCTTGTTCTCCAGGAACTTCTGCGTGTCGCCGTCCGGAATGAAGCAAATGTCGTGACTGTCGGGTTTGTGCGCCACCGCGAGCCCACGGCGCTCGGCCTCGGCGCGCACCTCGCTCTTGTGCGAGTCGCCGAGTGGGAACAGCGAGTGCCGCAACTGTTCGGGCGTCAGCGACGCCAGCACGTACGACTGGTCCTTGCCCCCGTCCGCGCTGCGCCGCAACTCCGGCACACCGTCCACAACGGACAACCGTGCGTAGTGCCCGGTGGCGACCGCGTCGAAGCCCAGCGCGATCGCCTTGTCCAGCAGCGCCTCGAACTTGATCTTCTCGTTGCACGTGACGCACGGGTTCGGCGTGCGGCCCGCCGCGTATTCCCCGACGAAGCTCTCGATCACCTCTTCGGTGAACCGCTCGGCGAAATCCCAGACGTAGAAAGGAATACCGAGCAGGTCGGCGACGCGGCGCGCGTCGTGCGAGTCCTCGATCGTGCAGCAGCCCCTGGCGCCGGTGCGCAGCGTGCCCGGCTTCGCCGAGAGCGCGAGGTGCACCCCGACGACGTCATGCCCGGCGTCCACGGCGCGGGCGGCGGCCACCGCCGAGTCCACGCCTCCGCTCATCGCGGCCAGTACCCGCATCACACCTCCCTGTCCCAATTCTCGCTCACGATGCCTCCGTATCCCGCGGGACACCCGCACCCGGTCGGCATCCGCGAGCGGGGCTCCGCCAATTCTCGCTCACGATGCCTCCGTATCCTGCGTCTTTTTCCGCATGCCCGTGAGCCCCGCCTGCCGCGCCCTGGCGACGACCGCGCCGATCTCGCGGGCGAGCGCGTCGACGTCCTCGCGGGTGGACGTGTGGCCCAGCGAGAACCGGAGCGAGCAGCGGGCCGACTTCGCGTCGGCGCCCATCGCGAGCAGCACGTGGCTGGGCTGCGCGACCCCGGCCGTGCAGGCCGATCCGGTGGAGCATTCGATGCCCTTGGCGTCCAGCAGCATCAGCAGGCTGTCGCCCGCGCAGCCCGCGAACGTGAAGTGCGCGTTGCCCGGCAGGCGCTCCGGCCCGGGCGGGGCGCCGTTGAGCACCGCGTCCGGCACCTCGCGCCGCACCGCCTCGATCAGCGCGTCCCGCAGGTCCGCCGTTTCGGCGGCACGCTCGGGAAGTTCGCTCACGGTGGCGCGCACGGCCGTGGCGAACGCGTGGATCGCGGGCACGTCGAGCGTGCCGGACCGCACGTCGCGCTCCTGCCCGCCACCGTGCAGCAGCGGCACGCACGGAGTGTCCCGCGCGAGCAGCAGCGCCCCGACGCCGTAGGGGCCGCCGAGCTTGTGCCCGGTCAGCGTCAGCGCGCTCACGCCGCTCGACGCGAAGTGGATGGGCACGGCACCGACGGCCTGCACGGCGTCGGAATGCAGCGGGATCTCGTGCTCGGCACAGATCTCGGCGAGTTCCGCCATCGGGTTGACCGTGCCGACCTCGTTGTTGGCCCACATCACGCTGACCAGCGCGACATCGGCGGGATCCTGCTCGATGGCCTTGCGCAACGTTTCCGGCAGCACCCGGCCGTGCACGTCCACGTCGAGCCAGGTGACCACCGCGTCGGTGTGGTCGGCGAGCCACTGCACCGCGTCCAGCACCGCGTGGTGCTCGACGCCGCTCGCGATGATCCGCCTGCGCGCCGGATCGGCGGCCTGGCGGCCCCAGAAGATGCCCTTGACGGCGAGGTTGTCGCTCTCGGTGCCGCCCGCGGTGAAAACCACCTCGGACGGCCGGGCGCCCAGCGCCTCCGCGATCACCTCGCGGCTTTCCTCGACCATGCGCCGGGCCCGCCGGCCCGAAGAGTGCAGCGAGGAGGCGTTGCCCACGCTGGACAGCGCCTCACTCATGGCCGCTATGGCTTGCGGCAACATGGGGGTGGTCGCCGCGTGGTCGAGATAGGTCATCGCCTATCCAGGGTAGACCGTCTCGTACCCGGGAGGGTGAGCCCGTCAGGTGAGCAGGGTCTCTCTCCGCTGCCCCCGCCGCCGCGGCATCCGCACCGTGCCGAGCGCCGAATGCACGGCCGCCTCGGCCAGCCCGGCCAGCTCCCGCCGGTCCGCCGCACGACCAGGGGCGATCTCCTCGCACACGTGCATTTCCAGCACGAGCCCGCGCAACCGCGCGACGCGGCGCAGCGAGTCGATGAGCGACTCCGGACCGATGAACGCGGGCTGGCTGGTCTCGCGCCCGTCCTCGAGCCGGTAGCGCAGCGCGAGCGGCCGCACCGGCACCCCGCCGTCGATCGCGGCCTGGAATGTCGCGGTGGTGAAGCGGCCCGACGCGAGCCCGCACCACGTCGTGCCCTCGGGGGTGACGTTCACCAGCGAACCGCCACGCAGCGCCCCGGCCAGTTCGGCGATCGTGGCAGGCAGGGTGGACAGCCGCTCCCGGTCGAGGAAGATGCTGCCGCCGCGCGCCACGAGGGTGCCGAGCACCGGCCAGTCCGCGATCTCCCGCTTCGCGAGCGCGCGCATCGGGCGCACCGCGTTGACGGCGACGATGTCCAGCCACGAGATGTGGTTGCTCACCACGAGCGCACCACGGCCGGCCTCCGCGCGGCGGAAATCATGGAAGTCCCTGCCACCGTGCACCACGAGCCGCACCCCGAAGGACCGCAGCATCGCGGAGAAGATGAAGCGCACCAGGCGTTCCCGCACGCCCGGCACCATCAGCAGGGGGCACGCCGCGAAGGCCAGCAGCACCACCGAGCACGCCGCCGTGAACCGCAGCACCCGGCGGGGCAACGCGACGGTCGGCGCCCCCTCGGTGAGGCAACCGTCCCCGCACGGCGACGCCGGCATCCAGGCATGCCTCCGGATGGCATCCGGCCGCGACGTCATCCGCCTACTCCGAGGAAGTACTTCAGGTAGCGCTCGTCGACCTGATGCAGGTCGAGCAGCGTGAAGAAGTCGGCGACACCGAAGTCGGCGTCGTGCGCGGGCGGGCCGCAGACCCTCGCGCCGAGCCGCGTGTAGCCCTTCAGCAGCGGCGGCAGGACCGACCGGGTGGGCCGCGGCAGGTGCTCGTTCTCCCACGGGTGCAGCGGCATGACCCGCTGTTCCTGGGGCGCGTAGTGCTTGGCCTGGATCAGGTCCCACACCCCGGCGGCGTAGCTGCCCCCGTCGTTCAGCGGCACGGATGCGCAGCCCGCGAGGTAGCGGTGCCCGGCCAGCAGCATGTAGCGGCCGATCCCGGCCCACACCAGGCCCACGACAGCGCCGGTGCGGTGGTCGGGGTGCACGCACGAGCGGCCGGTCTCGACCAGCGAGCCGCGCAGCCCGGCGAGGTTCGTGAGGTCGAATTCGGTGTCGGAGTAGAGCATGCCGGCCTCGGCGGCGCGTTCCGGCGGGAGCATCCGGTAGGTGCCGACGATGTCACCGCTGTTGTCGTCGCGCACGACCAGGTGGTCGCAGAACTCGTCGAAGCGGTCGACGTCGAGTCCGGAGTGGAGCGTGTCGAGTCTCGCGCCCATCTCCTCGGCGAAGACCTGGTGACGAAGGCGTTGCGCGGCAACGACTTCATCGTTGCGGGAGGCGACGAGCAGCGAGTAGCGCGCGGCGCCGTCGGAGGCTTGCGCATCGGTGCTGACGAGTAGCTGTGACCGCGTCATGGATAGAGATGTACCGGCCCGCAGGCAACCCACGGGAGGCCCGCCGTATGACCACTTTGTGCACTTTTCGTAAACGGAAAAAGGCGGCCCCGGCAGGGGCCGCCTTTCCGGTTCTACAGGTGCTCAGCCCTTGCGCTTGGCCACCTCGTCGGTGAGCTGCGGGGCCACGTTGAACAGGTCGCCGACGACACCGAAGTCGGCGATCTCGAAGATCGGCGCCTCGGGGTCCTTGTTCACCGCGACGATGGTCTTCGAGGTCTGCATGCCCGCCCGGTGCTGGATCGCACCGGAGATGCCCAGCGCCACGTACAGCTGCGGCGAGACGGTCTTGCCGGTCTGGCCCACCTGGAACTGCGCCGGGTAGTAGCCGGAGTCGACCGCGGCACGCGAGGCACCGACGGCGGCACCGAGCGAGTCGGCCAGCTTCTCCACGACCTCGAACTTCTCCGCCGAACCGACACCGCGGCCACCGGAGACGACGATCGAGGCCTCCGTCAGCTCGGGACGGTCGCCGCCGACGACCGGCTCCACGCCGGTGATCTTCGCGGACTTCGCGGCGTCGACCGCGGGCAGCGCGACGGTCTCCTCCGCCGCCGCGCCGTCGGCCTGGGTGGCCTCGACGGCGCCGGGACGCACGGAGATGACCGGCAACCCCTTGGCGGCCTTGGACTTCACCGAGTACGCGCCACCGAAGATCGACTGCTCGATCGAGCCGTCGGAGCTCACGCCCACGGCGTCGTACAGCAACGCGCCGCCGAGCCGCACCGCAAGCCGGCCCGCGACCTCCTTGCCCTCGGCGGACGCGGTCACCACGACCGCCGCCGGGGAGGCCTGGCCGGCCACGGTCGCAAGCGCGTCGACCTTCGGGGTCACCAGGTAGTTCGCGGCGTCGTCGGACTCGGCCACATAGACCTTCGCGGCACCGTAGGAGGCCAGCGCCTCCTTGAACTTGCCCGCGGTGCCAGGGGCACCGACCACGACAGCCGACGGCTCGCCCAGCTCGCGGGCGGCGGTCAGCGCCTCGAAGGTGGTCTTCTTCAACTCGCCGTTCAGGTGGTCGACGAGAACCAGAACCTCAGCCATTGATGATCCGTCTCCTTGCCTCAGATGAGCTTCTGGCCGACCAGGTACTCGGCGATCTTCGAACCGCCGTCACCCTCGTCCTCGACACGCTGTCCGGCCTGGCGCGGCGGCTTCGGGGCCGCCTCGACCACAGTGGACAGAGCGTTGGCCAGGCCGATCTCGCCCGCGTCGACGCCGAGGTCGGCGACGGTGAAGGTCTCCACCGGCTTCTTCTTCGCGGCCATGATGCCCTTGAACGACGGGTAACGCGGCTCGTTGATCTTCTCGGTCACGCTCACCAGTGCGGGCAGGTTCGCCTCGAGGTGGGTCAGGCCGTCGTCGGTCTCGCGGCTGGCCTTGATGCTGCCGCCGTCGACGGACAGCTCGCGCACGTAGGTCAGCTGCGGCAGGCCCAGCGTCTCGGCCAGGATCGCCGGGACCGCGCCCGCGCGGCCGTCCGACGCCTCGTTGCCCGCGATGATCAGGTCGTAGCTCTCGACCTTGCCGATCGCGGCCGCCAGCACCTTCGCGGTGGCGATCACGTCGGAGCCGTGCAACGCCGCGTCGGACACGTGGATGGCCTTGTCGGCACCCATCGACAGCGCCTTGCGGATGGCGTCGGTCGCCCGGTCGGGACCGACCGAGAGCACCGTCACCTCGCCCTCGCCGGCCTCCTTGATCTTGAGCGCTTCCTCGACGGCCTTCTCGTTGATCTCGTCGAGCACGGCGTCGGCGGACTCGCGGTCCAGCGTGTGGTCAGCGTCGGAGAGCTTCCGCTCCGAATAGGTGTCTGGCACCTGCTTGACCAGGACAACAATCTTCGTCATGGGTCCCCTTCGACCTCCGGATATACCAAGCCCTACTGAGCGGTACGTTAGGGCACTGTCCAGGTGTCTGGCGCCCCGAGGTGACGGCATTCACCCGGATTCGCAATTTACTAGGACGATAGTCCCGGTACTTCTCGCCGTCCAGCTCGCTACGCGGAGTGCCCGACCGGGCGGACGGACTACACGGCGTAGACCCTTTCGGGCTAACCTCCCACACCGTGTCCACTTACGTAGCGGTAGTGACCGACAGCACAGCATCGCTCCCGGCCCATCTCGTGAAGCAGTGGGGAATCAAGGTCATCCAGCTGCAGCTCCGGGTCGAGGACAGGGTTGACGACGAAAACCGCTTCGACAGGGCCGAGCTGGTCCAGGCACTGAAACAGGGACGCAGCGTGACCACCGCGCCGCCCGACCCGGGTGCCTTCTTCTGGGCCTACCAGGACGCCGTGAGCGCCGGCGCGCACGCGATCGTGAGCCTGCACATCTCCGAGCGCATGTCCGCGACCGTGCACGCCGCGCGCGAGGCGGCCGAGGGTGTGCGGATTCCGGTCTACGCGCTCGACAGCGGCACGACGGGGATGAGCCTCGGGTTCGCGGTGCTCTCCGCCGCCCGCACCGCGGCCGCGGGGGCGAACGTCGACCGGGTCATCGAGGCCGCGGAGCGGCGGTTCACCAGCAGCTCCGAGCTGATCTTCGTGGACACCCTGGAGTACCTGCGGCGCGGCGGTCGCATCGGCGCGGCGTCGGCGTTGCTGGGCACCGCGCTGTCGATCAAGCCGCTGCTCACCGTGCAGCACGGTGAGATCGCGCCGCTCGCCCGCGTGCCCGGCGCCCGGCGCGCGCTCACCAAGCTCGCCGAGCTCGCGGCGAAACGTGCCGGCGGCTATCCGAGCGAACTGTCGATCTCGTGTTTCCGGCCGAGCGACCGGGAGCTGACACTGGCGCACCAGTTGCGCGAACGGGTGCCGGATGTGCGCGAGCTCGTGGTGGTGGAGGCGAGCACGGTCATCGGCGCCCACGTCGGCCCCGGCGCGCTGAGTATCACGGTCTCCCCCGCCTGAACGGGAACCCCTCGTCGCGGCTGTCCGTTGGACCGCGCCCGCGCCCAGTAGGGTCGCCACGTGACGACCTCATCCGCGCGTGCTGCGGCGCTACACCTCACGGGGGAACGGACCGTGCCCGGCATCCCGGAGGAGAACTACTGGTTCCGGCGCCACGAGGCCGCCTATCGCGCGCTGCTGCCCTACTGCACGGGCACGGTGCTGGAGGCCGGGTGCGGCGAGGGTTACGGGGCAGCGCTGATCGCCGGGCGCGCGGCGCGGGTGGTGGCGCTCGACTACGACGACGCGACGACGGCGCACGTCGCGCGGCGCTATCCCCAGGTTGGGACGGTCCGGGGAAACCTGGCCTTCCTACCGCTGCGGTCGTCCACAGTGGACGTGGTGGCGAACCTCCAGGTGATCGAGCATCTGTGGGACCAGGGCGGGTTTCTCGCCGAATGCCGTCGCGTACTGCGGCCTGGCGGGCGGCTGCTGGTGACCACACCCAACCGCCTGACTTTCACACCGGGCAGCGACACCCCGCTCAATCCCTACCACACCAGGGAACTCGCACCGTCCGAACTGGACTCGCTGTTGCGCGAGGCCGGGTTCGAGGTCGAGTTGCTGCACGGGCTGCATCACGGGCCCGCGGTGCGCGCGCTGGACGAACGCTACGGCGGTTCGATCATCGACGCACAACTGGACGTCGTGCTGGGCTCGCTGCCCGGGCAGGCGCGGTGGCCGGACCCGCTGCTCTCCGACATCGCCGCGATCCGCGCGGACGGCTTCGAGATCCACGGTGACCGGCTGGACGAGAGCCTCGACCTGGTCGCGGTGGCCCGGTGACCGCGCAGGACGAGGGCACGTTCTGCCTCGTACTGCACAGCCACCTGCCGTGGCTCGCGCACCACGGCTCGTGGCCGGTCGGTGAGGAGTGGTTGTATCAGGCGTGGGCGCACTCGTACCTGCCGGTCGTGGACCTGCTGCGCCGCTTCGCCCGCGAAGGCCGCCGGGACGTGCTCACGCTCGGCGTGACGCCGGTGCTCGCGGCGCAGCTGGACGATCCGTACTGCCTGCGCACGTTCCACGAATGGCTCGGGCACTGGCAGCTGCGGGGGCTGCACGCGAGCACGCTGCCGGGCCTGCGTGACCTCGGCGCGAGCGAGTACCTCACCGCCACCGCCGCGACCGAGGACTTCGAAACCCACTGGCGCCACGGGTTTTCGCCAATTCTACGGTCCCTTGTGGACTCCGACGTGATCGAGCTGCTCGGCGGCCCGCTGACCCATCCGTTCCAGCCGCTGCTCGACCCCCGGGTGCGGTCGTTCGCCCTGACCATGGGCCTCGAGGACACGGCGTTGCGCATCGGGCGCCGCCCGGCGGGCATCTGGGCGCCGGAATGCGGATACGCTCCCGGCATGGAGGACGGCTACGCGGCGGCGGGCGTCGAGCGCTTCCTCGTCGACGGCCCGTCCCTGCACGGCGACACCTCCGCCGCCCGCCCGGTCGGCTCGTCGGACGTCGTGTGTTTCGGGCGCGATCTCGAGATCACGTACCGCGTCTGGTCCCCGAAGGCCGGCTATCCAGGGCACGCGAACTACCGGGACTTCCACACTTGGGCCCACGAGGTGGGGCTGAAGCCGTCGCGGGTGACCGGCAAGCAGGTCGCCCCGCACGAGAAGGCACCCTACGAGCCCGCGCTCGCGCAGGAGACGCTTCGCTTGCACGTCAAGGATTTCGTGGACAGCGTCGTCACCCGGCTGCGGGCACTGCGCCAGCGGCACGGCGGCCCGTCCCTGGTGGTCGCGGCGTACGACACGGAGTTGTTCGGGCACTGGTGGCACGAGGGCCCGGCATGGCTGGAGGGCGTGCTGCGCGCACTGCCCGAGTCCGGCGTGCGGGTGACCACCCTGCGCGGCGCGCTCGACGCCGGGCACGTCGGGACGCCGGTCGATCTGCCCGCGTCGTCGTGGGGGTCCGGCAAGGACTGGCACGTCTGGGACGGCGCGAAGGTCGCCGACATGGTGCGGGCCGGCGCCGCGCTACAGCGACGGTTGCTGGCACTTCCCCGCACACACCTGCGCGATCCGGTGCGTGACCTGGCCGTACTGGAGGCGAT
>DASZUO010000129.1:0-12902 GCA_035547575.1 Amycolatopsis sp. | reverse complement strand
GGCCACCTTCGGCCCCCGGAGGCTTACCGGGTCAGGAATCCTGCCGTGACTGGAAGATCCCCTCGGCGGCCGGAAGCCAGGACGCCACGCCGGCGAACGGCAGCGCGGTCAGGCAGGCCTCCACGAGCTCCTCCTCCGTCGCGCCGGCCTTTCGCGCACCACGCGCGTGAATCATCACGAAACGCGCCTGGTACTCGGCGGCGTTGACGGCGCAGAGCAGCAGTTCCATGATCTTGGCAGGCAGGGCGGTGCCGGTCAGGGCCGCTTCGCGCATCAGGAAGTAGCCCTCCAGTGCGACCGGCGCACGGTTCGCGAGCAACTCCACATAGTCCGGCACGAAACCGAAGTAGCGCGAAAAGTAGTCCAAAGAGGACTGGACGTCGGCACTCGGCGAAGCCGTGGCCCGGACCGGGTCACTCTCCGGCGCACCGTAGACCTCGCTGATCGCCTCGGTCAGCAGGCGGTGCGGCACCACGCCGCGGGAGATCAGCACGCCCACTCCGGCGCCCTCGGCCTCGCGATACGGAACGCCTTCCCCGGCCGCCAGTCCGAGGTAGTGCCCGACCAGGCGCTGATCGCGTTTGACCGCGGCGATGGCCGCGGCGAACAGCATCTTGTAGCCACCGGGCAGCGCCGAGTCGCCGGCGATGACGTCGCCGACCCTGGCCATTCCCTCCGCGAACGCCGGATGTCCCTTCTGCAGCACGGGAAACCAGGCCTCGTCGGGAAGCCATCGGGCCGCGCGGGTGGCTTCGTCGAGCAGTTCGTCCATCAGAGCACCTCTCCTCTTGGCAACGCGTGATTATCTGTGTTAAATATATATAGAGTTATTGCACGTCACAACCCTTGAATCTCAGGAGGTCATTGATGTCCAGTCCCGCAAAGACGCGCCTGGATGTGGAAGTTCCCGGGCTAGACAAGCTCTTCATCGCAGGTGAGTGGGTGCAACCAGCCGGCGACGACACGATGGACGTCGTCATGCCCTCGACCGAGGAAGTGATCGCTACCGTCCCCGCGCCGTCGTTCGCCGACGCCGACGCCGCTGTCGCCGCCGCTCGTGCGGCCTACGACGAGGGACCGTGGCCGCGCATGAGCCCGAGCGAGCGCGCCGAGGTCTGCCGCCGGTTCGCCGACGAGCTCGAGTCGCGAATGGACACACTCAACCGGGCGTGGACCTACGAGTCCGGCTACCCGAAGTCGCACGGCGAAATGATCAACACCGGCGCGGGCAAGATGATCTGGGACCACGCCATCGAGATCGCACCGACCCTGCAGTGGGAGGAAAGGCGCGTCTCGCCGGCGAGCGAGGTGCTCATCCAGCGCGAGCCGATCGGTACCGTGCTGGCGATCCTGACCTACAACGGGCCGGTCGTCGAGATGGGCATGAAGGTGATTCCCGGTCTTCTCGCCGGCTGCCCGATCGTCTTCAAGTTCGCGCCCGACTCGCAGCTCACCTCGCGGCTGATCGCCGAGGCCGCGGCTGCCGCGGGCTTCCCGCGCGGCGTGGTCAGCTGCCTCGCGGCCGGCCTGGAGACCAGCCAGTACCTGGTCTCGCATCCCGACATCGACATGGTGCACATGACCGGCGGCGTCCCGGTCGCCGTCGACGTCGTCAAGCGCACCGCGGACCGGCTGGGCCGGACGGCGCTGGAGCTGGGTGGCAAGTCACCGGCGATCATCACCGACGACGCCGATCTCGACGCCGTACTGCCCACCCTGGTCCCCGGCGCTGTCGGCGGCCTCGGGCAGGTGTGCGTCGCGCTCTCGCGGATCCTGGTGTCCCGCAAGCGCTATGACGAGGTCGTGAGCCGGCTCGCGGAGGCGTTCGGCGCGTTCAAGGTCGGCGATCCGTTCGACCCGTCGGTGGATTTCGGCCCGCTGGGCAACGAACGCGCGCTGCTGCGCACCGAGGCGATGCTGGCGAGGGCGGTCGAGCAGGGCGCCAAGGTGGTGGCGGGTGGCCGCCGGCCCGCGCACCTCGACCGGGGCTACTACTTCGAGCCGACGCTGCTGCGGGATGTCGACGAGCACATGGACATCGCGCAGGACGAGGTGTTCGGGCCGATCGTGGTGGTGATGCCCTACGACGACATCGACGACGCCGTCCGGATCGCCAACGGCACCAAGTCCGGCCTCGCCGCGTCGGTCTACAGCTCCGACCCGGACGAGGCATTGCGTATCGCCCGTCGCATCCGGTCCGGTTCGGTCGCCATCAACCTTGCGGGCGTGTGCCTGACGGAGCCGTTCGGCGGGGTGCGGCAGTCCGGCTGGGGCCGCGAATGCGGCGCGGAGGGCATCCTGGAGTTCACCGACATCAAGCAGGTGCTGCTCCGCGGTGCGTACTCGGAGTCCTGAGCGGGTGAGGTCGCGCCGCGGGGCGCGACCTCACATCCCGCTCCCGTACATCTCCCAGGTGAGCGTGGTGTCGAGAACATGGTGGTACTTGCGCCGGAAGTAGCCGTAGGTGTCGGTCATGTGGTCGCGCATCGCGTCCGCCGCCGCCGCGGCATCGCCTTGCACCACCGCGTCGCACACGCGCTTGTGTACATCGAGCACGAGGCGGCGGTACCGCTTCGGGTAGCTCACCCCGAGTGCGACACCGTCGATGATCCAGTGCAACGAGTTGAGGAAGTAGCTGAACAGCGGGTTGTCCGCCCCCGCGGCCAGCAGCTCGTGGAAGCGCTGGTTCTCCTCCAGGAACACCTCTTCGTCGTCGACGCCGGCCTCCATGGTGGCCACCGATGCCCGCAGCTGTTCGGCGAGCTCCGGCGTGATCCGTTCGGCGCAGAGCTGCGCGACGATCGGCTCGACGTACATGCGCGTTTCCAGGACCGCCCGGAACGGCGTCTCGGCGAACTGCAGCAGCAGGGCCAGCGTGCTGGCCAGGTGCCGGGAGCCCGGCGACGCGACCACCGGGCCGCCGCCGCGACCCGCCCGGATCGTCACCACGCCCTGCAGCTCCAGCACGCGCAGCGCCTCGCGCAACGTGTTGCGGCCCACCGGGTACATTTCGAGCATCTCGTGCTCGGGAGGCAGCGTGTCGCCGGGACGCAGCTTGTCGTCGCGGATCAGCTTCACCAGCTGCTGGGCGACAACGGTGGCGCGTTTCGGCGGCATCGCGGGCTTGCGGCTCCGCGGCGTCACGTCGGTCCGCTCGCCGGTGCCGGCGGGCACGCGCTGCCGCCGGATGGCTGCCCGCGGCCGGCTTCCGGTCGCGTCGGGATGCTCCGTCATAACGTCATCATAGTTTGACTGATCCGCGATCCCCGTGCCGGAGAGGATCGATGCGCGTGGCGTTTCGGTCTCGACATCTCCAACCCGGCGTTCTACCATAGATATCATAACCCTAGTTTTCGACGTGGAAAGTGGGATGTCTCGTGGTCAGTGTTGAGGCAACGACGAAGCCGGCGAACCCGGCTGGCCCGCGCATGACGGGCATCGTCGACTCGGATGTCCACCCTTACATGGAAAACGGTCTCGCCACCCTCGTGCCCTACATGAGCAAGACCTGGCAGAAGCGTCTGGGGATCGGCCTGTCCGACGACTGGGCGTCCGGCTATGCGACGTCGCAGTTCCACCTGCCGCTGGACTATCTCTACATCAACACCTCCGGCGGCATGCGTGGTGACACCGCCCGCCCTGGCATGGCGCCGGCGACCGATCCGGAGTTCACCGGTAAGCAGCTGCTCGACGCCGGCGGAATCGGCCGGGCGGTGCTGTTGTCCGGCCACCTGCTGGGCATCGGCTCGATGCCCGACCCGCTGGTCGCGTCGGCGATCGCCGCCGCCTACAACGACTGGATGTGCGAGCGCTGGCTGCAGGCGGACTCCCGGTACCGGGGCGCGATCGTCGTCGCGCCGCAGGCTCCTGAGCTGGCCGCGCAGGAGATCGACCGGATGGCCGACAAGCCAGGGATCGTGGAGGTCTTCCTGCCGCTGCATGACATCCTGCTCGGCGAGCGGCACTACTACCCGATCTACGAGGCCGCGCAACGGCATTCGCTGCCGGTCTGCACGCACCCGAGCGGCACCGAGAACGTCTACGCGCGGGCGCCGAGGATGGCGGGCACGCCGACGTACTACATCGAGTGGCACACCATGCTCGGGCAGATCCACCAGTCGAACACGGCGAGCCTGCTCTGCCACGGCGTGTTCGAGCGGTTCCCGGAGCTGAAGATCGTGATCGCCGAGGGCGGCTTCGCCTGGATCGCCGAGCTGCTGTGGAAGCTCGACCGGGACTGGCGCGGGCTGCGCGACGAGATCCCGTGGGTCAAGCGGCACCCGAGCGAGTACCTGTACGAGCACATGAAGTTCACGACGCAGCCGTTCGTCGAGCCGCCGAAGAAGGAGCAGCTGCTCGCCCTGCTCGACATGATCAACGCGGAGCAGGTCCTGATGTTCAGCTCCGACTACCCGCACTGGGACTTCGACGATCCGCAGCAGACGATGGTCAACATCCCGGAGCACCTGCGCCAGAAGATCTGCGTGGACAACCCGCGTGCCTTCTACGGCGACCGGCTGAGCTGAGCGATCCGGATGCGCCGGATCGTCTGCCGCCGGTTCGGGCCGGTCAGCGGCCTCGAGCTGGTGGACGAGCCCGAACCAGTACCGGGCCCGGCCGAGGTCGTCGTCGAGGTGCAGGCCTGCGGGGTCAGCTTCGTGGACGGCCTGATCGTGCGCGGCGAGTACCAGATCCGGCCGGAACTCCCGTTCACGCCGGGGTCGATCGTCGCCGGGCGTGTCGCCGCCACCGGTCCGGGCGTGCGGCACCTGCGCGCCGGCGACCGGGTGGCCGGGATGTCCTTCCTGTGCGGCACCTACGCGTCCCACACGGTCGTCGCGGCCTCGGCGGTGCAGCCGCTGCCGGACGAGGTCCCGGCCGAGATCGCCGCGACCGCGATCGAGGGCTACGCGACGATGTCGTATGCGTTGACCCGTCGAACGTCGGTCAGCGCCGGCGAGTGGGTGCTCGTCCTCGGTGCGGGCGGCGGGATCGGTCTCGCCGCCGTGGATCTCGCCCGCTCGCTGGGCGCGCGGGTCGTGGCGGCCGCCTCCTCACCCGCCAAGCGGGACGCGGCGCTGGCCGCGGGTGCGGAGGCCGTGCTGGATCCCGCCGGCGGGGATCTCAAGGTGACCGTCCGTGAGATCACCGGCGGCGGCGCGGATGTAGTGGTCGACCCCGTCGGCGGGGACCGCGCCGAGCCGGCCCTGCGTGCGCTGCGCCGGTTCGGGCGGTACCTCGTGATCGGCTTCGCGGGCGGCATTCCCGCGCTGCCGCTGAACCAGGTGCTGCTGCACAACCGGACCGTGCTCGGCGTCGACTGGGGTTCCTGGGCGGCCGCGGAACCCACGGCGAACGGTCTGCTGATCAAGGACGTGCTCGGCCGCATCGCCCGCGGCGCGCTGCGGCCGCCGGAACCCCTGCCCTACGACCTCGCCGACGCCTCGCGAGCGCTGGAGGAGATCCACTCGCGTCGCGTGGTCGGCAAGCTCGCGCTCATTCCCTGAACACTTCAACGAAGAAGGCGAACATGAAAACGCTGCAGCTGGTCAAGCCCACCCGGCTGGAACTGACCGAGATGGACAAGCCCACGGTGGGCGAGAGCGACGTGCTCCTGCGCGTACGCGCGGCCGGCGTGTGCCAGACCGATGTCCACATGCGACACACGTCCGAGGTGTGGGCGCCGAGTGGCACCGTGCTCGGTCACGAGACGGCCGGTGAGGTCGTCGAGGTCGGTGCCGGCGTGTCGGCCTGGAGCCCTGGCGATGCCGTGGCCGTGCACCCGGTCTGGTCCTGTGGCGCCTGCCGGGCCTGCGTTTCCGGACGGCAGAATGCCTGCATGCGCACCGGCAACCGGATGGTCCCGGCGCCCACGCCGGGCGTCAGCCCCGGAGTGCACGGCGGCATGGCCGAGTACATGGTCGCGCCGGCCTCCGCGCTGGTCGGGACCGGCAGCCTGGACCCGGCGGTGGCGGCCACGCTCACCGACGCGGCGCTCACGCCCTACCACTCGATCCGGCAGACCCAGCACCTGCTGGTGCCGGGCAGTACGGCCGTGGTCATCGGCGTCGGCGGGCTCGGCCGGATGGCGGTACAGATCCTGCGGGCGGTGACCGCGGCCAGGGTGATCGTGCTCGACGTGCTGGACGCGGCGCTGGACGCCGTGCGCGACCAGGTCGACCTCGCCCTGCACAGCGACGACCCGGGTGCGGCGGACGCGATTCTCCGGGCGACCGGTGGGTGCGGCGCCGAGGTGGTGCTCGACCTGGTGGGCAACGACAGCACCCTGGCTCTCGCCACGACCGTGGTCGCGCCCTACGGTGCGGTCCGTGCCATCGGCCTGAGCGAAGGGCATTTCACGTTCGAGACGAGCCAGGGCGCGATGTCGCTGTCGTGGGGTGCGAGCCTGACGCGGCCCTACAGCGGCACCCTCCAGGACCTGGTCGAGGTGGTGGGCCTGGCCCAGGCCGGGTTGCTCACCCCCGAGATCCACCGGTTCTCGCTGGAGCAGGGGCTGACGGCGCTCGACGAACTCGAGGCCGGCCGGGTCCGCGGCCGTGCCGTGCTGATTCCGGAATAAGCACATGGACGACAAGCTGCTCGCAAGCTCGCGGGTTACCAGAACCGTTTCACTGCGCACGATCGCGGGTGCCTCGCTCATCGGCAACCTGATCGAGATCTACGACTTCATCCTGTACTCGTTCGTCGCCGCGCTCGTGTTCGGGCACCTGTTCTTTCCGGGTGCGCAGCCGTGGCTGGGCACGCTGTACGCGTTGTCCAGCCAAGCGGTCGCGTTCGTGGTCCGGCCGCTGGGCGCCATCGTGTTCGGCCGGATCGGGGACCGGTTCGGCCGGCGGGTCGGGCTCATGTTCACCCTGGGCACGATGGGCGTCGCCACCATCCTGCTCGGTTTGCTGCCGCCGTACTCCGCGATCGGCGCGGTCGCGCCGGTGCTGCTGGTGCTGCTGCGGGTCGTGCAGGGCCTGGCCTACGGCGGTGAGTGGGGCGGCGCGATCCTGATCGCGGTCGAGCACGCCCCGGCGCACCGCAAGACGTTCTACGGCGCGATTCCGCAGATCGGTGCCACGCTCGGGGTCGGGCTGGCAGCCGGATCACTGCTGGTGATCGGTAACGCGGTGAGCCCGGCGACCTTCCAGTCGTGGGGCTGGCGGGTGCCGTTCCTGTTCGGCGCGTTGCTGATCGCCGTCGGTATCGTCATCCGGGCCCGGATCGAGGAGACGCCCGAGTTCCAGGCCGCCATCAGCCGGTCCGCGGCGCCGCGTGCGGGGATCGGGGTCACGGTGCGCGAGGGTGGCAAGGCGATGCTGGCGATGATCCTGAACTGGCAGGCGGCCGCCATCGCGGTGCTCACATTCGCGACCGGCCTGCTCGCCTTCGTGCCGAGGCACGTGCACGGCCTGGCCGCGGCGGACGTCCAGATCGGCATGGTCTTGTCGACGGTGATCGTCGCGCCGGTGACGCTCGGCGCGGCCTACCTCGGCCGGCGCATCGGCAGCGAGCGCGTACTGCTGATCACCGGAATCCTCACGATTGTGTGGGCGTTTCCCGGCTACTGGCTGATCGGTCTCGGCCGGCCGGTGCTGCTGTGGCTGGCCATGATCATCGGATTGTTCAACTACGGCCTGACCAACGGCGTGATCGGCGCGACGATGAGCGAGCACTTCCCGGTTCGCCTGCGCTACACCGGCCTGTCTCTGGCGTTCGCGGTGGCGAGCGTGCTGGGTGGGGCGGCGCTGCCCATCCCGGCCCTGGCGTGGTCCGAACGCCTTGGCGGGTCCACTTTGCCGCTGGCACTGGTGTTCTTGTTCGGCGGTGTGTGCACAGTGGTGGGTGCACTGTGGACAAAGCGCCTTCCCAAGTTCGACGGCGACGTGGTGCGCCCGGCAGTGCGGCAGCCGTAAGGTCAGGTCGCGTGAGCGCCGAGTGCGTTCAGGACCGAGCGGGAGAGCATGCTCGTGATCCGGCCCCCCGGCCAGTCCAGCGCGCTCGCCAGGTCCACGATGACGCGTTCGTCGAACAGGGTGATCCACACCAGGATGGCGTAGTCCATTTCCTGTGCCGGGCACGCGCCGTCCTCGATCAGTTCCGCCACGATCGGTTCGAGGACGGCGTGCAGGGCCGACGTGAGTGGGTCGCCGGTCCGCACGCGTTCCAGGAACCCGGCCGGGCTCCGGATGCGGGTGGCGGCGCGGCCCCAGCCGGACGCGAGGTCGACCCAGCGTCCGCACGCCCACTGGAACCGGTCCCGGCCGCGCAGCCCGGCGGGTGCCGCCGCCAGTTCGGTCGCCAGTTCGTCGGCCAGCCGCTGGTAGAACTCGCGGAAAACCTCGTGCACGTCGGCGAAATGCCGGTACACCGTCGCCGTCGCCACGCCGCTCGCCCGTGCCAGATCGGGAAGGCTGAACGTGGGGCCGCGTTCGGCCAGTAGGTCCCCCGCCGTGGCGAGCAACCGGTCGCGCGTGCGCGCGGTGTCGCGCCGCATCCGTGGAGTGCCGGCGGCCGGTGGCGCGGCGTCAGATTTCGTCATGGTGACCGCCATCCTGTCAGATTACGGGAATACTTTCTCATGTTAACGTGAGAAAAAGTTCCCGTCTCTTCGTTGACGACGCTTGGCCGAGGATTGCACGCTTGGTCCGCACGAACCGAGAAATTTTTCTCGACTCGGTGGATTCAGGAGGCCTCGACCGTGACCCCATCCGTCCTTTCCCGGCAGCGCGCCTTGCGTGACGCTTGCGCATTGTTACTGGTCTCCGGCCTTGCCGCCGGGCTGATCGCGGGATGCGACAGCGCGGCGTCGGCCGGCGACACCCCGATCGCCGATCGCGCCACCTACCACATCGGACTGCTGCAGATCGCTCCCGCGACCGTTGTGGACCAAACCGTGCAGGCCTTCCGGGACCGCCTCACCCAGGCCATGGCCCCGAAGCAGGTGACCGTGGACGTCATCAACGCGCAGGGCGACCAGAGCTTGATCGCCAGTTCGGCACGCGACCTCGCCGGCTCCAGCGACGACGCATTCGCCGTGATCGGCACGCCGGCGGTGATCGCGCTCGCGCAGCAGGTCAAGGACCGGCCGATCATCGCGCTCGCCATGGGCGACCCGGTGGGCGCCGGGCTCGCGGACAGCCTCGACAAGCCGGGCAAGAACGTGACCGGCAGCGTCGACTACGTGGACCCGGCCCTGCTGCTCGACCAGATCATGGCCATCCAGCCCGTGCCGAAGCGGCTCGGCACCGTCTACGACCCGTCCAACCAGAACATGACAGTCTGGGTCGCCGCGCTGAAGAAGGCCATCGCCGCACGTCCCGGGCTGGAACTCGTCGAGTCGACGATCTCCGGCTCCGCCGACGTCGCCAACGCCGCGCGCAGCCTCGTCGGCAGGTCCGATGCCGTGCTGATCGGGCCGGACGCGACGGTTTTCGCGGGCCTTCCCGCGGTGGGGTCAGCGGTCGGTGGGGCGGGCATCCCGGTCTACGTCTCCGGCGGTGACGCGAGCGTCGACGGCATTCTCGCGACGATCGGCCCGAACTATCCCTCCGTCGGGGCGCTGGCCGCGGACGCGACGGTCGACGTCCTGCACGGAACACCGGCCGGACAAGTGCCGTTCCGGCGCCCCAACGGTGTCGAGTTCGGGATCAACAAGAAGACGCTGGACAAGCTCGGCGTCGTCGTACCGCCGTCCATCATGGCCACCGCGGTGGTGAAGTGATGGTCGAACGGCTCTTGCTCGACACGCTCGTCACCGGACTCCCGCTCGTCATCGCGTACCTGGGCATCTACACCGTCTTCCGGCTTCGCAGCGACTTCGACCTCACGGTCGAGGGCAGCTTCGCACTCGGCGGCGCGGCCACGGCCGTCGCGCTCACCGCCGGCACGGACCCGGTGCTGGCCCTGCTCGCCGGTGCGGCGGCGGGGGCGGTCGCCGGCCTGGTCACGGCGATGCTGCACCGCGTGCTGAAGGTGCAGGTCCTGCTCGCGGGGCTGGTGACGAGCATCGGGCTGTTCAGCGTCACGTTGCTGGTCCTCGGCGTCCCCACGGTCAGCCTGCTCAGCGCGGACACGATCTTCGGCCGCAGTGGCGACCGCACGGTCAGCCTCGTGCTGGGTGTCATCGTGATCGCCGTCCTGGTCCTGTACGGGTTGTTCCTGCGCACCGAGATCGGGCTCGCGCTGCGCGCCAGCGGCGTGAACCCGCGGATGGCCCGCAGCCAGGGCGTCGACGACCGGGCGATGATGACGCTGGCGCTGGTGATGGCCAACGGCATGGCCGGGTTCGGGGCCGGGCTGGTCGTCCAGACCCAGGGCTACGCCGATGTGAACATGGGAATCGGGACCTTCGTCGCCGGTGTCGCGGCCATCCTGCTGGGCGAGCTGATCATGCGGCCGCACGGTTCGGCGATCATCCGGATCGTCGCCTGCGTCCTGGTCGGCACCCTGGTGTACCGGCTCATCCTGGTCGGCGCGTTGCGGATGGGCCTGCCCGCGGCGGACCTCAAGGGAATCACCGCACTGACCCTCGTCATCGCCGTGGCGGCCCACCGGTATGTCGCATCCGGGCTCCGCCGGGCGGCCAGATCTCTCGTGCGTAGCCGGGAAGGAGTGTCCTGATGCTCGAGATCGAAAACGTCAGGCTGGTCTACAACGCCGGCCGGTCCGACGAGCTGACCGCGCTCGACGGCTTGTCCCTCACGCTGCCCGGCGGCCAGTTCACCACGGTGATCGGCAGCAACGGTGCCGGGAAGAGCAGCCTGATCCAGATCATCTCCGGCGCGGTGCGGCCGACCAGCGGCCGCGTGCGCCTCGACGGCACGGATGTGACCAGGCACGCCGACCACCGGCGCGCCGGCCGGATCGCCAGGGTCTTCGACGATCCGCGGGCGGGTACCGCACCGGAGCTCAGCATCGAGGACAACCTCGCACTGGCGCTCGCCCGCGGACGCCGCCGCACGCTGCGGTTCGCACTGAGCGCGAAACGGCGGGCACTGATGCGCGAGCACCTGGCCCGGATCGGGCTCGGACTGGAGGACCGCCTCGGCGACCGGGTCGGGTTGCTCTCCGCCGGGCAGCGGCAGAGCCTGACGATGGTCATGGCGGGGCTGTCCGGGCCGTCGGTGCTGCTGCTCGACGAGCATCTCGCGGCACTCGACCCCGGCACCGCGGCGCGCGTACTGACCCTCACGCGTGAGCTGGTCGCGGAGCTGGGCGCGACGTCACTGATGATCACCCACAACATGGAGCACGCGCTCGCACTCGGCGAGCGCCTGCTGGTGCTGAGCCGGGGTCGCATCATCGGCGATCTGGACGCCGAGACCAAGCGGGCCACGACCGTCGACGGTCTCGTCGACATGATCACCGCTTCCCAGGACACGGTCAGCGACCGGCTCCTGATCGGCGAACGCGCATGAGCACCGGAGAGGACGGCATGACCGCGACCCACGAAAACAGGATCAGCTTCTTCAGTGGCGGCGCCGCGTTCGCGACACTGTCGGAGGTCGTCGACGCCGCGCGGGAGGCGCTGGCGCCGGAGGTCCGGGACTTCCTCGACGGCGGGGCAGGCCGGGAACTGACGCTGCGGCGCAACCGCAGCGCGTTCGACCGGTGGGCCTACCGGCCACGAGTGATGACCGGGCTCACCACGCCAGATCTCACCACGACGTTCCTCGGTATCCCACTCGGGCTGCCGGTGTTGACGTCGCCGTTCGGCGCGGACGGGCTGTTCCATCCGGACGGCCACTGCGCGGTGGCCAGGGCCAACGCCGCCGAGGGAGTGGTCAGCATCGTGCCCGAGGCCGGCACTCATGGGATCGAGGCGGTCGCCGCTGCCGGACCGGCCGCGGCACGGATCGCGCAGCTGCACCCGATGGGCCCGCCGGCCAACTTCGCCGCGATGCTCCGGCGGATCGAGGACGCGGGCTACGACGCGGTCTGCGTCACGGTCGACTGTCCGACCGCGGGCTGGCGGGAACGCAACCTGCACAACCGTTTCGACCCGGACCCGTCGGTCATCACGGGCAACTACCCGGCCGGTGGCGCCGTCAGCCCGGAGGAGGTCTTCGGCCAGCTGTTCACCCGGACCGAACGTATCTGGACGTGGGCGGAGCTGGGGGAGCGGATGGCGGGCACGGCACTGCCGTGGATGGCCAAGGGCGTGCTGACCGGCGACTCCGCCGATGCCGCGATCTCCGCCGGGGCGTCGGCGGTGCTGGTGTCCAACCACGGGGGACGTCAGCTGGACGGCGCACCCGCGGCGCTCGACCAGCTTCCGGAAGTGGCGGAGGCGGTGCGCGGCCGGGCGCAGATCGCGCTCGACAGCGGGATCCGGTCCGGGAGTGACATCGTGACGGCGCTGGCGCTGGGCGCGGACGCGGTGGTCGTCGGACGCCTTCCCGCGTACGGTCTCGCGGCGGGGGGAGAGGCCGGGGTCCGGCGGGTGCACCAGTTGCTGCGCGAGGAGATGTGCACCGTGCTGACGCTGCTCGGCGCGAACGCCGTCAGCGAACTCGGTCCGTGGGCACTGCAACGGGTGGAGCCGTGATCGCGCGCCATCCGGGCCAGGTCCCGGCGATCTCCGGTGCCGTCGTGCACGGTGGCCTCGTCTACACCGCGGGGCTCGTGGCGCCGTCGGTGCTCGCCGGCGCCGGCACGGGCATCGAGCAGCAGGTCGGGGAGGTCCTCGACCTGCTGGGCACCGTGCTCGCCGGCGCGGGCAGCGACCTGGCGGCCGTGCTGCGCCTCGAGGCCTATCTGGCGGACACGGCCGACCTGCCCGCCTGGAATGCCGGCTTCACCAGGATCTGGCCCAGCGAACCGCCCGCGCGAACGACCGTCGCGCTGACGCTGGCCGCACCGGGTGCGCTGGTCGAGATCCAGGCGGTCGCGGC